>JAFRNP010000062.1 GCA_017430145.1 Clostridia bacterium
AAGATCGCGCCGAAGGCGGGAAGGATATGCGCGTAGTTTTTGCCCACGATGACGAACGCGCCGAGGATGAACGCCACAACCATAAAGGGAACGACCTTTTCCGCAAAGGAAGCGATACGGCGCAGCCCGCCGAGAATGATCAGAGACGCGAGGACCACCAGCACCACGCCGATCAGGATCGCGTACAGCGACACGCCCTCAAACACCTGGATGCCGGACAAGGCTTCGATCTTAAAAGCGCTTTCGATGTTCAGCACGATCTTGTTGACCTGCCCCATGGAACCGATGCCGAAGGAGGCAAGGATCGCAAAGCAGGAGAACAGGGCGGCGAGGACCTTGCCGATCCCTTTGCAGCCCTTCTTTGCGCCGAGACCGTCGCGCAGATAATACATGGCGCCGCCGGACCACTCGTCCGCCCCGTTTCGCCGTCTGTAATAGATGCCCAGTACGTTTTCCGAAAAGTTCGTCATCATCCCGAAAAACGCCGCGACCCACATCCAGAACACTGCGCCCGCGCCGCCGGCGCAGATCGCCGCCGCAACGCCCGCGATATTGCCCGTACCGACCGTTGCCGCAAGCGCCGTACACAGCGCCTGGAAGGGCGAAATGGAACGGCCGTCCTTTGCGTGGGCGATGACGTCCCGGTGAAACAGCGAGCCGATGGTGTTCTTCCACCAGTGCCCGAGATGGCTGAGCTGAAAGACCTTTGTGACGACGGTGAGCAGAACGCCTGTGCCGATGAGCAGGACCAGCCCCACCTTGCCCCAGACGAAACCGTTGACGGCGTCGTTGACGGTTGTTACGTTGTTGAGAATTTCGTTCATTTGATCCATTTCCTCCGAATCACTGTTTTATGGGATCGGGCTTTTTGCCCGAAAAATACAAAAAAATGCAGACCCGAAGGGGTCTGCACAAAAGCAAAAGCACGCTGCGGCGCATCCGTACCCCGGATGCGTGTCTGCTCTTTGTCCTTTTGCCTGAGAGATTGGCGGCAAAGCCGCTTGCCCCTTCGGCACTCGTTCCGACCGGCTGTCGGTGAGCTTCTCCAAAGATCCGTCGGCACGCAGTCCTCATCCTGTCGGACACCTGAGAGTGTTACTCCTTCGGTCGCTTCTGCGTTTCCTGCGCACGTCATACGGAATCATATTCAGCTTCAAAAATAATAGCACATTCTTTTTGATTATGCAACATTTTTTTTAAGAAGAAAAACGCATTTCCAAAAAAGAAAATCCGTTGTCCGCGCGTTTATTCCCTCTCCGTTTTCCGCGCAGACCTTTCCGTTATCCGCGCGTTTTTCCTATTGAAAGCCGCAGGATAATATGGTATAGTATCCCTGTCAGGAAAACACCGTCACAGGTCCATAAGGAGAGCATATGAAAACGACGCAGGAAGTATATAACAGAGCGGACGCCCTTGTGCGGCAGCTCACGCTGGAAGAAAAACTGAACCTGATCTTAGAGCTTGCCGAAGCGGTGAACAGGCTCGGCATCCCGAAATACTACCACGGCAACGAGGCGCTGCACGGCGTGGTGCGGCCCGGAAAATTCACAGTGTTCCCGCAGGCCATCGCCTTGGGCGCGATGTTTGACGACGTTTTTTTGGAGAAGATCGCGGACGCGATCTCTACGGAAGCCCGCGCGAAGTATTTTCACGGCGAGCGGGAGGAAAACGGCGGCAAGCCCTATGAGGGGCTTTACAACGGTCTTCTGACCTTCTGGAGCCCGGACCTGAACCTTGCGCGGGATCCCCGCTGGGGAAGGACGGCGGAGACCTACGGCGAGGACCCGTACCTTGCCGGTAAAAACGGCGCAGCCTTTGTGCGCGGGATCCAGGGAAAGGACCCCAAATACCTCAAGGCGGTGGCGACCCCGAAGCACTTTACCGCCAACAACGAGGAGCATAACCGCTTTTCCTGCAACGCCGTCATGAGCGAAAAGACTTTTCGGGAATACCACCTGGAACCCTTCCGCATGGCGGTGCAGGAGGGACATGCCGAGGCGGTCATGGCGGCGTATAACGCGATCAACGGCGTGCCCTGCCATGAGAGCCGCCGGCTGCTGACGGAGATATTGCGAAACGAATGGGGGTTCGACGGCTACGTGACCTCCGACTGCGGGGGCGTTGGCAGCTTGTATGAAGACCACCACGCCGAGCCGGACGAGGTCTCGGCTGCCGCCGCGGCGCTCAACGCCGGGGTCGATCTGGAGTGCGGCGAGCATTTCTTTCAGATGTACCTGAAAAAGGCGCTGGAAACCGGCGCCGTCACACAAGAACGGATCGACGAAGCCGTCCGGCGCGTCCTGATCGCCCGGATCAAAACCGGGCAGTTCGACCCGCCGGAAAGTCTGCCGTGGTACCCCGTTCCCTTCTCCGTCATCGGCTGCGAGAAACACGGGCGCCTTGCCTACGAGGCGGCGGTCAAAAGCGCGGTATTGCTGAAAAACAACGGGATATTGCCCCTGCGGCAGCAGGATATCACCGTGGCGGTGTGCGGCAACAACGCGGACGTCGCGCAGTTCGGCGATTACAGCGGCGTGCCGGTCCATCCGCCCGTGACGCCGGTCGCAGGCATCCGCGCATACCAAAACGTAAACGTCCTGTTTGCGCCGTGGCAATATACCGAAACCGGCGGGGATTTCCAGCCGGTCCCCGCAGCTTATCTTTTCTGCAACGGCAAACCGGGCGCCGAGGGCTGCTATTACGACAATGCCGTGTTTGCCGGGCTGCCGAAAAAACGGATCGACCCCGTGCTGGATTTCAAGTGGGACGCGCAGATGCCGGACCCGCTTATCGCCTCGGAGCTGTTTTCCGTGATCTGGCGCGGCGAGATCGAAGCGCCCTGTTCCGGCGAATACCGGTTCGGGGTCAGCTTTGCGGGCAGCGCCAAGTGTACGCCGCCGGCGCTGACGATCGAAAACGAAACGTTTGAAAGCGGCGATATGATACGGCTCAGGCGCGGGCAGCGGGTCCCCTTTATGCTGCGTTACGTAAAAAATACGGATAAACCCGCCTGTACGCTGACCTGGCAGATCACGCCGGACGCCGTTGCGGACGATATTTTTGCCGCCGAGACAGAAGCCGCAGCCCAGGCGGACGCCGTGATCGCCGTGGTGGGGCTCGGGCTGGAATACGAACGGGAGGGCCGCGATAAAACCGACCTCTCTCTGCCGCCCGAGCAGCTCGCGCTGCTTAAAAAGCTGAAAGCTGTCAACGAAAACCTGATCGTGGTACTGGAAAACGGCAGCGCGGTCGCGATCCCCTGGGTCGCCGAAAACGCCGCTGCCGTTCTGGAAGCCTGGTACCCCGGCGAGCGGGGCGGCACGGCGATCGCCGACCTGTTGTTCGGTAAAGTCTCCCCCTCCGGCAGGCTGCCGCTGGCGTTCCCGGAAAAAACGGAGGATCTGCCGCCCTTCGACGATTACGAGATGGGACACGGCAGGACCTACATGTACCGGAAAACAAAGCCCCTGTTCGACTTCGGCTTCGGCCTTTCGTATACCCGGTTTTCCTATTCGGGCGTCCGGCAAACGGAAACCGGCGTCGCCGTAACGGTGAAAAACGTCGGCGACAGGGACGCGGACGAAGTCGTGCAGCTCTATATCGATTCCGCGGGCCTTAAAAACCAGCCCCGCCTGCGGCTGAAGGGCTTCCGGCGGATCAGTCTGAAGGCTGGGGAAGAAGCGGACGTCTGCTTCACGCTGAACGACGAAAGCTTTTCCCTGTTCGGGGAGGACGGGGTGCGCAGGGTCTTGCCCGGGACCTACCGGATCTTTATCGACGGGCATCTGCCGGATGAGACGTCCTGCAGCCTGACGGCGACGTACCCGGCGCAGACGTAAAACCGCCGTTCTATCCCGGCCGCCGGCTTTATCCTGCCGCAGAAAAGCGCTTGCCAAAAAGCGGAAGATCTGCTATAATGGAAACGGCCCATAAAACAAGAAAAAGATAGGAGAGAGAAAACATGGAAATGAAGTTTTACCGCTGCGCGCACTGCGGGCAGATCATCGCGATCGTAAAGAAAACCGGCGTGCCGGTCATCTGCTGCGGCGAACCGATGAAAGAGATCATCCCCTCCTCCACGGACGCGGCCGTGGAAAAACACGTACCCGTTGTGACGGTGGACGGCTGCACGGTCAAAGTGGCCGTCGGCGAGACCGCGCACCCGATGCTGCCGGAACACTACATCGAGTGGGTCTCCCTGCAGACGAAGGCCGGCAACCAGCGCAAGGCGCTCAAGCCTGGCGACGAGCCGAAGGTCTGCTTCAAGATCTGCGAGGGCGACGAGGTCGAGGCCGTTTACGCCTACTGCAACCTGCACAGCCTGTGGAAGGCGTGATCCGCACGACACTTTCGTTTACACGCATGTATCCGGTATTCTTTAACGGCTGAGAAAAATGGGGCTGTCTCAAAAGAGGCAACCCCAATTATTTATGACAGCATACCGGATCGGCGCCGGCGCATTGAAAAAAGTCCGGGGTCCTTAACGTCGGACCTGACCGTATCCTCTCACGATCCTTTCCACGGCTTTTTTCCGTTCAGCCAGCCTTTCTCCTGCCAGTAGGCTTTTTCTTCCGGCCCGGCGCCCCAACCCGCTTTCTGCATACCTGCCATCAACCGGAACAGGAACCTCGTCCTGACGCCGATCCCCGGCTTTTTCCCGGCGGAAAGCTTTTTTCCGAGTTTTTTCATATCTCCGGCTATTTTTGCTTTCTTTTTTTCCGGCACGCCAGCCCAACTGCTTGCGTTAACCGCCAGCCCGTATCGACTGACCTTGGGGACGCCCCAGTACAGCAGCATTTCTGCGATCGGTTTCGTCGCTTTTTTCGCCCCCGCGCCTGCCGCCGTTGATATAATAACGGCACGCTTTGCAAACATCTCTTCACAGGGCTTATGGCTCATCCAGTTTGTAAAGAAAAGATCGATAAACGCCTTCATCGGCGCAGACGGCATCATACAGTAGGTCGGCGTGGTAAAAATCAGCAAATCGGCTTCTCTGAGCGCAGTGTCGAGCTGCGCTTTGTCTTCCCAAAAAGGGCATTGCTCACGGGACTTCACGCAGGCGTAACACCCCAGGCAAAAGTGATTCAGATCTTTCGGCAAAAAGAACTCTTTCAACGTATAGTCTGCGTCAATGTTTTTCAGAAGCTCGTCTGCGACATGCCAGGTCGAGCCCTTATGATTTTGTCCGTGGACCATCGTTATCTTCATTTTTCTTCCTCCGACAAGCTGCGATCCGTACGTTCCGGGATCTCCTCAAAACCCTTCTTTTCGCTGTTTGTCTCCGCGTTTCGCTGTGCAAGCATCTTCTCCCTGCGCTCGGTCAGCCGGCTGCGGATATCTTCCAGGCGTTTTCCGGTCAGATCGTACCAGAAAAACGGGATCACCCCCAGCGCGTTCAAAAGCTGCGGGACCAGCACGTAGAACATCCAGATATAAAAATCGGTTTTTTGCCCCTTGACGGCGACCTGCTCGCCGTTGACCGTATGGTAGACAAGCCCGATCTTCGGCAGCACGGCGGTGGCGATCGAGGTGCTGACGGAATTTGTCAGCTTGCCGAAGAAGGACGACACCGCAAAGGACACGCCCTCGTTGCGTTCCCCGGTCTTCAGCTCCATATAGTCTATGGTATCCCCGATCATCTCGGTGGAAATGATGTTTTTGACCGTATTCGCGATGCTGATGACGATATTCAGCAGCATCAGGATGGGCACGGCGACCGCCTTGCTTGCGTAGTGCCGAAACCCGGCGAAGAAACAGACGACGCCGACAGCGGCCTTGGAGATGAAATGAATGACCATCAGCTGCTTGTTGTCGAACCTGCGCTTGATCGCCGGGATAAACGGATAGGTGCCGATCCCCACCGCGCCGCCGGGAATGTCGATCAGCAGCTTCAGGGAATTGAGCTTCAGGACTTCGGCAAAGTAATAGGTGGTGAACACGTTATACAGCCCGCCGGCGGACATCAGCATATTGCTCAGAACGATCAGCAGAAGCGGCTTGTTGCGGACCAGCACCCGAAAGCCTTCGATAACGCTCGGCTGCCGCGCCGACTGCACGACCCGCTCCTTTGTAAAGATCCCCGCAAGGGAGAAAAGCCCCCCGCCGAAGGCCGCCGAGATCACGCCGATCAGCAGGAAGACGGTCCTCAGGCTCACGTTCCAGACGCCCGTCGAGGAGGCGTCCATCAGGGAGAGCAGAAGCGTCTGCGACGCGCCTGCCACGATCCCGCTGATAAAGGTCGAAAACGAAATGACCCGCGTCCTGTCCTGCGGGAGCGGCGAGACCGCGGTGGTCATGCCGCTGAACGGCACGTCCGCGAAGGTATAGCACAGCTCCCAGAGGATGTAGGAAACAAACATATAGGCGATCTTAACGCCCTTTGAGTCTACGCCGTTCAGAAACGACGGCCCGCCGAAGAGCGTTACCGTTAATACGGCGAACGGCAGGGGCGTGATGAGCAGCCACGGGCGCAGCTTGCCGAAGCGCGTCCGGGTCTTATCGATAACGGAACCGATCAGCGGGTCGTTGACCGCGTCCCAGACGCCGGAGAGCAGCATCATCAGCGATACCGCCTCGTAAGGCACGCCGAATACCTTTCTGAAAAACAGAGACAGGTATCCGCTTTGCGTGGGCGTGGTAATAAAGCTCTTGCCGCCGGCGGCTAAGCCGTAGGCAAGCGCTTCTTTATACCCGACGTAACGTTTCTCCTCAACGGCGCTCATCGTTTGCCCTCCAAAGGCGCTGCGTTCCCTGCAGACCGGCGCCCGTCCGCCGACCGCGTTTGACATGGATGATCCATTAAGCTTTTTCTCCTTGCTTTTTCAGCCTGCCATTATCATAGCAAAACCTGAACAAAAAATCAAGTTTTATTCAGATATCCCCTGCCCGCCTGCACCGTCCGGCATTTCGCATAAAATTACGTTTACGATGTCTTTTCCGATCTCCCCGGTAAGGATATATTCCCCGAAAGAACGGAAACGCTGCCGACAATTCTTTTTTCCGGATCACAAAAATGTTGCAATAACGGAAAAAATACAGTATAATTTTTATGTTCCGCTCTCTGCCCGTTTGCAGGGCGCATACGACTTTTTCGGTCTGCCGCCATCCGTGCTTCTCACCGGGAGGGCCGGATGGAACCGATAACGGAGGAAGTAAAGATCATGCTGCTTTTGGGATTTTTTTCCGGTTTTCTTTTTCTGACGCTTTTGCTGCATAAACGCAGCGAAAAGCTGCGTTCGGCTGTTCTGATCGGCTACAATTTCCTGTTTGCCGCGATCGTTTTGACGCTTCGGCAGCTCGGCGGCGAGGCTTTTTCCTTTGAGGCGGTGCTGAACGCGTTTCTGCGCACGATCTACGCCACCCCGATGCTCATCACGTTCAACGGGGACCTGTCGGACACCGCAGATGTGCAGGATCTGATCATGATCCTGTTTATTTCGGTGTATACCTTCCGTACAGCGGTCAGGCTGATCTTCCGCAAAACGGTCCTCGCAGTAAAAACAGGCGCGCGCGTTTTGTTCAGATCATCCGTCAACATTCTTTGGGGAGACGGCGCGGATGCGGCCGCCATGCTCGAAGAGATCCGGAAAAACGAAAAACGCGCAGCCGTGGTGTGGATCCCGTTTGACAGGGACGACGCGCAGGAGCCGGACGCGTTTGCGGCGACTCCCGATTATTTCCGGAAGCTGCGCAAACGCAAACGGTATACCGTCGTCCTTCTACCGGATCCGCAGGACGGAAACCCCGCGCGGCTGCGGCAGCTTGAACAGACGGTCCCCGACGGAACGGATATCCGAGTCACCGCGTTTATCCGGGACGACACGCTTCGGCTCGATCAGTTTTGTTTCCCGAAACTCGATCTCTGCCTGATGTCCCGCGAGGCGCTTGCAGCCGATATTCTGATCAGAAAAGAACGCCCCGTTTGCCTTGCGCTGAACAGGGGGTACGCGGTCACCGACGGCGTCAGGGTCCCGAACGGGCCGTTTCGTCTTTGTATCGTGGGCTTTTCGGCCTTCAGCAGGGCGATCCTGCTGCAAAGCTGCGAAAACGCGGCGTTTGAGACCGCCGAAGGAAAAGGGTTCGCGGCAACCGTCTTCTGCCGCAGCGGCGACGGCCATGAGCTTTTCACGTTCGATTATCCTGCTCTCCGGGACCGTATCGAATGGGTCTGTACGGACGCGGGCACAGAGGCGGCGGCGCTGATGTCGCTTGCCGAAACCGACGCGCCGGTTTTTGATGAGATCATTTTATCCGAGGAAAAGACCGCCCGCAACATGGAAAACGCACAGCGGCTTTTGCGCACGCTGCGCCGCAGCGGGAAGGATCCGCTCCCGGTGATCGCCGCGGCGGTTTCCGACGGGGACACGGGCTGCGGATCGGAAAAGGCGCAAGCCGCCGTTCACCTGATCCGGATCGACCGCACACAGTTCTCCTTTGATGCCGTCGTCGGACGCAGCATCGACCGTGACGCCCTGAGGCTGCACAGGCAGTACTGCAAAAACAATCCCGGCGCAAAGCCCTGGTCGGCGCTGGATTCGTTTACGCAAAGCTCCAACAGAGCCGCCGCCGCGGATCGGGAAAACAAGCGCGCGCTCTGTCCGACGCTTCCCTCCTCCCCTGCCGAACGGGAAGCATCCCTTTGGCGTCTTGCGAAATACGAGCATCTGCGCTGGCAAACGTTCCATGAGACCCACGGCTGGACCCGGCTGCCTGCGGATGCGCTGACCGACGCCGAGAAAGCCGCTTTTATTACGAAACGTCCGGAGGAAAAGCGGCACGCCTGCCTGACGGACTGGGACCTTCTGGACGACCTGCCCCAGTCTGAGCCGGGGCTTCTGAAGCGGTATGATTACCTGAATGTCGCCGCGTTTTACGAGGAAAAAGAGGAGACGTAAAAATGGATGGATCGATCTTTATCAGCCACAGCTCCGCCGACAAGCCGATCGCGGATACGATCTGCCACCGGCTTGAGGAAAACGGCTTCCGCTGCTGGATCGCACCGCGGGATATCCGTACCACAGACTGGGCGGGCTCCATTATGGACGGGTTGAAGCACAGCGAGGTGTTCGTAGTTATCATCAGCCGCAACTCCATTCCCTCCGCCGAAGTGACGAAAGAGGTCACCGAGGCGACGCGGACCTGCCGCTATCTGCTGCCGTTCAAGGTGGACGACGAGATGCTGCCCGACCGTCTGCGTTACCACCTCGGGCCCTGCCACTGGCTTGACGCCGTAACGCCGCCTCTTGAAAAGCGCATCGACGAACTGATCGACCGTCTCAGGCACCTTTCGGACGAGGATGCGGTCTATATGAACAGCGAACGCCGGAAGCTCATAGAGAAGCCCGTTTTTCCGCGCGGCCTGTTTCTGGGACGGGAACGGGAGATCGCCGAGGTGGAAGCGGCCTTTTTGCAGGACAACGTCGTCTTTTTGCAGGGCATGGGCGGCATCGGGAAAAGCGAGATCGCCAAAGGCTACGCAAAGGCGCACCGCGCCGATTATGATACGATCATCTTTGTAAGCTGCACCGCCGGTATCTTCGATCTTGTCTGCAGCGACGATATCGGGATCGAGAATCTGCGCCGCGCCCAGGGGGAACCGGAGGCGCTCTGGTTCCGGCGCAAGCTTGAGGCGTTCCGCAGCCTTGCGGATGCGCGCACCCTGCTGATCGTAGACAATTACGACGTGGAGGAGGACCCGCACTTTCCGGAACTGATCGCCGCGTCCTGCCGTTTTCTTTTTACGTCAAGATACGACCACAGCGAGTATCCGACGGTAAAGGTCGGCAGGATCGACGATTTTGACGCCGTGCGCCGCCTTTTCGCCGCACACTACGCACGCCCGATCGCGCCCGCGGAACAGGAGACGGTCGACGAGATCCTCCGTCTTGTCGGCTGCCATACGATCACGGTAGAGCTGATCGCAAAGCAGATGAAGGCAAGCTTTTTGAAACCGGGAAAGATGCTGGAAAAACTGAAGGCGTCCGGCGTGAACACGCAGTTGAAAGAAAAGATCAAAGGCGACGACAGTGCCGACCGGCAGACGAGCTTTGCCTTTATCCGCCGGCTTTTCAGCTTCTCCGCCTTGTCCGGACCGGAAACGCATTTGCTTTCGGTCATGGCGCTGGTCCCCGTAAGCGGGATCGACGTGGAAACGCTGGGAGAGACGCTGGCGCTGGAGGATTACGACCCTGTCAATATGCTCATCGGGAAAAGCTGGCTGCACTTTGACGAAGAGACCGGGATCCTGCAGCTCCATCCGGTGATCGCGGACGTCGTCCGCGCCGAGCTGCAGCCGGACCCGGTGCAGTGCGCCGATTACGTT
Source organism: Clostridia bacterium (assembly GCA_017430145.1). GTDB lineage: Bacteria > Bacillota > Clostridia > Oscillospirales > Acutalibacteraceae > RUG806. Next base: position 10,322 of record JAFRNP010000062.1, read on the forward strand.
AAAGGGCTCTGGCGGATCCTCCGGGGCTGCTGGTTCTTCCCTGTGGAAAAGCGAAACGGGCGGTACCGTCTGCTGAAGCATTTTCTGTCTCTGTACCCGGAGCCGACGCTCCCGCTGTGGCAGGAATATCTGGAATTTGTCAACGTCCCGTGGATCTGCGGCGATTTTTCGACGGCGCAAAACCTCGGCGAACGCGTGTACCGGTTTGCCGTCGCGCATTTCGGCAGCGGGTCGTCCCAGGCGGGCTGCGCCGCCATCTACCTCGGCGGCGCCTACCACAACGGCGGCGACAACGACCGGGCCGAAGACTGGTATAAAACCGCGCTGGAACACCGCCGGGTCTGCCTTGGACATAACGACCCCGATATGCCGAATACGCTGGTCAAGGTCGGGCGAAGCGCATGCCTAAGCGGCAGATACGACGAGGCGGAGAAGTATTACCGGGAGGCGGGAGAGATCTACGACGAACTGCTGAAAAACCCGCAGGGCTGGATCGGGAACGGAGAGAACCACGGCTTCCCGCCCTATTATCTCGATTATCTCGTGGAGCTCGAACGGCTTGAAATGGGGAAAGGCAATTACGAAAAGGCGCTGGAAATCTGTGAAAAGAGCTACGGCCTCTATCTGCAGGCATTCGGCGAAAACAACCCGAACGCCGCCTATTCCCTCACGGACATGGGGATCTGCCGCAGTATGCTCGGCGACCATACGTCTGCGCAAAAGGCCCTGCACGACGCGCTGGATATCAACCTTTCCGTCAACGGGAAGGCAAGCATCCAGACGCTGCGCACGAAAGAAGCAATTGCGGACGATCTGATGCGCAGCTCCGACGCATCAGGCGCGTTATCGGCGCTTACAGAGCTGACGCTGGACGCAGAAAAATACTTCGGGGCCGAAAGTAAGCTTTCGGCCCGGTTAAGACAAAAACAGGAAGACTGGGAAAACAACAGCTGAAGCCGCCGAGTCGGCGGTTTCCTACCTCTGCTGCGCCGTTTCGGGATCGGAACGGCGCTTTCATTTTTCCAAAAATCCGCCGATCACATCAGCGCTTTGCCGACGCCCCACGCTTTTCCGACCGTTTCGCCGATCGCAAGGTAGGCGTTATTAAACGGGTCAAAACAGATCGGCTTGACCTTTGCGGGATCCGCGTTTCCGTCCGTCAAAGCCGTCTCGTCCACGCTGACGTTGACGATCTCTCCTCTCAGGATGCCGGTCTCCTTATCGTAACCCACCACCCTGCATTCCATACAGACGGCAAGCTCGTTGATGATCGGCGCGTTGACAAGTTCGCTTTTCGTCGCCGTAAAACCGGCGCGGGCAAATTTGTCCGCGGTCTTATTCCCGCTTGCGATCCCGACGTAATCGCACGCCGCCGCGTGGGGAACGTCCGCCATACTGACGGTAAACGCGCCGGTCTTTTCAAAATTTTTGCAGGTTTTGTGGCTCGGAGACAGGCAAACGGACACTTCCTTTTCCCCGCTGATCCCGCCCCAGGCGGCGTTCATTGCGTCCGGGACCCCGTTTTCATCGTACGTCCCGATGATCCAGACCGGCTGGGGATAACTGTAGGGCTTCGCCCCGAAATTCTTTCTGCTCATTTTGCTTATCCTTTCTTTATGCACCCGGCAGGGCGATCGTTGAAAAAACGTTCTTCCGAAGATCTCTGAGAACGCTTATTCCATATACAGATTACCACAAATACAAAAGAAATACAACAGGTTTTCTTTTATCAGTAACCGTAATTCTTTCATTGTTTCGATTCAATTTATAATTCTGCCGTATCATATTGCCGTATCCTGTCGAGAACCGATGAAAGGCAGCCTGAAACGATGCAGAACAAAACGACGCTTCTGATCTGTAATCCGCGGGCGGGAAAAAGCCTGACCCGCCCGAAACCGGAAAAGCTCTTAAAAGCGCTGGGCCCGCTGGCAGCTTCCACCCATCTGGCGGTCACGGCATACCCCGGCCACGCGCGGGAGATCGCAGCCGTTGAGGGAAACAGATACCAGACCGTGATCTGCTGCGGCGGCGACGGCACGCTCAACGAAGTGATCAGCGGCCTGCCGCGATATGTATCCCGGCCCTTATACGTAATCAGGCTTTGATATTTTGTTTTGAAGGAGCCGAACCGCCGTCTGCATCACTGCCGGAGAACTCAGCGCCTCTATCTGATAGCCACGGGAGAGGGGCAAAACTGTCGTTTTGAGAAAATATTTTTGAAATGACGGATTGACACCAGAAAAAAACTGTCCCAGGAAAAATCCCAAAACAGTTGATTTCTTCACATTATCGTGATTTTTAAATGATATTAAGCTAATTAAAAACACGGCAATACCGGGCAAAATGCTCGACATAGCCGTTTTTTCTGTTTACCCACCGTTTGAAGACGTCATAAAAGACCTATAAATCAACGGTTCCTTTAATTTGCATCTCCTTCCGTTATGCGCTTTTTTGCATGGCACAAAACGTTAAAGGGGGCAAAGAGTGTCTGCTACAGAACACCTTCGGGCGGTTCTCAGGGCTGTATTTTCCTGTGTGCCTGCTTCCTCCACGCGCACAGACGACCGCCGACGGATCCGACGCAAAACGAAACTGACACCGATCAGATACCGATGCCAGTTTTTTGAATGATTTGAAACTGTATTTTATTCAAATTTTTTGTAAACGATCATTTCCACATATCCGCCGGCAATGCTGATCTCGATCTCATCCGCAACATTGGAAAGCACGGATTTTTCGAGCGCATCCCATTCCTCTTTTCCGGCGGGATCTGCGGCCGCGCTGGCCTTATATCTGTTGAAGGACCAGGTCAGGGGCGCGTTCTTTGCCACGGCGGCCGCATCGGAAACAGACATTGACTCCGCGCCCGGCACCGTAAAGCCTGACGCATAAGCGTCAACGTCGCCGGAGCCCTCCAGCATGCGGCTGAACAGATCGCGGATCTTGCCCGAAACACCCTTTGCCGCGGCATTTTTGCCGCTGGTGGAGGCGGAAAGGAGCTTTTCTCTGAGATCCGTATTCATCCGGACCTGCGCTTTCAGGTGCAGACAGAAGGCGGCGTTCTCGTCCTCGATCCAGAAGTCGGCTTCCTGGTCCCCGGTGAGCGCGCGCAGCATGCCCATCATCTCTTCGGCAAGAAGACGCAGATGCAGCCCGTCCTTTTTGGAAAGCGATTTGTATGCGGCCACAGCCTCCGTCTGCTGCAGCGCAAGCGCAATGCCTTCGCCCGAACTTGTTACATGTATGACGTCAGATTTCATAACGGTCCCTCCGTGTCGTTCATATTTCAGCCGCAGTTGACACCGGCCGCGCGCCGAACGGCAAACATAAAAAACGGCATTCCCGATCCCCGGCGGCGACAAAAAACCATCCCGGCAGAAAAAGTTTATTTTTGCCCGTTTTTTAGTGTACATTCTTCGATTCTTGTGGTAATATAAAACCATATATAAGGCGAAAGAGGGTCCGGAGAGATGAATCCGTTGAAAATCGCAGTGATCGGCCTGCAGTTCGGCATGGCGCACATAGAAGGCGCCATGTGCTGCGGCGCGGAAATTGTGGCGATCTGCGACTGCAATGAGGAACACCTGCGCTATGCGGGCGAACGGTACAATATTCCCGGGGAGAAACGGTTTTCTGACTACCGGGCGCTTTTCGGCCGCGCCGACATCGACGCGGTCGTGGTGGCCGTACCGGATCAGCAGCACCGGGCGCTTTCCTGCGCGTTTCTCGGCGCCGGGAAACACGTGCTGTGTGAAAAGCCGATGGCGCTGACCCGTGCGGATACGCAGGCGATGGTCCGTGCCGCCGACGCTTCCGGCTGCCGGCTTATGGTCGGCCAGATCTGCCGGTTCACGCCCGCGTTTGAAAAGGCCAAAGAGCTTGTATCGGACGGGACGCTCGGCGACGTGTATTTTGTGGAATCGGAATACGCGCACGACTACATGAAGATCGTCGACAACTGGCGCGCCGATCCCCTGCGCCACGGCGTGATCGGCGGCGGATGCCATGCGGTAGACCTGCTTCGCTGGCTCGCAGGGGACCCCCGGGAGGTGTTCGCCTACGGCACGCACCGGCTTTTGCCGCAGGTCCCTTACGACGACGCCACCGTCGCCGTGATGCGCTTCGACGACGATACGATGGGCAAGGTCTTCGTTTCCACCGGCTGTAAGCGCAATTATACCATGCGTACCGTGATCTACGGCACGCGGGGCACACTGATCTGCGACAACACCTCCCCGACGATGACGCTCTTTACGGCAGGGGAAGACGGCATGGCGCACGAACCGGAGATCATTGAAGTGGCGGTCAACAACCACAACGCGGCAAGGGAATTTGAGGTATTTGCCGATGCGGTCCTTCACGGAAAACCGGTGTTGACCGACGCGCGGGAAGGCGCAAAGACCGTTGCGGTATGTCTCTCGATCATTGAATCCTCTAAAACGGGAAAACCGGTCCGTCCGGATTATGATTTCAGGTGATTGGTTTGCTGAAAAAAGAAACGGATTTTACACAAGGCAAAATACTGGGGCCGCTGATGCGCTTCATGTTCCCGGTCCTGCTGGCTATGCTTTTGCAGGATCTCTACGGGGCGGTGGATCTTTTTATCGTCGGGCGGTTTGCGCAGACCGCGGACGTATCCGGCGTAACCACCGGCGCGCAGATCATGTCCCTGATCATGAATCTCGCCGTCGGTTTTTCCATGGGCATCACCATTCTTTTGGGGCAGCAGATCGGCAGAGGCGAAAGAGAGAAAGGCGGAAAAGTCATAGGCGCTGGCATTGCTTTTTTTATTACCATAGGCCTGGCAACGTCTGTCATTATGGTGCTTCTGGCCCCTGCGATCGCCGGGATCATGAACGCCCCGGCGGAGGCCTACGGGCAAACTGTGCAGTATTTCCGCATCTGCGGCGGCGGCGCGGTCGTCGTCATCGCGTTCAACCTGATCGGCAGCATATTTCGCGGGCTCGGGGATTCCGGGACGCCCCTTATGACGGTAGCCATTGCCTGCGTGTTCAACATTATCGGCGATCTCACCCTGGTGGCGGGCTTCGGCATGGGCGCCGCGGGGGCTGCCGCGGCCACCGTAGGGGCGCAGTTCATCAGCGTGGTGCTGTCGCTATTCATCATCAGCAAAAGAACGCTGCCTTTCTCATTTTCGGTAAAGGACGTGCGCCCCGTTCCCGGGATCGTACGGGACATTACAAAACTGGGGCTGCCCGTTGCCGTGCAAAGCGTTCTGGTCAGCATTTCCTTTCTCTGGATCATGGCCATCATCAACAGTATCAGCGTACATGCGTCGGCAGGTATGGGCGTTGCCAATAAGATTATTTCCTTTATCATGCTGGTCCCCGCTTCCTTCGGGCAGGCCATGGCTGCATTTGTGGCGCAGAACGCGGGGGCGCGGCGCTTTGACCGCGCCACGAAGTCCCTGCGTTACGGGATCGCCGTGTCTCTGCTCTTCGGCGTCGTCATGAGCGTCCTTTCCTTTTCGTTCGGAGAAGACCTTGCCGCCTTTTTCACAAAGGACCGCGAGGTAGCCATGGGCGCGCACAGTTACCTGAAAGCCTATGCCATAGACTGTCTGCTTACCCCCTTCCTCTTCTGTTTTATCGGTTTTTTCAACGGGCTGGGACACACCGGGTTCGTCATGGCGCAGGGGATCATCGGCGCGTTCTGCGTGCGGGTGCCTGCCTCCTATCTGCTCAGCAAGCTGCAGCCGGTCACCTTGTTTAAGATCGGCCTTGCAACGCCGATGTCCACCGCGCTTCAGATCCTGCTGTGCTTCGGCTGTCTGGGCTATATAAAAAAGTATAAATGGAAAACGGACAACCCAACGGGAGCCATGTCAACATCTTCAGACGACTGAGCGAGGTCAATCACGGGGACGGTTATCCCGATCATTGACGAAAAAAAACGGTTTTTATCAAACCGCGATCCTGAATTTTTTGCAGTATATATTGTTTTTTTCGCCGAAGATGGTATAATGACAACAGATCAAAAAAGCCGCAAAAGGAGACCGTTTGCATGAACAGGCTGCAGCAGTTTACCGCCGATATAAAAACGCATTGGAAAACGCCCGATACCGCCAACGGCAAATACGTTTCCGGGCGGGAATATCTGGACATCTTTATCGGCGTGGCCGCCAACTACGCGGCGATGGCGCCGCTGAAATACATCAGCTTTGCGGCGTCCTGCTTTCTGATCATGCACCACTACAAGCTGCCGTACGTGTCTTTTGCGGTGATCTCGCTGATCGGCGTGCCGCTTTCCTACCTGTGGAACCTGCTGGACTGGTTCGTAACGGATAACCTGGGCCTGCTGCAAAAGCGCAGCGAGCGGGTGCTGGACGCCATCTATCTGTCCGCGGCCGCTTTGGGGCTGCTGCTGACGGTCTTCGACGCCAGCCGCCTGTTCCCTGCCGACGGGGCGCTGATCACGGCGCTGGACGGGTTGAGCGGCATCAACGCCCGGTCGTTTCTCAAGGTGTTCGGCGTACAGCTGCTGATGAACGGCTGGGGCGGCGTACGCAATATATTATGGCGCAAAAAGCTGGTGCCCAAATACGGGCGGTACAAATTCGGCCTGTACGAAAACGTGATACAGAAATCCGTTATGGTGGTGCTGATCGGCTGGCTGCCCATTTACAGGATCCCGGACGTGAACGAGCGGCTGTGGCTGGCGTATCTGCTGTTTTCGCTGTACAACATGTTCGGCTTTACCAACCGGCTGGAATCCTGCTCGGAGAACATCAGCCCCAACTCGGAGGAGCGCATCTTTACGCGCGCCTACCCCGTCAAGATCAGCCATCTGCTCAACTCCCTGCTGGCCACGGTGATTCCCATGATGGGCGCCTTTGACGATATCAACTTTTACCGGTATGTGATCCCGGGGCTGTTTTTGCCCTTCGCGGCGCTCACCATGGTGTGCGCGGGGCGTATCCGGGAGCGCATCCCACAGCCTCCGCTGGAAAAAAAGCAGCCCATCCCCTTCTGGTACGGGATCTTTCAGGTGATGCGCAACAAATACCGCTGGCTGAACATGTTCTGCAACCTTTTGGATTCGCTGGGCGACGGCATGCTGGATATCGTTACCGTGATCATGCTGTACACGCTGCGGCTGTCCGGTTTTGAATACGGCGCGATGATGCTGTTGCTGCTGGCGCGGTTTGCCCTTCCCTCGTTTTTCGCGCCTTACTTCATGCGCAAATACACCTTCCGGCAGATGCGCATTTTCCGGCAGGTTTTTGAGATGGCGCACTGCGTCAACGTGATATTGGCGCTGTATTTTCTGAACGGCAACATAAAACTCTGCGGCATCGTGATGCTGGCCGGCTACTGGCTGCGGGATTTCATCATCGAGATCCCGAAGGTGGCGGAAAAGGATATGAACATCCGTCTGTTCGACTACCAGATGTACCTGTCCGGCGAGCGGCTGGAGGGCTTTTCCAATATCTTCAACTGGTTCGTCGCGCCCGTCGCGACGCTGGTGGGGCTGATCATCCCGCTTCTGCTGCTGCACAACGGCTTCAACGCCAACTGGAACATCCTGTTTTTTGACAGCGCCCGCTTCCCGATCCTCGCCATCCCGATCGCCTTCGATCTGGCAGGCCATCTGCTGATGACGATCCCCTATTTTTTCTGGGATTACAATAACGCCCAGCACGAATACGTGATCTCGGTGCTCAAGCAGCGGGCAGAGCTGGCGGAACAAGGCATTTTTCCCGCCGAATATAAAGGCGGGCTCCGTTTCGACCGTCCCGAAACCACCGCGGTACATATCCCGAAGGACCTGACCGCCCCGGGAACCGCCGTCAGCCGCCGATGACCGGCCGTAACGATAAGGACCCGTCCCGGATCGTTTTCGGCGTATAAACAGCGCTTTTTACCGACAGTATCAAAAAGGCAAAAACCGATAACAGGAGAATTGATTTCTGCTTTTTTTCCTGTAATAACAGTTGCTCTTCCTATCTTCTCCCCGGTTTTCGGATGTCCTTTTTTTGTGAAACGGCAAGCCCGCTGTGCGCGGTGCGCCGTACCGGATCCGACGCAAAAAACGCACGACCACATTGGTACAGCAGCAAAAAAAACGGTACCGGACCGGACGTAAAGCGGTGAAACTCTTAACGGGTTTTCACCGCTTTCCTTTTTTTAAACACCATCTATGCGACAGCACATGGCCAGAAAGCATCCGTGGAGTTCGAAGCGGCCGGTTTTCCGAACGGCGCGTTCGCCGGTTACACGGACGACAGCGGCAGCCTGCACGATCCGCACAAGGAAGACCGACGGCGCCGGCAACAGCACGAAAACAGAAAAAAAACAAGCGCGCGGGAACGAAATGTTTGTATATTTTTTACAGGTTCCATTCTGGAACCTTCCCTTGAATATCCGGGCTTATCTGATTAAAATATAAGTACTGTTTTATGGGACTTTCAGAACACATTTGTCATATTCTATATCGGTGCACGGCCGCGGACAGCAGAAATGATCGCGCCCTCCTGATGATCGCCCGAAAGGAGCGCCCGATGCAACGGAAGAATAAAAGAAACGCCTGGTTTTATCTGATCCCGGCCTCGATCCTTATAGCGGCGCTTGTGTTTTCTTCGGCCCGCGCACTGCTGGTCTATCTGCCGCAGCGGCGGGATCAGAACAACCTGGACCGCCTGAGGCAGGAGATCCAGACCGGGGATCCGGCCGAGAGCACGACTGCCTTTGTAAACCGGTACGAATCCGTAATGGCGCAAAACGGGGATTTTGCCTGCTGGCTGAAAATCCCGGACAGCAGTATCGATTATCCCGTGATGAAATCGTCGGAGGACGATCCGGAGTTCTATCTCAGAAGGAGCTTCGAAAAAGAATACTCTTTTGCCGGGTGCCTGTTTATCGGCGGCGGCTGCAATCTGGATTCCGATTCCTTTATCATCTACGGGCACAATATGGATACGGATACCATGTTCGGCGAGCTGGACCGGTACGCCGACCCGGATTACGCGCTGAAGCACCGCCTGATCCAGATCGGCACGCCGACGGAGGACCGCACTTACCGTGTGTTTGCCGCGTTTCAGTCCCGGATCTATTCCGCGGATGAAAACGTATTCAAGTATTACGAACAGATCGGCAGCCTGGATGAACTGACGTACCGGGATACGGTGACGCAGATCCGCTCCATGTCGATGATCGATCTGGCGGATGCGCCGCAGTATCCCGCGCAGCTTCTGTTTTTATCCACCTGCAGCTATCACACTAAAAACGGACGGTTCGTCGTGGCGGCTTACCGGACAGATACCGACGATAACGCGTAACAGCTTTTTTCAAGTATTCATCAGGGGAGGGATCGGTTTTGGTGCATGCGCCGGGGCAGCTTGATTCTGCCGAAGAAAAAGACGACGTTCAGACGCCCGACGGGGCGCCCTCTCCCGAACCGGAAACAGCGGAGGACCCGGCAGCGGAAGAAACGCCGGCAAGCGAACCGGAAGAACCGGCAAGGGAGGATCCGACGGCAAACGAACCGGAAGAACCGGCATCGGAAGAGACACCGGCAAGCGAACCGGAAGAACCGGCGACAGAGGACCGGCAGGAACCGAAGACGAAAGCGCCGCAAAAAAAAGCGCGTTCAAAAAAACCGCCGCCCAAAAAGGCGCCGCCGAAAACGACAAAGCAGCTGCTGACCGGCCTGCTGATTAAGATCACGGTCACCGCCGCGCTGGTGTGGGCGTTATTCGCCTTTGTGCTCGGAGTGTCCGTGCATTACGGCAACAATATGTACCCGGCGGTGCACGACGGCGATCTGCTTGTCAGCCTCCGGACGCAAAAGCCCTTTATCAACGCCGTGGTGCTTTACCGGGTCAACGGCAAAACCGAAGTCGGCAGGGTGATCGCGGTGGAAGGCAGCGTTGTCGATATCGCCGAAAACGGTGCGCTGACCGTTAACGGCGTTTACCCGTCGGAAGAGGTATTCTACGCCACCTATCGGGCGGAGGGCTCTTCCGTCAGCTATCCTTACACGGTTGGATCCGGCAAGGTGTTCATTCTCAACGACTTCCGCCAGGATACCAACGACAGCCGCACGTTCGGAGCGGTAGACAAAAAAGACCTCAAGGGGCCGATGCTGTTTACCGTGCGGCGCAGAAACTTTTAGGCAGCCGGCGGTCCGATCGGCCGCTGCCCGGCTCCGGACATCGTTTTTGATGCTTCGGCGCCCGATAACCTTCAGATGCAATAGTTTTGCATATATAAAAAAATTCTTTTCATACAAGGAGGAAAAAAAATGAGAAGAAACATCTGCAAAGCCCTGGCAATCCTTATGGCGTTCGCACTCGTCATGTCGCTTGCCGCTGTCTCCGCGCTCGCTTATGATACGATCAACGGCGGACAGACCAGTTTCAGCAAGTATCTCGTCGCAGACGACGACGCACAGATCCCCGACGTACATTTTGATTTCACAATTGAAGCCGGAACGCCTGTTGCCGGCGGCGACGGAAACGCGCTTGAGATCCTTGCCGGCCCCGTGGTGATCGACGAAACCACGAACGAAGTCACCGCTCCCACCATTGCGCCCGCGCAGTTTTCCAGCGGTATGCCAACGACGGACGGTCTGCCGACGGATGAAGAGGGCAGTGTGACTGACGGCAAAGTGTACGCCGAAAGCAATATCGCCATCGACCTGACCGGCGTTACGTTCACCGTTCCCGGCGTGTATCGTTACGTGATCACTGAGCAGCCCAATGAATTCAACGGTATCACAAACGACAGTACTGCCGTCCGTTACCTCGACGTGTTCGTTTTCCCCAGTGAAAGCAACCCCGACGTCCTTGAGGTACAGAACTATGCCCTGCGTACCGCGGCGACCAGCTTCGAGCGTGTGTATGATTCTGAGGCGGGGATCTACAAATACCAGTACGTAACGAATCCCGGCAAAAAGAGCGACCATTATACCAACGAGCTGGAGACTGTTGACCTTGAGTTCTCCAAGAAGATCACCGGCAACCAGGCCGACATGACCAAGAAGTTCAGATTCCAGCTGGATCTCGACAACGTCAACCCCGGCGACTATACCCTGGAGATCACCGGCACGGACGTCATCCGCGACGACAGCAACGTTACGGCCGATAACGGCGTGTATACGATCCACGTTGACGCTTCCGGCTCCTATACCGGGTACTTCTATCTGACCAACGCCGAAAAAGTGAAAGTTGTCTCCCTGAACAAAGGCTACAGCTACGAAGTGCAGGAAGAAGCGCAGGACTATACGCCCACAGAGGGCATTGACAATGACGGTACCGAGAATGATTACACTGATCCTTATACGGGCACGGGCATTACCTCTCCCATTGTCAAGACCGGTTACACCAATACCCGCGAAGGCGCTATCCCCACGGGCGTGATCATCACGATCGCTCCGTTCGCGATCGGCCTGCTTCTTTTCGGCGCGATCATGCTTTACATGGTCAGCAGACGCAGAAGAGCGACCTATTGAAGAGACCACGAAGAGGATGACGGATCAGATGAATGAGGTTTCATTCATCTGATCCAGTGCGAATCAGCCTCTCGATCAACTGCAGAAGGAGAGAACAGCGATGGGCAGAAAAGTGATCATTGTTTGCGATAAGCTTTTTGACAGGATCATACTTCTGGCGTCGCTGCTCTTCTTCCTGATCTGTATCTACGCCATGTATGACGCAGCCATGGTGTACTACAACGCAAACGACACCAGTGTCCTGAAATACAAGCCCGACCTGACCAATCCCGAGGTGCTGCGCGAAATATCCGAGGACTCCATCGCGTGGATCACGGTGGACGGCACACGGATCGACTATCCGGTCATGCAGGGCAGGGACAACAAAGAGTATCTGAACAAAGACCCGTTCGGCAAATACTCGCTGTCGGGAAGCATTTTTCTTGACGCCCGCAACAGCGGTGATTTTTCCGACTGTTATTCCGTGCTGTACGGGCACCACATGGATTACGGCGCCATGTTCGGGGCGCTGGATGAATTCAAGAACAAAGAATACTTTGATGATCACCGGACAGGTCAGCTGATCACCGTCGGCGGAAAAAAATACGATATCCGTTTCTTTGCCGCCGCCCTGGTACTGGCCACGGACCCGCTCGTGTTCCATCCGACGGACGCGACGGTCGAAGCTTTGCTCGCGCAGCTGTCCGGGTCTGCAATGATCTACGAACCGCCGGAATCGAAAGCCGGTCTGCAGCTGATCGCGCTTTCCACTTGTCAGGACGCCGACACCATCGACCGCATGGTCGTGTTCGGCGTGATGAAAGAGATTTCCTGAGGAGATCGTTTTGTTTATGCGAAAATTCCTTACCTTGAGCCTGAGCCTGAGCGTATTGCTCCTGCTGTTCCCGTTCGCCGGGATCGCGTTTGCGGCTGAAAAAGCCGACGTTGAGATCCCCGTTGTCATTGACGGCGGCGGAACGGCATATATGATCCCTGAAGTCAACAGTCCGCTGCCGACGCAAAACCCCTTACGGGTGGATAACGGCAGGACCGGACGTTTTCATATTGCTTTTAACGAGCCGGGCGTTTTTCACTACACGGTCACTGCCGCATATTCCGAAAACGGCGAGACCCGGCAGGCAGACGAGGTCTTCCGCGTGACCGTAGAGGTCGAAGAGCGGGAGGACAGCTCGTTATACACGGTTACCACCGTCAACGACCTCCACACACCGGAAAAAAAGAGTCAGGTCCGGTTTGCCAGGAGCCCGGAAACCACAACGCTGCCGCCTGACACCACCACGAATCCCGACACCACCACAAATCCCGATACCCCCGATACGCCGAGCACCCCCGGCACGCCGAGTACGCCCGGCACGCCAAGCACACCCGGCACGCCCGGCACGCCCGGTACGCCGAGGACCGGGGACGAATCCAACCTGACCCGCTATCTGCTGGCCGCAATAGCGTCTTCCGCCGGTCTGTTTTTCCTGGCGCTGCTGTATACGCTGAACACCAACAAACTGATCAGAGAAGACTGACGAGACAGATCGCAACGAACCAGACATCGGCAAAGAAAGCAAAGGCACCACATGCACAGATCTTTATTTGATTCCATCTTAAAATTGAATAAAGATAAAAACAGACAGAGAGCCGTTAAGGCTCTGTGCCTTGTTTTGGTTACCGCCGTTCTGTTCAGCTTCTGGCAAAGCGGAACGTTCGGTATCGCCACGATCCTCACCAACGCGAAAGATGCCGGGCAAACCGAAAGCAGCACGAATAAGAATGCCGACAACGACCCCGCACCTGTCCCCGCTGTCAGCATACCCGATTATCAGCCGGGCGGGTTAAAGGCGTCATCGTGGATCGGCAGAAGCCGCAAAGCGTCAAAAAAGGTGCTTACAAAGAGCGGAAGACAGACCAGATCGGCGCCGGACAGCGACGTGGAACTGGACGACTACATCACAAGCATAGCCGGTTCGGGAACGACAAAGATCGACGACCATCATTATCTGACAACGCTTGAGATCTACTTCACGCTCGATCCGGACCTCGTTGAAGCCGTAACGAATTCCGAGTATCAGTTCGTGTTCGATCTTCCTTCCGAAGTGCTCATCCCCGAAGATCTTACCAATAACGGCCCGTACTATGCGTACAAAATCGACACCTACCCGCCCGAAGTGGCGTTCACATACAATTTTCTTCCTCTCGGCGATGACACCTGCCGGATCGTGATCAATTACGACGACTCTTTCGCGCAGAGCGCGTTTGAAAGCGGAAGCGAATTCATCAACAACGTCTTGCGCTGCAGATGCTACATCAACATGAACGGGGATTCCAATGAGGGCGGATTGGATATCACCTTTACCGACTCCCAGTCGCTGTTTATCCCGCCGGAAGAGATCAATGAGAATTACGATATTTCAACCCACAAGACCGGTACGTTCACGGGTGACGGCAAACTTCGGTATGAAGTAACGGTCAGCTCTGTCAACGGAACGCCGGACACCGTGGATCTCACGGATACCTTTATGTATTCAGGCGACGGTACGGTCAGCCCGCCGGACACCGTTTCGGTCGTCATGCACAATGCGGACGGGACCATCGAAACGTACGAGATCTCTGCGCAGGGGCATATAACCTCTCCGGCGCAGAACCAGTATGATATTACGCTCACGCTGCCGCAGCTTGACGATAACGAGTATTATACCCTCGTTTACGAATATGCGGTGACCGGTTTAACGGATGACGACGCCGGCGTTTCGGCATATAACAGCATCGAAGCCCACTCGAGCGACGACCATGATACGACGTCGGATTCCACTGAATTTTTCATTTACAACCAACAGCGCAAAAAACTCGGGAAAGACGGTATCCCTTACGGCGAATACGTGCAGTGGCATATCTCCGTAAACGAACGCGGAAGCGATATTGCCGGCAAAGTCATATATGACGACGGCTTCGCGGACGCACAGAACGAAACGATCAACGGCACCAACGGCATCGTGGTGCAAAAAGGATGGGCGGATGCAGTTCCCGGCGTCGATTACGAATTCGTATACGACGGCAACGGCGACATCACCGGCATTCGCTTTTTGCCGGCAGACGGCAGCACGCCCAACAACAACACTTACCACGTCACCTACTATACGTTTCCCGACGTTGCATACGGCGAGACCGCGATCGTGCACAATGACGCTGAATTTGACGGCGACTCCGTATCCTACGACGTTGTCACCACAGGCGGCGATTTTGACAAGACCTCGGACGGGGACGAAAGCATCGGCAACGACCTGCACATGATGGACTGGACGGTCACGGTCAATATCCCCGTGGGCGGCATCCTTTCGGGCACGCCTTTTACCGACACGCTGAGCCCCGAAGGGCATTACATGACACAGGCGCAGTATAACGCGCTGGTAACCGCGCTTGAGACCGCCTGGGGCACCGGCGTGTCCGTCACACCGGAATATACCGGAAACGATATCACCGGCTATTCCTTCACAGTCGGCACGGAAGGCAACGGGTATCTTTTTGACGACGGCGTCGTGGATGAGATCGTCTGGCACTATCAGACCACCGGTGATATGAACGGAAACCACGCACAGACCTTCGTCAATACGTTTTCGGACGGCAGAAAGACGCTGCCGGTCAACAACATCGTCAGCCCCAACGTCAAAAAACTGAACGCCCGGAAAATCAGCGACTGGCAAACGGTCTTTACGGAAGAGCCCACGGATCTTTCGCTTGATTATGACGATGAGGACAAAACCTTCGTCTGGATCGCGCAGATCACACCGGCGCCCGGCCTGCAGAAGTACCGCGTCACGGATACGCTTCCCGCAGGCGTCGAGCTGCTCGGTGTCAAAGTGCTCCCCTCTCCCCTGACGTCGTGGAATTACTCCATGGAAAACACGAACAACAACCTGACGATCGCCGCCGACGGTACCATCTCCGGAGAGATCGGCCAGCTCTGGTCCACCAGGACGATCGCGTCCGGTCAGGTCTCAACCGGCGAATACGGCAGGCAGACGGTCGATATCACGCTGGTGCCGAACAATCCCGCCAACGGTTCCGACCTGTTCAACAATACGTTCAACGTGATCTACTACTGCCAGCTCGCCGAGGACGCATGGCCCCAGAACGGCACGGTGCACCTTGAACTCAACAACACGGTCAGCGTGGAGGCCGACGATCAGAATTACGGCCAGGCGGATAACCAGATCAATATCGACGCGACGAACATGGAAGACGTCGTCACAAAAGTGGGCCATTGGGACAAAAACACCCATCTGATCTCCTATTCGGTAGAGATCAACGAATTTGCCGAAAACCTTCTGACCACCGCCAACGGCGTGCTCGATCCTGACGAACTGCACTTTACCGATATCCTTTCATATGTATCGAGAATGGGGACGGGCTCCGGCGAAGCGGTCCTCAGCCTGAACTCCGTCCTCCTTGAAAAAGAGGAAAACGGCGTCTGGACTCCCCTGACGGATATCCACTGGACCGCCCATACGGAAACCGATCCGGACGATCCGAGCATCAAGCACGCCTACATCGAAATGAACGTTCCCGACGAGACACATCTGCGGCTGACGTACAGTTACCACGTCAACTGCTCCATGAGCGAGGGCATCACGCTTGCCAACTCCGCCAGACTGGAAGGGTTCACGGAGGAGCCCGGGGAAACCTCCCATCATTTCGAGATCGAAGACTTCGATACGTCCGGTGAATCGACTTACGAGGAATTCTGTCTCATCAAAATAGACCAGGAAAACGGGAACCCGCTGTCCGGCGCCGTATTTACCGCATACTGCTGGGACGCCGTAAACAATGAATGGGATCCGGTCGGAAAAGCGTATACGACGGATGAAGACGGTAAGATCATCATAAGGGCGTCCGATGAATACGACAACGGGACAAGGATATACCAGAAGGATACCGCCTACTGTATCATGGAAACCACGGCGCCGGTCGGGTACATCCTTCCGGATGAACCGCGCCCCTTCTATTTCTGGTTCAGCGAGCATGCAGACGCTCCGCAGGACGCGCCGGCGGACTTTATGCAGAGCGCGGCGGATATTTCGACCTCCAGTTACAGGATCATGGCTGAGAACCTGTGCGGTTACGTGAACACCGGCGTGTTCGGGATCCATCTGCTGCCTTCCTTCGTTGCCCTGCTTGCCGCAGGCGGCGGCACATTCCTTTACGCCTGGATGGTCATAAAAAAGAAAAAGCGTTACGCCGCAGACGCATAACGCCATCGGACAGGACGGGGGACGTATTATAACGTCCTCCTGTCCTCGTTTTCGGAAAGCCGCGGAGAAAACCGAACATGCCGCGCGTCCGTTTTTTATAAGGCTTTTCTGCCGGGATACAGAAAAGAGAACGTCTCAAAAGTGTTTTTTCATGTTTAAGGCAACACCGCACAATTCGCGGCGCACGCCTTGCTTGATCTTTATTCCGTCATCCTGCACAGATTTTCCTTGCCAACCGCCAGGTTGACGGCGTCAAATCTGTACAATCTGACGAAAAAATCTACTGCGCAATCC
>JAFRNP010000063.1 GCA_017430145.1 Clostridia bacterium
GCCTTGCTTGATCTTTATTCCGTCATCCTGCACAGATTTTCCTTGCCAACCGCCAGGTTGACGGCGTCAAATCTGTACAATCTGACGAAAAAATCTACTGCGCAATCCGCACACCGGAATTATGCGGTGTTGCCTTAATGCTTTTTTTCTTTTGTAAACCGGTGTTCTGCGAACACCGATTAAACCGATTTACATGTTTTCCGGCGCGTCGACTTTGAGCATGCCCAGCACGTTCGCAAGGGCGGTGCGGGTGCAGCGGCACAGGAAGAGCCGTGCGGCGCGCAGGTCCGCGTCCTCCACGTTGCAGCGGCAGGCATTGTAGAATTTGTGGAACAGGGAAGAAAGCTCCATGGCGTAGCGCGTCATACGGGAGGGGTCCAGCGCCTTTGCCGCCGATTCCACTTCCGTCGGCAGCGTGGAGAGATACCGGATCAGCTCCTTTTCTTCCGCCGCCGTCAGCAGCAAGGCCTGTTCCTTTGTGCAGCCGGTAAAGGGCGTTCCGCTTTCCTCCATCTTGCGGAAGATGGAGCAGATACGCGCGTGGGCGTACTGGCAGTAGTAGACCGGGTTTTGCGAGGACTGCTCCACCGCCAGGTCCAGATCGAAGTCGCAGTGGGTATTCGCCTCTCGCATATTAAAGAAGAACCGTGCGGCGTCGATGGGCACTTCGTCCAGAAGCGTGACCAGGGTGATCGCCTTTCCGGAACGCTTTGAAAGCTTTACGGTCTCGCCGTTTCTGACGAGGTTGACCATCTGCATCAGGACCACCTGGAGTTTCTCTGCGTCCACGCCGAGGGCGGTAAGCGCCGCCTTCAGACGCGGCACGTAGCCGTGGTGGTCCGCGCCGAGTACGTCCACCGCCAGATCAAAGCCGCGTTCACAGAGCTTGTTGTAGTGGTAGGCGATATCGGGCACAATGTACGTGTAAAAGCCGTTGGAGCGGCGCAGGACGAAATCTTTTTCGCAGCCGAACTGTTCCGCCTTGAACCATACGGCGCCGTCGAGCTCGTAGGTCCAGCCCTTTTCGGTCAGCAGCTCCACCATTTTCGCCGCCTTGCCGGATTCGTGCAGGGTGCTCTCCTTAAACCAGGTGTCGTAGGTGATCTTATACTTTTTCAGGTCGCGCTCCAGCCCCGCGATGTTCAGCGGCAGCGCGTAAGCGATCAGCGCCTGCCTGCGTTCGGCTTCGCTGACGTGCAGGTATTTGTCGCCGTGGATTTCGGCGAACGCCGCCGCGTGGTCTATAATATCCTGCCCGTGGTAGCTGTCTTCGGGCATCTCCACCGGGTCGCCGAAGTGCTGGCGGTAACGGATATCGAGGGAGAGCCCGAATTTTTCGATCTGGTTGCCCCCGTCGTTGATGTAGAACTCCCGCTCGGTCTCATACCCTGCGCGGGACAGGACTTCCGCCAGGCTGTCGCCCAGCGCCCCGCCGCGGGCGTTGCCGATGTGCATGGGGCCGGTGGGGTTGGCGGAGACGAATTCCACCAGCGCGCGCTTACCTTTGAACAGGTCGCTGCAGCCGTATTTTTCTCCGGCTTCTTCCACGCTCAGCAGCGTATCGGCGTAGTAAGAAGGGGAGAGGGTGAAGTTCAGAAAGCCTGCGCCCGCGGCTTCGGCGTGTGAAAAATACGAGCCGGAAAGATCCATGCGCTCCAAGATCGTGTTGGCGATCTTGATCGGCGCCGTGCGGAACTGCCGCGCGTGGACCATGGCGATGTTGGTGGAATAGTCGCCGTTTTTGCGGTCGGCGGGGATCTCCACCTTAAAATCGAGCAGTTCTGCCTGCGGGAGCGCGCCCGCTTCCATCGCGTCGCAAAGCGCCGTTTTTACAAGCGCCGCAAGCTGTCCTTCGGCGCGTTTCATAATGTCAGTCATTTTCTGCACTGCCTTTCTGTTGGATGTCGCTGACGGTGATTTTCATGTTTTTTCGCTGTCCCGGGATCGGGCCGTCAAAATCGACGACGTATTTCAGGCGCAGCTCCCCGCCGTGTACGTCGATATCGGAGCTGAGTTCGTTTGTCCACACCCCTATCGGCAGGTCGCCGTAAGGGGTGGAATAGATGCATTGGTGGCGGTTGCCCGGCTCCATGGTGATCAGGGAGTTGATCGCACCCTGCCGCATGATGGAGACGAACCGCTTATCCTTCACGTGGATGCGGGTGGTGCAGTCGAGGCCGGCGCCGAGATGCTCGTAATAACTGAGACTGTAGTCGTTCGCATCTCCCTGTAAAGCGCCGCGCGTGGTGATCTCCAGCGACTCCTCGCCTCCGCCGATCCGCTCGGTGTTCAGGATCTTGATGATTCTGTCATATTCCATTTTATAATTATCCTGACTGTTAATTTCGTACTCTATATTATATCACAAGCAAAGCATAAAAAGCAATATTTTTTTATTCAAATTTCTTTATATAGTAAACCGGTTAATACCTTTAGTTTATTCCTTAAAAAATTTTTTATAAAAAAGACTTGCGTTTGTCCGGATCCTGTAGTATAATAATTTAGAATCAGATGAATTTTGCTTCTGTCATGCGGCGTGTTGGTCCTGTGCGACGGAGCGCCGCGAACCATGTCAGGCGGGGAACCGAGCAGCATTAAGCGGTCTGCCCGTGCGACACAGTCCGCCTGCACGCCGTGTGACAGAGGCAAAATTTTTTTGTAAACAGTATTGCCCGGAAAGGACCGATTATGTACCGCGTACTCTACCGAAAATGGCGCCCGCAGGTGTTCGGCGACGTGGTGGGACAGCCCCACGTGACGCTGACGCTCTCCTCGCAGGTGCGGGAAAACCGACTTTCTCACGCCTACCTGTTCACCGGTTCCCGGGGAACGGGCAAAACGAGCTGCGCCAAGATCCTTTCCAAGGCGATCAACTGTCTGCATCCCGAAAACGGGAACCCCTGCAACAAGTGCGAGATATGCCGGGGGATCGACGCCGGGACCGTCCTTGATATCGTGGAGATCGACGCCGCCAGCAACCGCGGCATCGACGACATCCGGATGCTGCGGGAGGAATCGAATTTTACCCCCGCAAAGGCGAAGTTCCGGGTGTATATCATCGACGAGGTCCATATGCTTACGATCGAGGCGTTTAACGCGCTGCTGAAAACGCTGGAAGAACCTCCGGAGCATGTTAAGTTTATTTTGGCGACCACCGAGGTGCATAAGCTGCCTTCCACGATCCTTTCGCGCTGTCAGCGTTTTGACTTCCGGCGTATTGAGCCGGGCGTGATCGCCGATCGGCTCATGTATGTTGCCGGGCAGGAGGATTCAACGCTGACGCCTGCCGCCGCCATGCTGATCGCGCGGCTTGCAGACGGGGGCATGCGCGACGCGCTTTCGCTTTTGGACAGCTGCCTGAGCGTTTCGGGCGAGGTGGACGAGGACGTGGTCAGCCGCGCCGCCGGGCTCATGGGCAGGGAGTATATTTACGGGCTTCTGGGCGCCATTGCCGACGGCGATACGGCAAAGAGCCTGCTGCTTCTGGACGAGCTGCACAAGGCTTCCTGTGATACCGGACGGCTGTGCAGTGAGCTGACGGAGCAGTTCCGCAATTTCCTTATCCTGAAAACCGTAAAGGATCCCCGTGCCCTGATCGTTTGCACCGAAGAGGAGCTTGCCCGTATGCGGGCGATCGCGGACAGGTTCGATTTTGAGCGGGTATTGTACTGCCTGCGGGTTTTAACTGCCGCCGGCGACGCGATCAAACGCGCGGCCAATCGCCGCGTCGAGCTGGAGACCGCGCTGATCCGTCTGTGTGAGCCTGAAGCCGCCGAAGATACGGCAGGGTTATTGCTGCGCATTGCAAAGCTGGAACAGGCGCTTAAGGCGCTGACGGCAAACGGCGTACCGGCGCCGGCGTCCGTGCCCGTGCAGCAATCTGCAAAGGTGCCCCAAGGTCCGGTTCCTTCCGTAAAGGAACCGTTTACAGCAAAAACAGCGCTTCCCGATAACGCGCCGCCATTTGACGACGCGCCGCCCTTTGACGACGCATCCCCGCCCTTTGACGACACGCCGCCCTTTGACGATGCGCCGCCCTTTGACGACGCGCCCCCGCCCTTTGACGACACGCCGCCCTTTGACGACGCGCCCCCGCCCTTTGACGATACGCCCGTAAGATCCGTGACCCCTGCGGATGCGCCCCCTGCGTTTTCGGGCTTTGCCAACGAGAGCCGGACCGGGAGCTTTGCCGCGCAGTTCGCGGCGCTGGACGGCGACGAGCCGGATCAGCCGCCCTTTGTGCCGACGTCTCAGAAAACGGCGCCGGACGCGGGCCCCGCGGACAAGGACTTTGATTTTGAGGCGTTTATGCAGGAGAACACGCCTGCGTCCGGGAAACCTGAGGCGGCGGATACGTCCTTTGATTTTGATGCTTTTATGCGCGAAAACGAACCCGACGGTACGGAAAAAGCCGATGCGCATACGCCTGCCGAAGGGGAACAGAGTGTTGACAGGGATACGTGGTTTAAGATCGTGCTGAACACCGAGCGCAGCTTTGCCCCGCTGATCGGGCATCTGACCGGGTCCACGGCAGTGATCCGCGGCCTGACGCTCTGCATCCGTCCCGCGGACAACGCGATCCGTTTTATCGCGCCCGAGGCGATCCTGGAAGAGTATCTGGCGCCGGTCGCCGAAACGATCTTAGGCAGGCGTTATAAAATAAAATACGAAGAACTGCAATAAAAGGAAAAAACGGAAAGGAGCGCGCCGGCGACGGCGCAAACGAAAGAATGAAAGCGAGAATTCCCAATCAGGGCGGCAGCCGTAACGATATGATGGCGAAGATCCAGAAGATGCAGGACGACATGGCCGCTGCGCAGGCGGACGTGGAGAGCCGTGAATTTGAGGCGGAAGCCGGCGGCGGATGCGTCAAGGTGACGGTCAACGGCAAACATGAGCTGCAGAGCATAAAGATCAGCCCCGACGTCGTGGACCCCGAGGACGTGGAGATGCTGGAGGACTTTATCACCATCGCGTTCAACGAGGCGATCCGCAAGGCGAACGCCACCATGGAATCGGAAATGGGTAAGCTGACCGGCGGTCTGAACATCCCCGGCCTCAGCTTTTAACGCGGTATGGAGTACGCAGCCGTTTCGCTGCAGAAGCTGATCGAGCATTTCCGCAGGATGCCGGGCGTCGGCGCAAAGACAGCGCAGCGTATGGCGCTGCATCTGCTCTCCCTTCCAAAGGAAGAGGTCTGCGATTTTGCCGATTCCGTCCGCGAAGCAGCCGAAAAGATCCGCCGGTGCGGCGTATGCTGCAACCTGACGGATCAGGATATCTGTCCGATCTGCGCCAGCGAGCGAAGAAGCAGGCAGACCGTGTGCGTGGTGGAAAACGTGGAAGCGCTGATGGCGATGGAAAACACCAACGAGTTCAAAGGGACGTACCACGTCCTGCACGGCGTGATTTCGCCGCTGGATGAGATCGGGCCGGAGGACATCACGGTGAAGGAGCTTTTGGACCGGGTGCGCACGGACGACGTACAGGAGGTCATTATGGCGACCGGCTCCAACGTGGAAGGGGAGCTGACGGCAATGTATATTTCAAAGCTCTTAAAGCCCCTCGGCGTCAAGGTGACGCGGCTTGCCTACGGGCTGCCTGTAGGCTCCGACCTGCAGTATGCGGACGCGGTGACCTTAACGCGCGCATTGCAGGGAAGACAGATCCTTTGAAAAAGTTGCAAAGAAAAAAGTAATAAAGTTACAAATTCGCAATAGCCGCTTCGGTGCGGCGTTGATCATAAAAGGCTTACGCGTACAACCGACCTCCTTCTATGATCGGGTGCGGGCGGCGCCCGCCATTAATTGATACTTTTTTACTTTCTATATTATAAAGGCGGTTTTTTTATGAAGAACGTAATCACTTTTGATATCGGTACCACCGGGGTCAAGACCTGTGTGTACCGGATCTCCGACAGTATCGAGCTGCTGGGCGCTGCGTCGCAGGGGTACGGGCTGTACGTTCTCGACAACGGCGGCGCGGAGCAGGATACCGAGGAGTGGTGGACGGCGCTGTGCGACACCTCCAAAAAGGCGTTGGCGGCTTCCGGGCTTACGGCTGCTGAGATCGAGGGCATTTCATTCTGCTCGCAGATGCAGGGCCTTGTGCTGGTGGACAAAAACGGCGACGCTGTGCGCCGTCCCATGAGCTACATGGACCAGCGTGCGACGGCGGAGCTCAAAAAGGGCATTGCCCACGGGATCACCGTTGCGGGCGCGAGCGTGCCGATCCTGATCAAATCCCTGATCATCACGGGCGCGGTGGCAGCAAGCGTCAAGGATCCTGTCTGGAAATATAACTGGGTCAAGGCACACGAACCCGAGGTCTTCAGGCGCATTTACAAATGGCTTGACGTGAAGGAATACCTGATCTGCCGCATGACGGGCGAATTCGTTATGACCAAGGATTCCGCCTTCAGCACTTTGTTATACGACCTTCGCAAAGGGCATGAGTGTTTCAGCGCCTCCCTGTGCAAGACCCTCGGCGTCGATGTGAATCATATGCCGAAGCTGATCCGGTCCACCGACGTCGCAGGAAAGCTGCGGGCGCAGCAGGCCGAAGAGCTGGGGCTTGCCCCCGGTACGCCGGTTCTCGGCGGCGGCGGCGACGCGTCTTTGATCGGCGTCGGCGCAGGCGCGGTGGCGCCCGGCGATACGCATATCTATTCCGGTACCTCCGGCTGGGTCTCCACGGTCGTGGAAAAGAGCATCGTGGACGCCGGGGCGATGATCGCGGCGATCATCGGCGCGGACGAGGGCAAGTTCAATTATTTTGCCGAGCTGGAAACGGCAGGCAAATGCCTGGAATGGTGCAAAGACCACCTGGCGATGGACGAGATCGATATCTACCTGAAAAAAGTACACGTGGCGGACAGTTATGAAGGCCGGTACAGGAGCCTGTACGACTATCTGTCTGAGGTCATGGACAAAGTGCCCGCCGGTTCCGGCGGCGTGATCTTTACGCCCTGGCTGCACGGCAACCGCTGCCCGTTTGAGGACCCGAACGCCCGCGGCATGTTCTTCAATATCAGTCTTTCCACCGGCAAAAGCCAGCTTCTGCGCGCGGTGGTCGAGGGCGTCGCCTATCATCTGCGGTGGTTCATTGAAGCACAGGAGCACAAGATCAAGACCTCCGATACGGTCCGCTTCGTCGGCGGCGGGGCGCTCAGTGACGTGACCGCGCAGATCATCGCCGACGTGACCGGAAAAACGATCGAAACGGTCAGCGACCCGCAGAACGCGGGGGCGGTCGGCGCGGCGGTGACGCTGGCGGTGGGCCTCGGCGAGATCAAAGGCTTTGCGGACGCCAAACGTCTGATCCCTGCGCTGAAGACCTTTAAGCCCAATGCGGAAAACAAGGCGGTTTACGATAAACAGTTCGCGGTATTCAAATCGCTGTACAAGTCCAATAAAGACAACTTCAAGGCAATGAACGCCGGATAAAAGGAGAGAGAACCATGCTTGAAAAAAAGCCAACGATGCAAACGATCCACAACGGGATCGCGGCGACCATGGAGCGCTGCGGCTTTACGGTGCAGCTGCCGGAGGGCGCACGCAAGGGCGACAGCCCCGTTTTCGACAGAGAGGGCGGCTGCGTGCTGGATTACGCCGGGGAAAAGGGCAGGCTGCGTCTGGTGCTCAGTGACGACCGTCTGCATTTGCTGTCCGGCGAGACCGGCGTGGACCTTTCCGACGACTCCGCCTTTCATCTGGACAGCACCTATCTGCTGGTCCTTGCGGATTATGACGAGCGTGACTTAAAGTCTCTGATCAACGAGATCTGTGAATACCTGACCGAAACCTATCAGAAGAAGGATAAGATCGTCATCTCCAATAAGTCGGTCCAGACCGTCTCCAAGTCCGCAGCCAGAAGCGGCGCGCTTGCGTACGATCCGATCACCCTGGCTTCGAAGCTTGCGGCGATGTTCCCGTACTTTAAGGAGGAGATCCGCAAAAACCTTGACGCGTACGGCGAGTTTCTGTGCGAAGACTTTTTCGTGAACGTCGCGAACAGGGAGATCATGGGCGTGATCAACGCGAACGACCCCAGAGATATGAAAAAGCTTTTCAATATCCTCGGCGATATCTATGAGGACGGCACCAACGAGGTGCAGAGCCTGATCGCGGTCACGATTTTGGGGCCGATCAAGGATGATCCGGTCCTGATCCAGCGCATTATGCCCTATCTGACCGACACCATGCTGGAGCCTGTTCTGGCGGTCAGCGCGCGGCTGAAAAAGAGCAAAAGCGCAAATATGCGGCTGGAAAACCCGCCGAAGTATAAGCCGAAAAAAGAAAAGAAGTCCGGCGGTATCCTGCAATCCTTAATGGGCGGCGGCGCGCCGGGCCTGCAGCAGCAGTAACAATTAAAAAATCGTTCGCCGTATGACGGCGCAATAAAAAAGGGACTGACGGTTTCAGCCCCTTTTTTGTTGCGTTCGCAGGCGATTTTATGGGTAAATGCGCCGGTCTTTCTTTTAAGCGAGCACGCTTCTCCAGCTCATCAGCCGCAGGTCCTCCGTGACCTTTGCAACGGCCTCGTCGAATTCGTCCTTCGTGATCTTGTACTGCTGCCCCTCCGTGTTCAGGTGGGTGTAAAGCCCTGCGTCGTGGGCGTACTTTTCCGATACCTCTTTTTTCATCTTTGAAGGATGCTTGTAGTATGTGACGGAATCGATCTCGCCGCCCGAACGGTGAAGGACCGCAAAACGGCCGTCCGAATAGACGCCGAGGGTGTTGGCGCCGCCGATCTCATCGGGCTTGAACAGATTCTGCGCCTTGTTCTGGAGGATCGCGAAGATATCGTAGACCACGATGTTGTCTTCGGATTCCCCGCCGCCGATGATCAGTTCCTGCAGGCCGTCACCGTCAAGGTCGTCGAGGGCGTAATACACGTGGTACTCCCCGTCGGGGTTGCCGGTTATATATCCGTTTGCGGCGTTGATCAGGTTGGAATTTGCGTAGGAGATCTGCGGGCGCTTTTCGTCCGCCTTCAGGTCTGCGTAGAATTTTGCCCTGACAACGGAGCGGTATTCTTTGATCACGTCTTCAAAGGGCAGCAGACGGGTATCGTTTAAGGAGAATGTGTCCTCCACGCCTGCGTCTTTCAGCTCTTTGTTGCCGGAGATCAGCATGACCGCCACCGTGATGATACTGACCATCAGTACCGCTGCCACGCAGATCAGCACGATCAGGTACGGCGCATTCTGATTTCTCCTTCTGCTTGCAGCCGAGCGGCTCCGGCTGCCGCCGGCAGAGGGCCTTGCGTTCCTCCCCGCGGAACTTCTGCCGCCGGCGCTGCCGGCGCGTGCCTGCGGTCTCCCGGCGGACGGTTTTCTGTGGGCGGCAGAGGAAGCGGAGGACCCCGCTGGACGCTGCCGCGTGCCGCCGGCAGGCCGTTGGGAAGCGCTGCGCCGGCGGGGGTCCGTCCGGTTTTGTGAAGGTTGTGTTCTCGGCCGCGCGTATCCGTCGCACACCGGGCAGCGCCCGTTTGCGTCCGTTTGTCTGCCGCAGTTGCCGCAATAGTATGCCATGATGTTTGCCCTGGGGCCCGCCGTTTCTGCGGGCCGCGCCTTTCTTAAAATATGCGTTTTCCTGCCTGTCAGTTGACGCGCAGGACGTTATGGATCTGCCAGTTGCTGCCGCTGCCGGAGACAAGGAACTCATACCGGTAGGCTGCGTTGAATTCGTTGTTGTCGGTGACGGTGATCAGCATTTTTCCGTCGTCGTAAGAGATGGCGGTAAAGGTGGGGTTCGCGATCGGACAACCGTCGCCTACAGGGAAGCGCACAAGGTACATCCAGCCGTCCTCAAAGCAGTATGCCTGCATCGTCTTTGTATTGAGGTACGCGTCGCTCATGTCAAGCTCTCTGCCGAATAAAGACCGGTATTCCTGCGCCACCCAGTTCGCGTCCAGACGCAGCAGGCTGCAGTCTGTGAGCTCCGATCGCCGCGCCTGAAATGCTGCAGGCACGTATCCGCCGGCGCTTTGGAAATCGGTATCCGCTGCGCTGAACAGCCCGTAGTAGATCATGGGCATGCTGAACATGTATTTCGTCAGCAGTTCTCTCTGTGAGAGCGAAGCAAAGCTGACCGACTCTCCCTGCTGCATACCGTACCAGACGTACCGCCCGTGGTCGGTATAGTACAGTTTGACAAAATTCGCAGCTTCGGCAGCGGCTGCACCGTTGTCCTCTGCGGGCGTTTCGGCAGCGCTGCCGGCATTGAAATAGTTCCAACGGAAGCTGTATTTCCCTTTCGCGAAAACCTTATTGATCTCTTCTTCGTATTGAGCCCACGTCATTTCCGTTGCGCCTGAACCGTCCGGGTTCGTGCGGGTGACGCTTTCTCCGTTGTGGAACGCGTAGCGGGTGATCGGTTCCAGTCTGCATGCGCCGACCCTGCCGACCACCGCCCCGCCGTTCAGCCCGCCGCCGACGTAGGCGTAAAGGGAATCCGCGTAGATATAGATCGCGCTGCGGTAACCGATGCTCCCCACGTCCGTCAACGGGATAATGGCGGTGCCGTCAAAGGAGAAAACGTCGTAGATCCGGTCGTCTTCCTCCGGGACGGCGGCGCCGATCACGCACTCCTCCTGCCCGTCGCCGTCGATATCGGCAAAGGCGTAGGCAGGGCGTACCGAATCAAGCGCGTTCAGCACGTTTTCATTGACGTAGGTCGCATCCGCCGCATTCCCGCCCAGCGCGGTTTTGTAGGCGGCGATCACCGCCGCGTAAACGGTCCGGCTGTCCGCCTTCTGTACGGTAGCCCCGGCAGTCGTGTTCTCCGCCGCCGGTGAAGTCGTGGCGGGGGCCCCGGGGGACGTTTCGTTTAAGTCGGCGTTTAGCAGATAGCTGTCATATTCCCAGGTGTACAAAAGCCGTTCGGTCGTTGCCCGTTCGATCTCGTCAGCAAAGTCCTGTTTTGAGACCTCCGTTTTCCGCTCGTAGCCGTTTTCATCCGGAACGAACCGGTGACAGCCGTTTTCCGTCTGCCGCCAGCCGGAGACCGTCTGCGGCTCCCGTGCCGTGCCGCGCAGCGAATAATAGATAAGCTCGTCAAACTGCTGCGCCCTTGCGGTGTCTCGCCGCGCGAAGGTCTTATCTGCGTACAGATAAAAAGTTGTGACGTTGTCCGCGCTCGGCCGGTCAAACAGCGGCTGCGGCGCCTTGTTTTTAACGGTGTAGATATCGTACACGCGGATCGTGTCGGCGGCGTCGCCTGCCGCGATGAAAAACTCATCCTGCCCGTCGCCGTTCAGGTCCGCGTGGTCGTAATAAACGGCGAACTTTTTCGGATCGTCGGCGTTGCGGATATCCGTGATCAGCTGCGGGTTCAGCAGTTTGTTTTCTGGATCGGGCGTGACCTGCCCGCGTTTGTTCAGAACTTTTTGGTAAGCGGCGACTACGGGCTTGTAGGGTCTGAGCCCTTCCGGCAGCTTGATCGTATTACGGTTCCCGAAGAAGAGAAGGGCGATAACGATCAGGCCGGTCAGCACAAGCGCTGCGGCGGCCACGGCAAGGATCACGCCCGTCCGTTTGCGGGATCCGGCAGCCTGCTGCATATCTTCGCCGGTCCCGAAGCCGTCGTAAGGATCGGATCCGTCGTAGGAATGCTTCCCGCCGACGGTGTAATACGCTTCCTCGTACGCATCGCCGTCGGTGCCGGGGCCTGCGTTCTGAAAAGGGGCGGGGGCGTTGTGCGTGCCGCAGTTCGGGCATATCCCGTCATTCATCGGACTGCCGCAGGCCGGACAGTAATACTCCATTAGGATCGCCATGCGATTCAGAATTCGCACAAAAAGGGATGGCAGAACCGGCTTTTTATGCCCGAATCGTTCCTTTCTTCAGATTTTTTCCACGGTCGCCTCCGTTTATCTGCCGCCGGCAACGAACGCCCGGGGCGGCGGAGGGCTTGGCAAACAGCGTTTAAGCTGCAAAAGGTTTGTTACTCTGCCTTAACGGTCACGTTATGCAGGCGCCAGTATTCGCCGTAGGTTTCGTCCACGCCGCCGTAAGAGACGTTGAACAGATAGGTGTATGTCTTGTCGCCTACGGTCTCCCGGATCTCGATATCGATATTGCCGTTCCCGAGATCGTTATAGGAAACGGTCGCGTTTTTCAGATCGGAGATATTGGCGGTTCCGTCGGCGGTCTCCACGGTCTCATCGATATCTCTTTGTTTTGAAACGGCAAGTTTGCCGTTTTTCAGACTGTAATCCGGGCTGCTGCCGCCGGTGGAATCGAAGGTCATCGGATCGGACAGCGTTTTTCCGAAATACTTTTCCGCGATCCATTTGATTATCGCGGCGTCGTAGACGCTCGCATCGTCTCCGATCTCCGTCTGATCCATTTTATACCAGTAGACGTAGTATCGGGATATGCCGACGTTCCCGATGTCTTTATCTGTGAGAATGTAATCCGAAAGGATCTCTTGGGCCGTCGCAGATTCAAAGTTGCAGTTGACGCCGTTTCCTTCGTTGTACCAGAGCGTATGGAATCTGTAGAAAACGCCGGTCAGGAAACGGTCGGGACAGCTGCTGTCAAATTCGCCGGATGCCGCCGAAACGGTCTGTCCGACTTCTTCCGCGGTGCTCAGCGGCGCGGAGGCGTCGAAGAACTGCTGCCAGGAGAGGGACGCCGTGTTGTTCCTGATCTCCTTAACGGCGTCTTCATAGGTCTTTTGGTCGATATCCTCCCGCGTCCCGTCTGCGCGCTTATGCTGGAAGGTGGTACCGACGTGGGCGTAGGACTCTTTTTCGGCCATTTCGGTTTCGTTCCCCTCAAGGGCATATACGACGGCTCTTGTAACGTCGTCGCCGTTGGCGGTGATCACCGCCGCGCGGTAGTCCGAAAGGAGATATATGGTATTTTTACTGTCAAATTCAGAAAAATCGATCGGCGCGTACAGGCCGCCGCCGGGGTCTGTCGTGTAAATCGCGAAAATGACGACTTCACCGTCCTGATCCGGCGCGCCGATAAACAGTTCCTCCTGCCCGTCGCCGTTCAGATCGGCAAGGGCGTAGTACATCTGCCGGACGGTACGGTCTTTGAGCTGCTGCGCCAGCGCCAGCGAATACGTCTCTGTATCGATCCCGTCGGCTTCACCGTCGTCCAGCATCTCCATATACGTGTAACCGTAGCCGGCTAAGATCTCGCTGTAGGGCGCATTGTCCGGCGTGCGCGCCTCGACCTCCGGGACAACCTCGGCGGTCTCCTCTTCTCCCGTGGTCTCCTCCGGGAGCTCGTTTGCTTCGATCAGCGTCATGGACGAAAAATCCGGGATGACGAGGTCCGCGTTGAACGCGTCAAGGGCGTTCTGATATTCTTCTTCGGAAATGGATTTTTTCTTTTCGTTTTTCGTCAGCCGGAAGAATCCCGCGTCGCTGACAAGCCCATCCGTCAGAACCGGCGCCGCTTCTCCCGCGGGGAGCTGATAGTGCCGGAATGTGTTGGCGTACAGGTCGCTTGTGATGTAAAGGAAAGAGTGGTCCTTCAGAAGCGCGTAGGTGCAGGTATTGTCCTCAGAAAGCTGGCAGAGGCGGACCGGATGATCGGGCTCTGCGGAGCAGGAATAGATGTCATAGATCTGGAAGTCGTCCCCCTGGCCGGCGGCGACCAGCAGCTCTTTTCTGCCGTCGTTGTTGATGTCGAGGAACGTATAGCGCAGCTCGGGCGGCGTATAGGCGTTTTCATCCGTCATGGCCTTTATCACGGACGGGCTGACGTATTTGTCGTCGCATGCCGTAAAACCGCTGTCCGCAGCCTTTTGATATGCGTCGACCACCGCGTTGTAATACGAGGGATCCACCGCATCCACTTTTATTTTTTTGAATTTTGAAACGATCGCAATAATGATCAGCACCGCCGCCAGAACGACAGCAGCTGCAGCGCCGATGATGATGAACAGCGTCTTATTCTGCATCGGCGGTTTTTTTGCCGTCGGCTCCACGAAGGTCGTGTAGCCGCCGTAGGCGTCCGGAACGACCTGGGTGTTCTGCATTTTTTTCATTTCCCGTTTTTGTGCTCTCGAGGGGTTGCAGTTCGGGCAGTGCCCGTCCTGCATCACGGTTCCGCATTTTGTGCAATAAGCGTCCATAAATGATTTTTCTGTGCAGAAGACCGGCCGTCAGCCCGCGGTCCCTGCGGTTCCTTTCTTTATTGATATGATATTTTTTATGAAAGAAAACTCAGGCCCTGATCTGCCCGTAGGAGAAGATGCGCCAGGTATCGCCGAGAACGGGATCGCTGACAGGCTGGACCAGAAACGTCAGCTCCAGCGGCGTCTGTTCGCCGGCAAACACGTCTTCCAACGTTTCGTGCAAGGTGACGGTATAGGTGTTGCCGTCAATTCTCTCATGGGTCTCCCAACCGCCTTTTAACGCGGTCCCGTAGTCCCCGAGCCCATCAACGGGCAGGACGTACAGGTTTCCGTCCTGGATATACATACTGTCGGAAAGGATGCTCTGCCCGGCTGTCGTGCCGAACATGACGCTCAGGATCCGGTCGATCGCCTGGATCGAATAGACGGTCCCCTGGATGTTGTATTCGTTTTGGAATCTGCCCTGCGGGTCCGTGTCTGACGCGATGGGCGCCGGCAGGGACGGGAACGCGGCGTAAAGCCCGACCTCAAGATACGGGTAGGCAAGCAGTACGTTTTCGATCAGCCGGTCTGCGGGCGTGGACTGATCCAGTGAAGATAAGGTGGTCCATACAAAATCGGTCTGCTCCACCAGACGCACAAGCGATGAAAAATCAGGCTCGGGGGTATTCTGTACAGCGGAAGGCGCTTCGGTTGCGGCCGTTTCCGGCGGGGCTGTGACGTCGGTCATGGCGGCGGAAAAGTCGAACGGCGCAGCCGTCAGGCTTTCGGGTTCCTTTTTCCTTTCCGGCAGCCGGATAAACAGGCATCCGGAAAGCGTTGATATAAGCAGCGCCGGTACAAGCAGAGAGACGATCGCTTTTTTTATCATGGCAGGTCCTCCTTTATAACGTCAGGGCGTCGGCGCCGTAGACGTCCGATTCGATATAGTCGACGCCGAGCGCAAGACAGCGGCGCATATCCTCTTCGGTATTGACGGTCCACAGGGCGACCTCCAGCCCGCGGCTGTGGAATTCGCGGATCATTTCCGGCGTGATCACAAACTGGTCGCAGTCGATGGAAAAGCCGCAGTCAAAACAGCGCTCATAATGCCGCTCGTTGGTCCCGTAGGTGAGCATCAGCGGCAGCTCGGGGAACATTTCATGCGCTTTTAACTGTTTTAAAAAGCAACACGACTGCATAATGACCTTTGAAAGGTCGTAGATCTGCGCGCAGATCCCGAACATCTCCCGGACTTTCTCATCCGGGAACTCGCCTTTGAGCTCGATAAAACAGATCATGCCGTTTTCTTTCATGACCGTCAGATATTCCTCCAGCGTACAGAGAAATACGTCGTCGTCGGTCTTCGGGTTCTTCAGCGGCTTTGCCCGCAGCTCGGAAAGCGTTGCGTCGGCAACGAGCAGGCGGCTGCCGTCCCGGAATACCGCGTCGTCGTCATGGCTGCACACGAAAGCGCCGTCTGAAGTGATGCGGATATCCGTTTCCGCGCCGCCGGAGCCGTTTTTCGCCGCCATGCTGAACGCGAGCGCAGTATTTTGCGGATAGCGGGAGGAGAAGCCCCGGTGAGCGATCATACAGGGTCGTTTGTCCATTGTTTTTTACCTCCGTGTGGATGGATCCGGTCAGTGAGACCGTGTGATTCAGAATTCCGGCTCGTAAACTTCCGGTTCTGTTTCCTCCTCATACGCAAAGGGCTCCTCGGAATAATCCTCGAAGGGATCGGACGAAGGCTCCGGCGCATCCGTCGGTTCTTCGCCCGGGTCCGGAAGCGGGGAGTATGAAAGGAACGTCAGGTATTCGGCGTGGACCCAGCCGGTTTTGTAGACGCCGAGATCGTAGAACTCGATTTCGACGTAGTTGTTTTTGATCGTGCCTGTCAGCGGGGAAACGGCGGCGCCGTCCGGGATGGAAGCGATCTGCTTTGCGGAATCTGCTGAGGAAGATCTTGCGGAAAGGTATTTCCCGCCGCCGACATCCACATAGTAGCTGGCGCCTGCCGTGAGCGGTTCGGCGGAGCTTCCGCCGACGAGGTCGGAGGAGGAATAGAATTCCAGGTGCTGCGCGTGGACCCAGCCGGTCTTGACGGCCCCGTTCTTCTGATACGAGACCTCAACGGAGGTCCCGGAGACGCTGCCCGTCAGGGGACACACATAATCGCCGTCGGCGAGCAGGTCGATCTGCTGCGCCTTGTCGTTTGCCGCCTGACGGACAGAGAGCTTGTTGTTCTTGCCGACGTTCACGATATAGGTCGCCCCGCCGGTCAGATCGTCGATATGCGGCTCGGAGACAAGGCCGTAACGCAGGAAAGCAAGATAGTTCTGGTGGACCCAGCCCGTCTTTTTGTCGCTGTTGACGTAAACCTCGACGAACACATAGCCGTTGACGATGTTTTCCTGGATCACGCCGACTTCGGTCCCCTCGGAGAGCTTTGCGATGAGCGTGGACGTATTGGAATATTTGCTGCGCAGGGCAAGCGAGCTCTTCCCGACGCCGACCACCCGGTAGACGCCCGCAGATATTTTCCTGTCGGCAAGGAACATGTTCGCGTTTTCGTAGCGCAGGTAGTTTTTGTTGACCCAGCCGAGGCCGAGGGCGCTTTCCACATATACGAAGTTATTGTAGACCTTGCCTTCCAGCACCACTACGCTGCTGTTGTTTTCAAGATTCGCGAGCTTTGCGCCCTTTACGGAGGCGTTTTTGCGCAGAGGCAGCGTGTCGGAGCTTCCGACGGAGATCCGGTACGTTCCGGCTTTCATAAAATCGCCGTCCCGTCCCTGCGCGCTCAGAGGCACGTTGTTATAGTAGGTGAGGTAGGCGGCGTGGACCCAGCCGTCCATGCGTATGCCTGCGTCGACAAAGCTGACCCACACGTAGCCCCCGATGACTTCGCCTGTTACGGGCTGGGCAAACTGTCCCTCCGCAAGAGAGGCGATCCTTGTGGCGGCGGACGACCCTGCGCTGCGGGCGATCAGTCCCTTTCCGCCGGTCCCGACGACCTTGTAGGTGCAGCCGACCTTCATGGCGGAATAAGCGACCGTCATCGGCGCCGCGGTTTCGGAAAACAGCGCGTAGGGCGCATAATAACGCAGATATGCGGCGGAGACGTAGCCTTCCGCGATCGCGCCGCCGCTGTCCCGGTAGCAGACCCGGACGTAGCCGTTCGTGACCGTGCCGTCAAGGATCACGGCATAGGCGCCGTCGTAAAGCAGCGTCTGCTTCGCGCTCTGCTGAGAGGGCGAAACGCGCACCACAAGTCCTCTGCCGCCGGTATTGAAGATCGTATACGTCGCGTTTGGGACAAGCGAGACCGCCGACGTCTGCGACGACTGCGAGAAAAAGCCGGAGATCGGCGAGGCGGAGAAGAACTGCAGGTCTGCGGTCTGTACCCAGCCCTGCCGGATGCGCCCGTCCACGATATAGTAGACTTCGATCTCATTGTTTTGTACTGACCCGTCAACGATCTCCAGAAGAACGTTTTTCGGAAGTGTTTCAATTGTCTGCGTGCTTCCGGCTGCAGGTTTCGCCGGCGTATCCGCCGTTGCGATATAGGTCTGCCCGGGCGTATAGACGCCGGAAGTCGTCAGAAACGCGCCGCTGACCGACGCCAAAGAGTAAAAGGTGAGCTCGGAGACGTTTGCCCAGCCTGTCAGAAGCTTGCCGTTGGAGACGTAATAGACGCTTGTCCTGCCGTCGGCGACCGTTCCGTCCACGACCTCCACGATCTCGCCGTCGGCGATCGACGCTATGACGCTGCCGTTGTTCCCGGACGCGCTGTAAACGCTGACCTTTGCGTTCGTGCCGGCGGGGGCTGTGAGCTTATATGTACAGCCTGCCATCGGCTGCCCGCCGTCTGCGGTCTTCCACTGGGATCCACTGTTCCCTACATCGCCGGGCTTCTGCCCGGAGGACAAAACCTGCCCCGGCGTCTGTCCTGCTCCGTGGGAGCTGCCGGAAAGGTTGATGATGCCGGTGCCGGCGGACGGGACCGCGGAGAGCAGCTTGCGGTCCAGAGACTTCCTGACGGCAAAAAGCGTTATGCAGACGGCGGCGGTCACGACCCAGATCAGTATAAGGCTGATAATGTAGATCCGGGTCTGTTTGTCGGTTTTCTTTTTTACCGCGGGCGGCGCGTAGGGTGCGGAATAAGGCGAATAGGGAGCGTAGGGCGTCATTTTAGCAGAGTCTCCTTAGCTGAGTTTGTGAAGAAAAAATGTGTTAATGGACGTAGCTGTAGCTTACGTAGCCGGTGCCGTATCCGTTGAAATTGAAGGCGACGTGGATGAAACCGTTTGACAGGGTCGAGTCGATCGTGGTTACGGTCGCGCCCTCGGGGAGCGTGCAGAGGACTTTGTAGCCGGTGCCGGGCCCGCTGCGGACGTTCAGTCCCTTGCCTCTGGTGTTGTAGATCCGGAACGTGGCGCCGGAGGTGACTCCGCCGGTATAAGAGCCGCCGGACGCGCCGGAGGAGCTGCCGTAGGTGATGTAGCTGGTGCTGACGTAGCCGGAGCCGTAGGGCGTGATTACGTGTACGAAGCCGTTGGACACCGCGCCGACATCCACTGTGACCTTCGTCCCGTTGGCGAGCTTTGCAAGGACTGCGTAGCTCTGTCCGGGGCCGCCGCGCAGGTTCAGTACGTTGTTGCGGATCGTAACGGTGTAGGTGCCGGTCGCGATCGTCGAGGTGGAACCGGAGGAGCCGGAATAGCCGGACCCGCCGGCCTTGATGTACCCGGTGTACACGTAGCCGTTGCCCAGCGGCGTGGAGGCGTATACGAAGCCGTTGGTCACGGTCCCGTTTGTGACGGTGATCGACGCGCCGTTATTCAGGAGCCCGAGGCTCGCGTAGCCGGTGCCGGCGCCCGTACGGACGTTCAGCCTGTGCCCGCTGCCCACGTTTACGGTGTAGGGGCCGGTCGCGATCGAGTTGTTCGGCAGCGACATGGAGGAGGAGACGTAATAGATATAGTCGGGGCTTA
Organism: Clostridia bacterium; assembly: GCA_017430145.1. Taxonomy (GTDB): domain Bacteria; phylum Bacillota; class Clostridia; order Oscillospirales; family Acutalibacteraceae; genus RUG806. The sequence goes on from JAFRNP010000063.1 coordinate 19,079, forward strand.
CCCAGCCGAAGCCGTGCTTTGTGTAGACGTAAATGAAATTATTGAATACGTAGCCGTTCTGGACCACGACGTAATCGCCGTTTGAGAGGGAACCGATCACGTTATACGCCTTTGCGGCGGAGGAACGCAGGTTCAGGGAGGAGCTGACGCGCACGACATACAGGCCGGTGGGATGCGCGACCTTTTCGGTGTTGCTCTCGAGAGGATTGGCGTTCAGGAAGCTGATGTATGCGGTATGTACCCAGCCCTCCGCGGTCGTGCCGTAGAAGCGGTAACGTACCTTTGTGTAGCCGTTGGTGACAACGCCGTCGATGACCTCGGCGTACTGGTTCTCCGCAAGGCACGCCAGGCGCTGGGCGCTCATGGACGGGGCGGCGCGGACGATCAGGCCCTTGCCGGCGGTCCCGTTGACCGTATAGGTGCCGGTGCTGATGGAGGGGTAGGAGAGGATGGGCGACTGCGAGAACAGGGAAGACGCGCTGATATGGCGCACGTAGGATACGCATACCCAGCCCTCGTAGATCTGTCCGTTGACGGAACACCAGACGCGCGTGAAGTTGTTCTTGACCACGCCGTCCACCGGCTGGACGTAGGTGCCTTCCGGCAGAACGGTGAGCACGTTCGCGCTCATGGACCCGTCGTCACGCAGGTTGAGCCCTTTGTTGTTGGTGCCGCTCACGGCGTACGTGCTGCCCGCGGGGAGCCTGACGTCTCCGGACCAGACGTAGTAGGTGCTGATCGGCGCGCTGGAGAAGTAGGTAAGTGCCGACGCATCCACCCAGCCCTGGCACACGGAGCCGGATTTGACGTACAGGACGCTGAGCCTGCCGTTTTTGATCACGCCGTCCACGGCTTCGGCAAGGGTCCCGTCAGCCAGGGTGCCGGAGGCGGTCGCTGTGTTTTCGTCCGCGTATACGGAGGTGCCCTGCGCCGCCTTGACCCGGTAGACCGTGCTGCCGCTGTAGGTGCCCGGCGCCATCAGGTAACCGCCGGAAACGGAGGCGAGAGAGGAGAATGTAAGGGAAGGTACGTTGACCCAGCCCTGGTTCAGGGTGTTGCCGCTGAGATAATAGACGTTCGTAAAACCGTTTTTCACGATGCCGTCGACCGGTTCCACGATCAGGCCGCCGCCGTAGGTGGCGATCGTCGCAGAAGTGCTGTCAGGCGCGGACTGCACCGCCACGTCCCCGCTGCCGGCGTCGCCTGCGGTATACGTGTATCCGGCGACCAGAGCGCTGCCGTCCTTTGTGGAGGAATCGTCGGATGCAAGGTTTCCGAGCTCTCCGTCGCGCTGCTTGCCGTAAGCATCCGTCGGTGTGATCGACGTGCCGGCGCTGCCCGCTGCTGCGGAAACGTCCAGAATGATATTTGCGGCGCTGTCCGGCACGGCGGATTTCGCAGTGGGACGGAACACGAACATCAGGACCACAGCGATCACGGCGACCGCCCAGATGGACGCGAGTGCAATGATGTACCCCGTGATCTGTTTGGACGCCGAAGATTTGGGCGGGACGACGTAAACGCCGTTCGGCGCGCTGTTCGGCATAACGGGGGACTGGGGGGGCGGATTCTGATAGCCGGGGTTGTTTTGGTAGTTCGGATAGTTCGGATACATGGTACGCCTCCATGAAACATTTATTTCTGAAAAGTATTTTACCATAAAGGATCAAAAATGCAAGAATATTTACAAATTTTTAATAGTTTTTATGCGGTTTTTAAAGATTACGGCGGTAAAAGGCAGAAAACGTGGCGCAATCCTTCTTCTGATCAAAAAAAGACCGGGTTCTGAACCCGGCCTTCAGGGAAAAGCAGAAGGATATTTGCGAGAAAAGCGGCGTCGGTTATTCCTCTTTTGCCGCGTCCGACGGCGTCTCTTCTGCCGTGGACGCCGCCGGGACCGCGGCGTCGCTTTCGGGCAGCGTCTTTTTGAATTTTTCACATTGCAGGATAAAGCGCAGCACGTGGACCGCCGTCTGCTGCAGCTCCCCGCGGGTGATGCCGTCCGGCTTGCCGAGGGACTCCAGAAGCGTCCCGTCCGGCACGCGCTTCCCGGAGCGCCCGCCGCCGGGCATCAGCACGTCAACGCCGGCGCGTACCCTGTACGCCTGGTCCCGCAGGGCGGGGAATTCCGGCGACGCGCTTTTCTGCATCCACCAGTCGGTGATGACAAGCCCTTTATAGCCCCACTCGCCCCGTAAGATCCCGGTGACGAGTTCGTAATGGTAGTGCCCCCAAACGCCGTTGATCTTGTTGTAGGAGGTCATGAGGACCGCTGGCGCGGCCTCCTTTACGCAATACTCGAATCCGCGCAGGTAAATCTCTCTGAGCGCCCGTTCGGAAAGGATACTGTTATTTTTCGTGCGGCGGGTCTCCTGGTTGTTGCAGGCAAAGTGCTTGACGCACCCTTCGGCGCCGCCGTCGCGAAGCCCCGTGATCACGGCGCCCGCCATTTTTCCTGTGAGAAGGGGATCTTCGGAAAAATACTCGAAGTTGCGCCCGCATAAAGGATCCCTGTGGATATTCATGCCCGGCGCCAGCAGCACGTCGCTGCCCCGGTCCTTCATTTCCGTTCCGAGCTTTTCGTAAAGGGCGCGGACGCTTTCCGGATCCCAGGATGCCGCAAGCGCCGTCCCGCAGGGCAGCAGGGAAGAACGCGCCGCGAGCCGTATGCCCGAAGGCCCGTCCGTGGTGGTGACCGGCAGAACGCCCCGCATGCGCAGGCTTTCCAGTGTGCCGCCGAAAACGCCGGCGTTCCCGGTGGGACCGAGCGGCGAATTCATCACGTAGTCCCCGCGGGAGATCGCCTCAAGTTCTTCGTCCGTCAGGGTGGCGGCGAATTCTTCAAGGGTCAGCGTCCCGTTTGCCGCGTCCTGCAAAACGGTGGTGCGGTCGTCTGCGGCGTCAAGTGTCGGGGGCAGGTTTTCTTCGATCTGCGCCTTCAGGTCGCCTTGTCTTTCGGGTGTGCGCGCCCACAGCCGTACGGCGGCGCCGTTGTTGACGGTCCCTTTGAGAGCGGAAAGCCGCATGAACGCTGCGGCCGGCGCAGCGCGGGAGGCGGTTTTTTCGATAACGGCGGTCGTTTCGTAACGCAGCGTGCACAGGGGCAGCGCGCGTTTTCCGCCGTCGGCGACGACGGCGTATTCGCCCGCTGGGATCACCCAGGCGTTTTTGGTGCCGGCGTTGCCCGTATCGTCATAAACGGCAAACTTTTCGGGGGTGATGCAAAAATCGAGGCTGCAGACCTCTCCCGGGGCGAGCACAGGCGTTTTCGCAAAGCCGACAAGCCTTCTGGCGGGTACGGCGACGGCGGGCTGTACGCCGGTCAGGACAAAGACCGGCACGGTGTGCCTGCCGGAAACGCCGCCGGTATTTTTAACCTCAAGCGAAAAGCAGAGGTCTTTTCCGGGCTCGGCGCTGACCGTTTTTGCCGGTTTTACTTCAAAGGTCGTGTAGCTGAGGCCGTGAGCAAAGGGGAACAGCACCGCCCCGGCGGCAAAGGTATCAAAGTAACGGTAGCCGACAAAGACGTCCTCCTCGTAAACGTTCTGCTTTTTGCCGCCGAAATTGCCGGCGGACGGGTAATCCTCATATCTGCGCGCCACGGTATCGGGCAGACGCCCGGCGGGACAGGTTTTGCCGGACAGGATGTCCGCCACGGCGTTCCCGGTCTCCATGCCGCCCTGCCAGCAGATCCCGAGGCAGGGGATCCTGTATTTTTCCGTCCAGGAGAGGTCGATCAGGTTGCCGATGTTCAGAACCACAGCCGTGCGGGCAAAGTGCGACGAAACGAGGGCGACCATGTTCTCCTCCTCGTCGGTCAGGTAGTAGCTGCCCTTTGTGAGGGTGTTTTCCCGGTCCTCGCCTGCGGCGCGTCCGAGAAAGATCACCGCGGTATCCGCCTTCTCCCGCGCTTTTATGACCGTCGCCTCGCTGACGTGCATCTCTTCATAGCACATGGGCCAGTGGCCCCAGTAGCCGTTATCCACCTTGTTCTTTTTGCGCCAGGTCAAATACGTCTTTTCAAGCGCTTCCTCACGGCGGATCGTCCGGTTTGCCTTCAGCCCCTCGTGGATGCTGACAGTATAGTGGGGATTCACGTCGCCGCCGGAGCCGTAGCCGACAAAAAAGGTATCGAACTGTACCCTGCCGAAAAATGCCGTCAGGTTCTCCTTGGTAAGCGGGAGAACGGGATTTTTTCCGCCGTCCTCTGTCGGGACCGGATCGTTTTTGAGCAGCACAAAGCTGTCCGCCGCCGTTTGGCGGCAGAGTTTTTTCATGCCTTCGATCTCGGGGTAAACGGTTTTGTCCCGTTTGGGGCTTGTCTGCGAAACGCCGGAGGTGACGGCGTTTACCGCAAGTCCGACGAGTTTGTTTACCTTTTTCTTTATTGACATTCAGCTTCCTCCTTTTCCTGTTCCCGAAGCAGATCGCGGGTCTCCATCAGCGCAAATCCCAGCAGGTTTTCGCCGTCCCAGCATACCGGGTTTCCGGCGTCGGGATCGTCGATCGCTTTGCGGATCCCCCAGATCCCGTCGTAGGGGCTTGCCTCTGCGATGATCTTGTCTTCCGTGCCGAGCAGAAAGGCTTTAATGGGTTCGTTTTGTGAAAATTTGGCAAGGTTGCCGCGCAGGACGATCCCGTATTTTTTATCGTCCCACACGGCGGCGTCAAAATTGCGGACGGTCCTGCCGAGCGCCTTGTAATCCTTCGGCGAATCCGCCGCCATGATCGCCTGATACGCGTTTTCGTCGCCGAACAGCAGCGCTTTTTGCGCCATCATATACTGTTCGGTCGTATGGTACCGGACGCCGTCCAGCGTAAAAAAGCAGTCGTACCACTGGCTGAAACAGCTCTTACGGATCTTCCCGGGCGTCGTGGTGTGCCCCCAGAACAGGATCACCTCCGGCATTTCCCCCGCACGGTACATGGCGCGTACCGTATTGACGTCATATTTCATCACAGCTCCCCCTTCAGTTTGTCCCGCAGCTCCATCAACAGGCGCCCGAGCATGTTTTCACCGGCGCGGGTGTATCGGTCCACGCCCCAGAACGCCGAGTTGTTCGCAAGGTTTATCAGGTTGGCAGGGTCGGTGGCGAGCAGTTTTTTGCCGAGCGCCGGATCCTGACGGAATTTCGCATCCAGGATCCGACGCATGACCTCTGCCTTCTGAGTTTCCCACTGTTTTGTCACCGGCAGCGAGGCGCCCTTTTCCCTTGCTTTTTCTCCGGAATACGAACGAAAGGCGGCGCGCCGGTTGGGGTCGTCGGTTTTGGAGGCGTGGAAAGCAGCCTCTGCGCAAAGATAGGTCTCCCCGTCGATCGTCAGCGGGGAAGGGTACCGGTTGTCCAGAAACGCGTACTCCCCCAAAAAGCCCGCGATCTCCTCCGGAAAATCCTCTACGGACACGGTACGGAGCCTCTCCCGGACCGCCGGGTGCAGCAGGTCGTCTGCCGGTTCTCCCGCAAGGATCCGCCGCCGGACCTCGGTGGCGCTGATCCCGAGCGCGGCGTCGGGCGTGTCCGGAAAAAGAAATGCGCTTTCGTGCGCCGAAAGGACGGGATATCCGGCCAGGACCGTCTGTATCTGCGTATCTCCCCGACAAAAGATCAGCAGCCCGAAACGGTCGGTGAAATCGGTTTTTCCGAGGACCCGTTCCAGCAGCGGCAGCTTGTCCGCGCCGGCGGTGTAATACAGATTTGCCGCCGGGAACTGCGCCTGCAATTCCAGCAGCAGACGGTAAAAATCGGAGACCGGGCGTTCCCGGTCCGCCGTGCATACCTGCAAACGGCCGTCGCCTTCGCACATGGCCTCCAAAAGCTGAGCTCTCAGTGCAAACGGGAAGCAGATCCGCCGTGTGCCGTCGTTTTTGAGCTTGCGTTTCAGGTATGCGTCGCTGACCGGCACGAAAAGGCCGGTATCCGCGCCGGCGGCTTCCATCGCCGTTTCCATCAGCAGCAGGTGGGCGCGTGTGGGCGGATTGAAGGAGCCGCCCATGACGATGACGGTTTTCGATTTTTTCTCCATTGTTTATCTGTTTATTTCAGGCAATAAGATTTTGTTTCCAACTGCTGGAATCCGGAAAGATCCTTACGGATCTCGGTGATCTGGCAGCGGAATTCCCCGATCTGCGGGACCACGAGGATACAGCCTTCGTCGCCCCCGTCCGGCGGGTTTTCGCCGATGGTAACGGAACAGCCGCCGGCGTCGGCGTCCGGCTCAAACCATACGCAGCCGAAGTCCTGCCCGTCGCCGGGCAGGCGGACGGTACTCGCGTGCACGTTTCTGAGCCCCCGGGAGTTAAGCCTTATCGCGTCTGCAAGAAGCTGCGCTTCCTCCGGGTCTCTGGCGATCCTGTCGTCCGAATAAAAGATCCGCGTATCCGGAAGCGTAAAGCAGAGCGGTTCGATCCGGTAGGCGGGGCCGACCGAACAGTGTTCGCCCGCGAACCCCAAAAAGGAGACCGGCAGAAGCAGGCGGTGCGCTTCCGGGTACTGACGCCGGAATATCATCTGGAAAAAACGGAAAGACGGCATCTGGTCGAATCCCGTCGCTGCCGCCATACACAAAAAGACGTATCCGAACGCAGCCTGCTGTCGGGTGGGCAGCGAGGAAAGAAGCTGCCGGTTTGCAAGTACGCGCTCCCTGTTCCCCGAGGTCTCCGCCTCAAACATGGCAGGAACGTCAAGTCCCTCTAACATGGCAGATCTCTGCTGAATAAGCGTCTGCATCCCTTCACCCCGATTCTAAGATATCTGAAATATCATTTTAAGATGTCTTTATTGTATTGTAATGTCTTTTGCGCCGGAAGTCAAGGATTGAAATAAAAAGGGTATGTGTCAAGTAGGAGTTGGCAAGTTTTTTCCATATAATTGCTGGAAATTTTTTCCATGTGATACGTATGGGAATATGAGTTGTATTTTTCAGATTTCACTCAACGGTTTAAGAGAGGAAATCTGTTTCAACCAAGTGA
>JAFRNP010000064.1 GCA_017430145.1 Clostridia bacterium
GCCTTGCTTGATCTTTATTCCGTCATCCTGCACAGATTTTCCTTGCCAACCGCCAGGTTGACGGCGTCAAATCTGTACAATCTGACGAAAAAATCTACTGCGCAATCCGCACACCGGAATTATGCGGTGTTGCCTTAGCTCGCGAAGCGAATTTAGCTTCCGAAGGAAATTTAGCTTGCGAAGCAAATTTAGCTCGCCGAAGGCGAATTTAGCTGCGGCGCATTTGCGCCGCACCTTATACGCCCGAGTACACGTTAAACCCGCCGTCCACCGGCAGCACCACGCCGGTGATAAAGCCGCTGGCGTTGTCGTCCGCCAGAAACAGCAGCGCGCCGATCAGCTCTTTGACCTCGCCGAAGCGGCCCATGGGGGTACCGGCAAGGATCTTATGCGTGCGCGGGGTGGGAGAGCCGTCGGGATTAAAGAGCAGCCCGCGGTTCTGGTTGCCCACGAAAAAGCCGGGGGCGATGGCGTTGCAGCGGATGCCGACGGGCGCGAAATGCACCGCCAGCCACTCCGTAAAGTTGGAGATGCCCGCCTTTGCCGCCGAATACGCCGGGATCTTGGTCAGCGGGTGGAAGGCGTTCATGGAGGACAGGTTGATGATGTTGCCGCCGGTCTCCAGCATATCCTCGGCAAAGACCTGCGTGGTCAGAAACGCCGAGGTGATGTTCAGGTCGAACACGAAGCGTAAGCCCGCCTCGTCCAGTTTGAAGAAGCTCTTTACGTCCTCGGAGATGTCCGGGGTCATGTATTCGTTGTCGGTGGTCGCCTTGGGGTTGTTGCCGCCCGCGCCGTTGACAAGCAGGTTTACCTTGCCGAACGCGGCGTGGATCTGCTCCCTTGCGGCTTTCAGCGACGCGGTGTCCAGCGCGTTCGTTCCGATCGCCAGCGCGTTTTCGCCGATCTCGTCCGCCACCTTTTTCGCGGCTTCGTAATTGATGTCCAGCAGCGCCACCTTTGCGCCGCTCTCGGCCAGCGCCTTGGCAAACTCGCTGATCAGCACACCGCCGGCGCCAGTCAGCGCCACGACTTTTTTACTCAGATCGACTCGAAACGGAAGTTCCATAATGATATCCCTCTTTCTTGATTGTTATTGTTCTTTTTTGACTGCCCCACGTAAAAAGATTTGTAAGAAGCCTTCCCATATCTTTTTGCAGCACGGCGTTTATCGTCGGCAGACATATGATATCCGCCGCAGGCGGCACATTATTTATCTATTTGGTCCTGCCTTCGGCAGATATTATAATCCTCGCCGGATTGGCCATAACGGCGCAGGTGCGCCGTGCTGCACAGATCTCGGGAAAACTCTTACCTGTTGACTCTTGCCGAGCCGCCTTTGACGATGTTTTCCACCTCTCTGAGCACGGCGGTGGAGGTGTCGCCGGGCGTCGTCATGGCCAAAGCGCCGTGGGCAACGCCGTAGTCGACCGCCTTTTGCGGGTCGCCTGTCGTCATAAGCCCGTAAATGAGCCCGGAGGCAAACGAGTCGCCGCCGCCCACGCGGTCGTAGATCTCCAGCCCCTTCAGCTCCAGCCCGTGATAGACCTGCCCGTTTGCGTAGACCATGGCGGACCAGTCGTTGACCGAGGCGGTCTTTACGGTGCGCAGGGTGGTGGCTACGACCTTGAAATTGGGGTAGACTTTTGTCACTTCGCCGAGCATTTCCACGTAGCCGTCAAGGTTCAGGCTTTTCAGGTTTTCGTCGTTGCCTTTGACTTCAAAGCCGAGGCAGGCGGTAAAATCCTCCTCGTTGCCGATCATCACGTCCACGTACGGGGCAATCGCCCTGTTGACCGCCTGCGCCTTCTCCTTCCCGCCGACCGCTTTCCAGAGCGAGGGACGGTAGTTCAGGTCGTAGGAGACCACGGTGCCGTATTTTTTCGCCGCCCGCACAGCCTCGATCGCCACCTGGGCGGTGGTCTCGGACAGAGCGGCAAAGATGCCGCCGGTGTGCAGCCACTGGGCGCCGAGTTCACCGAAGATATTGTCCCAGTCGATATCGCCGGGTTTTAACTGCGAAACGGCGGTGTTGCCCCGGTCCGACACGCCCGAGGCGCCCCGGACGCCGAAACCGCGCTCGGTAAAGTTGAGGCCGTTACGCACGGTTCTGCCGGTGCCGTCGTAGGGCACCCAGCGGATCAGCGACGTATCCACGCCGCCCTGCAGAATAAAGTCCTCCGCAAGCCTTCCCACGTCGTTGTCCGCAAAAGCGGTCACGACGCCGGTCGAAAGCCCGAAGCAGCGCCTGAGGCCTCTCGCCACGTTATATTCGCCGCCGCCCTCCCAGACGCGAAAGCTTCTGGCGTTGCGGATGCGCCCGTCGCCCGGGTCCAGACGCAGCATGACCTCGCCCAGGGCGAGCATGTTGTATTTGCAGGATTTGGGGTCTTTTAATTTGAACATGAGCGATCCTTCTCCGAAATGATAAAAGATAAAAGACCAAAGATAAATACTACGATTATTCAGCCAGAATATTCAGCCGGTTTACAGCCGCGTAGGCTTTGGCGGCGAACTGCTCCATCGAAAGGTTGCGGTATTTGTCGTTGTCCTCGGCGGGCAGGTCGATCTCCAGCATCAGCGTGCCCTTGTAGTCGGAGGCGTGCAGCAGGTCCGCGGTGCGGCGGAAGTCGATCTGGCCGTCGTAGGGCAGCAGGTGCTCGTCCACGTTGTAGCGGCAGTTGTTGTCGTGGATATGGGTGATGACGCACCTCGAGCCGAACAGCGGGAAATACTCGCGCCCGTAGGCGAAGCACGCCTCGTGCCCCACGTCCCAGCAAAAGCCCACGTTGCTCTCGGGCCCGTAGATCTCCAGGATCGTGGCGATGTTGCCGAGCTTGCGCTGGTTTTCCACCGCCACCGTGATGTTTTTTCCGGCGGCGTATTTTACGAATCTGTCAAAGTTTTCAAGCCCTGCGTCCGTCACGTGCGGGCAGTTTTCCTTGGAGCTGACGTGCACGATCACGATCGGGATGCCGTGCGCGGCGGCAAGGTCCACGCTCTCGCACAGCAGCTTTACCACAGCGTCGCCTTTTTCATCCGCAAACCAGATGTCGTTGATGTGGTCCGACGGGGCGTGAAGCGCCTCGTATTTCATGCCGAGCTCCCTGCATAGGGCGTCTACGCGGTCGATGAATTCCGGGCGGTTGCCGTAAGTGAACACGCTTTCAAAGCCTGCCGCGGCGATCGCGTGCATGAAAGGATCTACGCCGTAGATCACGTCGGGGGAAACGTTGATGCCGATTTTTCTCATACTTCAGCTGCGCACTGCAAGGCAATGCTTCCTTTCAGGGATATAGTTGTTCTTATTTTACCACCTGCAGAGGGATTCGTCAATAATTATATTTATAAATATCTCTTGCTTTCCGATATAAAAATCTGTATACTAACAGTAAAGGGGTGGAACTATGAAAAACATCGCAAGCATCATCAACTTTGTCCGTTCCGTCGAGCCGCGCTCGGACGACGACGGCTTTCTGATCGCGACGCTTAATGAGGAGCTGGCGCTCTGCCGGAAATACGGCTGGCGGTCCACGGTCCTGTTCCAGTACGACGCGCTGGTCCGCGACGACTATATGGATCTGATCGCCGGGTACCCGGAGACCGAAAAGGGGCTCTGGCTCGAGGTGGTGCAGCCCCTGTGCGATCAGGCGGGCATTTCGTGGGCGGGCCGCTACGTCTGGGACTGGGCAAAAGGGTGCAACCTGTTGTCCCATTACGCGCCCGAAGAGCGTCGGCGGCTCATCGACGCGGCGTTTGAAGGTTTTTTTGCGCGTTTCGGGGCATACCCGGAAGTCGTCGGCTGCTGGATGCTGGACAGCGTGTCGCTGGCGTATATGTATGAAAAATACTCCATAAAGGCGGCGTGTATCTGCCGGGACCAGTTCGGCACCGATTACATGACGCTTTGGGGCGGCTATTACAACGGCGGGTATTACCCGTGCAAAAACAACGTCGTCTGCCCGGCGGGGAGCCTTCAGACGCAGATCGGCGTCCCGGTGTTCCGGATGCTGGGGCCCGACCCCATCTATCAGTACGATATGGGGCTGGGGGAGCCCGAAAAGGCGCAGCAGGTCTGCACGCTGGAGCCGGTGTACGCCGACGGCGGCGGCAGCCGGGCATGGGTGGACTGGTACCTGAAAGAAAACTACAACGGCAAGTGCCTGTCCCACGCGTACGCGCAGTTCGGGCAGGAGAACTCCTTCGGCTGGGAGGAGATCGAAAAAGGGCTGCCCATGCAGTTTGAAAAGCTTTCCCCGCTGGTAAAAAGCGGCAAGGTCTCGCTGATGACGCTGGGGGAGAGCGGAAAATGGTTCCGCGATACGTTTGCGCTCACCCCGCCCGCCGCCATGTGTACCGATACCGACTGGAAAGGGCAGGGCACCGGCAGCCTGTGGTATAACTGCCGCAATTACCGGGTGAATATCCTCTCGCGCGGCGGGAAGCTCTGGATCCGCGACCTGCACCTGTTTGACGACCGGTACCGCCCCGGCGTGACGTCGGACCGCAACGCCGAAATCACGACCGGCAATTTCAACCTGCCGGTGATGGACGGCTTCCGGTTCTCAAAGGGGAACGTGCGCGCCGGGATCTTTGTGGAGACTCCTGCCTTGCAGGACCCCGGCGATCTTGCATTCGTCACGTCAACGCCCGATGAGACCACGGCTGCGGCGGCCGCGGGAAACGTGCGCTTTACCGCCGCCGAAACGGCGCTTGCGGTCGAACTGCCCGACGGCGCGTATCTTCGCTTCGTTACCGCAGAGGTACCGTATCTTCCCTATCAAAAAGTGACCCCGAAGACGCTGTATATGCGTTTTTCCGGCTTCGGCGACGCGCCGTACCGTTACGCCCTTTCGCTTGCAGCCGGCGCTTTCCGGCAGGATGAAAAGGGACTTTTGATCGAGCCGGAGGACGGAAAGATCATCATAAATACAAGAAGTTACAAATAAAATTTGCAGTAAAAAACCGCTCCTGCGTTGTGGTCAGGAGCGGTTTTGCAACGTTTCGTTTACGATTGTGTGTTTGCGCGCTGCAGCCAGATGTTGGCGATATCAAGGGCGGCGTACAGCCCGCGCTTTTCGCTGCGGTTGACGATCTTGTCCTTGGGAGGGACGGCGGGGTCCGTGTTCATAAGCTGAACGAGCACCTTGTCCGCCACGTCCACGTCGCCCACCTTGACGGTGGAGGCGATCAGCAGCATGATGATATACGGGTCGTAGGGATTGCCGTAGTAGATCGTTTTTCCGCTGCGCGCCAGCGGATAGCCTTTATAGACCAGAAATTCCTGTTTTGACGCCATATCCGTTACCTCCCTTACGCCTTCGACAGATACTCTTTCAGCATGAGCTGCAGCAGCTCAAACCGATCCACGCGGCGGATCAGGTTGCGGGCGTTTTTGTGCGTGGTGATATAGGTGGGGTCCTCGGAGAGGATATATCCCACGATCTGGCTGATGGGATTGTATCCCTTTTCTTTGAGCGCGTCGTAGGTGATCAGAAGGATCTCGCGGATCTCCTCCTGGTCGGAATTGCCGATGCTGAATTGTCTGGTTTTTTCGCTCATTGAAAAGCACCTCCTAAAAAAACCTATTCCAATATATTATACCGCGCCAAACGCAAAAATGCAAGTGCAAAACATTGGGGATATTGTCTTTTTTATGAACGGGAAGTAAATTTTGCCGGATGTACGCTTCAGCCGCAGAGAAACGCACGGTGGCGGCAAGATGAAAGTAAGAAAGTATGAAAGTATGAAAGTAACAAATGAGGAAGCGCTGACGCGCTTGATCATATTGCAGCTGTCAGCTGTTAGCTGTTTGCTGTTAACAGCCAATGAATTGTCAGACGCGCGTTTCATCCGGCAGCGCTGCCGTTTCTATGATCAACGCCGCGCTGTCGGCGCCTGAAACAGTGCGCGTCAGGGCGCGGCGTTCCGCATTTGTTACTTTGTAACTTTTTTACTTTAATACTTTCTTTATTAGCTTCTCAGTTCCGCGCCGATCGCCGCCAGCGCCTTGATCGCCTTTTTCACGGCGGCGTCCGCTTCCTCGTCCGTCAGCGTGCGGTCGGCGGCGCGCAGCACCAGCGAATAGGCGACGCTCTTTTTGCCGAGGCCCACCTGAACGCCCTCGTACACGTCGAACAGTGCGATGCTTTCCAGGTTTTTGCCTACGGCCCCGGCGATCGTCTTTTGCAGCGTGATCACCGGCATCTCCTTTGCGCACACCACCGCCAGGTCGCGGGTCAGCGCCGGGAAGCGCGGCAGCGGCGTATACAGCCGCAGCGTGTTTTTGATCGCGTACAGCACTTCAAAGTCGATCTCGGCGGCGTAGACCCTGACGCCCACGCCGTAGTTATCCGCCACGTCCGGGTGGACCTCGCCGAATTTCGCGAGCCGCTTGCCGTCTGCGGTGATCTCGGCGGTGCGCCCCGGGTGGTAGGAGGGGTCGTCCGTCAGGGCGGCGACGTCGTAGTCCTTCACGCCCGCCTTCTGGAACAGCGTCTCCACGCTGCCCTTCAGGGAGAAGAAGTCCGCGCCCTCGCCGTATTCGCCGAGGATCAGCACGCTCTTTTCCTCCGGCAGCTCCTCGGTCCCGCGGGAGATGTATACCGTCGCCGGCTCAAAGAAGGCGCCGGAGAGGTTCCGGTTCGCGTAGTTGCGCCCGATGACCTCCATCAGGGAGGGCAGCGCCGTGGTACGCATGATGCTGGTGTCCTCGCCCAGGGGGTTCGAGATCACGATGCTCTCGCGCAGCTTGCTGTCCTTCGGCAGCCGGATCTTGTCGTAGACCTTCGGGGAGACGAAGGAGTAGGTGGCGATCTCTGTGTAGCCCAGCGCGATGGCGGTGGCGTTCATCAGGTTTTCGAACTTCTGCCGGTCGTTGAAGCCGCCGGCGCTGGCGCCCGAAAGCGCGCGCGCCTCGATCTTGTCAAAGCCGTAGAAGCGGGCGACCTCCTCGGAGATGTCCGCGCGGTGCTCCACGTCGCCTCTGAAGGAGGGCACGTAGATCTTGCCGTCCTTCACTTCAAATTCCAGCGCCTCCAGAATGCGTTTCTGTTTGTCGGCGGGCACGTGGATGCCGATAAAGCCGTTGACCCAGTCGGGGGTGAAGTCGAGCACCGTTTGCTGCTTTGGGGCGGGGTAGACGTCGATAAGCCCGTCCACGACCTCACCGGCGCCGAGCATCTCAACCAGCTGCAGCGCGCGGCGCAGGCTCTTGAGGCATCCTTCGGGATCCAGCCCTTTTTCAAAACGGCCGGAGGATTCGGTGCGCATACCGAGCTTTTTCGCGGTCTTGCGGATCGAAACGCCGTTGAAGCAGGCGGACTCAAACACGATGGTCACGGTGTCGTCCATGATGCCCGAATACTCGCCGCCCATGATCCCGGCCACGGCGGAGGGCTTTTCGGCGTCCGCGATCACCAGCATCTCGGGGCTGAGCTTTCTTTCGCCGCCGTCCAGCGTCGTGATGGTCTCGCCCTCTTTCGCGTTTCTGACGATCACCTGCTGCCCGGCCAGATATTTCAGGTCAAAGGCGTGCATGGGCTGGCCGTATTCCAGCATGACGAAGTTCGTGATGTCCACGATGTTGTTGATGGGGCGCACGCCGCTGGCGCGCAGCCGCTCCCGGATCCAGCGGGGGCTGGGGCCGATCTTCACGTTCGTGGCGACGCCCGCGGTGTAGCGGAAGCACTTGTCCGGCGCGTCGATGGCAACGGAATGCAGATAGTCGTGAATGTCGCCGCCTGCGGTTTTGTATGCGGGCGCGGGGAGCTTCAGCTCTCTGCCGAAGGTCACGGCGGCCTCGCGCGCAAGCCCCGTCACGCTCAGGCAGTCCGGGCGGTTCGGGGTGATCTCAAATTCGGTCACGGTGTCGTCAAGGCCGATGGCGGCATGGATATCCGCGCCGGGGGTCCTGTCGCAGTCGTCGCCCAGCACGAAGATGCCGTCTTCAATGGCGTAGGGGAAGTCGTGGAGCGTCAGCCCCAGTTCTTCCAAAGAGCAGAGCATACCGGCGCTCTCCACGCCGCGCAGCTTGCCCTTTTTGATCTTTTTGCCGCCGTTTACCACGGAGTTATCCAGCGCCGCGGGCACAAAGTCGCCGACCGTCAGGTTCTGTGCGCCGGTCACGATCTGAATAGGCGCCTCGGCGCCCACGTTTACCTGACAGACCCACATGTGGTCGGAGTCCGGGTGGCGCTCCAGCGAAAGGACCTCGCCGACGACGATGTTTGAAAGCTCCTCGCCTTCTTTTCGCCAGCTCTCCACCTTGGAGCCGGAGAGCGTGATCTTATCGGCGAACTCCTTGTCGGAGACGCCGGTCATGTCTACGTAATCGCAAAGCCATTTTCTTGATAAATCCATCTGTACACCCTCCTCAGAACTGACTCAAGAACCGCGCGTCGTTTTCATAGTACAGACGCATGTCGTCCACGGCAAAGCGGAACATGGCGAGCCGCTCCACGCCGAGGCCGAAGGCGAAGCCCGAATATTCCTCGGGGTCGATGCCGCCGCGCTGCAGCACCTTCGGGTGCACCATGCCGGCGCCCAAAATCTCGATCCAGCCCTCGTTTTTGCACATGGGGCAGCCCTTGCCGCCGCAGCGGAAGCACGAGACGTCGATCTCGCAGCTCGGCTCCGTAAACGGGAAGTGGTGCGGGCGCAGGCGGATCTCGGTGTTTTCGCCGTACAGCTTTTTGGCGAGCGTCAAAAGGTTGCCCTTCAGGTCCGCCATCGTGATGTTTTTGTCCACCACCAGGCCCTCGATCTGATGGAACAGCGGGGAGTGGGTGGCGTCCACGGGGTCGGAGCGGAACACGCGGCCCGGCGCGATCATGCGGATGGGCGGCTTGTGGTTTTCCATATAGCGGATCTGCACCGGGGAGGTCTGCGTGCGCAGCAGCATTTTCTCGGTGATGTAAAACGTATCCTGCGTGTCGCGGGCGGGGTGCCCTTCGGGGATGTTCAGCGCCTCAAAGTTGTAGTAGTCCCACTCCACCTCTGGGCCGTCGGCGATCTGGAAACCCATGCCGATAAAGATGTCCTTCACCTCGTCCAGCACGATGGACAGCGGGTGCCGGTGCCCGGCGGGCTTCGGCTTCCCGGGCAGGGTCACGTCGATCTTTTCGGCCTCCAGGCGCAGGGATTTCTGTCTCTCTTTGAGCGTTGCGGTCTCTTCTTCGATCGCCTGCTCCACGGCGGAACGCACCGTGTTGGCAAGCTGGCCCATCACGGGGCGCTCTTCGGGAGAGAGCTTGCCCATCTGTTTGAGGATCGCCGTGATCTCGCCTTTTTTGCCGAGAAAACGGACGCGCACCGCGTCCAGCGCCGAAAGATCGGTCGTTTTTTCGATCTCCGAAAGCGCTGCGGCGCGCAGCTTTTCAAGTTGTTCTTTCATATATGTCGTCCTTTCTGAAGGTTTATTCTGATGGAAAGAAAGAGGATCCGGTGAGAAGAGATAAAAAAGTATCAAAGTATCAAAGTTACAAAGTAACAAATGCGGAAGTGCTTCGCACTTGATTATAAATCGTACCTTTAAAGCCTTCCCCTCCCGGTGGGGAAGGCTATATCAGCCGCTTTTATAAATCGGGTGCGGGTGTCCCGCCCTCATTTGTAACTTTGTATCTTTTATACTTTTTAACTTTTCGACAGACGTACTTCCCTCTGAGGCGCAAACGTAAAGACGGTAAAAAACCTCCGTCCCTGTAGGGACGAAGGTCTCAGCTTCGCGGTACCACCCTGCTTCCCGTTAAAAAAACGGGCACTCTTAAGCCCTGTAACGGCGGCAAACCGGAAACGCCTACTGGTATTTCAGCGCCCCGCTCCCGGGTGAACTTCGGCAGATCCCGCCTGGGCGCTTACAGCCGCGGCGCCGTTCTCTGTAAAGCGGAGGTTCTGCGTACTCTCCCGTTCTCAGCGTTTATATGTGGGTATTCTATCACAACAAAACCGGAAAATCAAGTTTTTTTCTGATTTTTTCATTTTTCTCTTTTCATTTTCTTTCAAACATGTTAATATAAAAGAAAAACGGAGAAAGAGATCCATATGAAAAATATCATCGTCGCAGGCGGCGGGCACGGCGGGATCGCCGCGGGCATGCTGCTGGCGGAAAAAGGCTTTGACGTGACGGTCTATGAGCAGAAGTCCGAAGGCACGCTCGGCTACGACTGGACGGATATCTTCGCCCCTTCGGCGCTTTCCGCGATCGGGCTCCCGCTGCCCCCGGTGACGCAGTTTGAATATAAGGAAAACATGACCTTTTACGGCCCTTCCGGCAGCGGCGGGCTGAGACAGGATATCCCGCCCGAAAAGCTGGAGATCAAAATGGAACGGCGGGACATTTACAAGTATCTGATCACGAACGCCGAAGAGCGGGGCGTGAAGTTCGTTTACGACTGTCCCGTCCTCTCGCCCATAACGGCGGGGGACCGCGTGATCGGTATCAAAACCGGGCAGGGCGACGTGTACGGCGATCTCGTCATCGACGCCTGCGGGCTCAATTCCCCCCTGCGGCAGGGCCTGCCGGAGAGCTTCGGCGTCCCTGCCGAGGTCGGCAAAAACAACCGGTTCTACGTTTACCGCGCGTTTTACAACAAAGGCAGCGACGAGCCCGTCAAAGATAAGTATAAGGTCATTCTGTTCGGCGAGGGGATCCTCGGCGTCGCCTGGGTCGCCACCGAAGAAAACTATACCGACCTGCTGGTGGGGCGCTTTGAGCCCTTCGACCTTGCGGAAGCCGAGCGCGCGGCGGACTATTACCGGCAGGAGAACCCCTCCCTCGGCACCGAGCTCGTGCGCGGCGGGCAGTTCGTGGAGATCCCGGTGCGCTGGCCGCTGGCAAAGCTTGTGGCAAACGGCTACGCCGCCATCGGCGACGCCGCCTACATGACCGTGCCGATCATCGGCTCCGGCATCGCAAACTCCTTAAAAGCGGCGCGGATGCTGGCGGATACGGTGCTCGCCGACGCCGACGGCGCGTACAGCGCGGCGACCCTGTGGGGGTACCAGCGCAATTACTACCAGAAGCTCGGCAACGGTTTTGCGCTTCTGGCGTGCGTCAAAGAGGCGCTGACCGTGTTCACCCCAGCGGATCTGGACTACCTGTTCGACCACGGCGTCATCAACGCCCGCGATATGTCCATCGACGCCGACACCACCGACATTTTCTCCGTGATGAAAAAGAACACCGCCCGCGATATGCAGGCGAAGCTCTCGGGCGTGATCAAGGACCCCGTGCTGCTCAAAAAGATGCTGCGCGTGGGCGGCAAGATCACAGCCCTTTCAGCCGTGCTCGGCATGCAGCCCACGTTCTACAACAAGGCGACCGTGGATCTGTGGGTGCGGATGTACGAGCGCGCGATCGCGGCGGGGATCTGAGAGCCGACGAAACGCGTCAGCCGCATAGAAACGCCGGGCGTTTGCAAAGATAAAAGATGAAAGATGAAAATACTTGTATAAAAGAAGACAGCGCCGCCATACGGCAGCGCCTTTTTTCTTCTGAAACCTTTTTACGCGTTGCCGTAGAACGAGTTTTTCAGGATCGTATACGCTTTCACCAGCTCCCGGATCCCGAATTCCAGCGAATACTGCGGCCGGTACCCGAGGGCTTCGATGCGCGCGTTGGAGACCAGATAATTGCGTTTGTCCGGGTCCGTGCCGACTTCCGCCTCCGTATAATAGAAGGCGGGCAGCACCTTTTTGATCTCAGCGCACAGCTCCAGCTTCGTCAGGTTCGCGTCGCTTAAGCCGCAGTTGTAGCAGCGCCCCTGCATCTCGTCAAAGTGCTCCATGGCGAACATGAACGCGCGGGCGGCGTCTCTGACGTGCAGGTAGTTGCGCACGAAACTGCCTTCAAAAACCACCAGCGCGCGGTCGAAAACCGCACGGTAGACAAAGTCGTTGACCAAAAGGTCCGTGCGCATCCGGGGAGAGGCGCCGAACAGGGTCGCGAACCGGAACGTCAGGCTGTTGCCGGCGTCCAGCACGGCGCGCTCCGCCTGCATTTTCGTCTGTCCGTACAGCGACACCGGTTCAATGGGGGATTCTTCGGTACAGTACGCCTGTCCCTGCCCGAGGCCGTATCCGCTGTTGGTGCAGGGAAAAACGATCTTCTGTTCCGGCGTGCGGAGCTTAAGCAGCAGCTCCACGGCGCCGAGGTTGGTCGTGCGGGCGGCGGTGGGGTCCTTGTCGCAGACCGGGAACCCGACCAGCGCCGCCAGCGGAAAGATAAAATCTTTATCCCGGAGCAGGGGGCGCAGCACGGCTTCCTCCCGGCAATCGGCGTTTACGATCTGAAAATGCGGGTCGCCGCAGCACGAAAGCAATGACGTCTGCCTGTACAGAAAGCGGTCCAGCACCGTGACCTCATGTCCAGCCTGAAGCAGCATCGGGACGAGGACGGACCCGATATAACCGGCGCCGCCGGTGATCAGTATGTTTGCCATTTTTCCGTTTTGCCTGCGGCAGGATCGCGCAGGCGTTTTCCTTCCTGAGAGATTTCTTTTTCGTTTAAGGCAGGGGGCAAGACCCGGACCGCCTTTTTTTATTCGCAGCCCTTTTTCAGCTCTTTTCCGAGCGCGCGGGCAAACGCGTACAGATCGTCATACGCCGGTACGCCCGGCGGGTCTTCTTTTGTCGCGCCGCACCGTAAAAACACCGGCCTGCAGCCGGCCGCCCGGGCGGTTTCGATATCGCGCAGCGTATCCCCGACCATGTAGGAATCCGCCAGTGAGATCGTGTTTTCCTCCGCCGCCGCCGTCAGCATGCCGGGGGCGGGTTTGCGGCAGCCGCACACGCATTTGAACGCGGCGTTTTCCCCCGGAAAGCCCTTGTCCGGATGGTGGGGGCAAAACCGGATCTCATCCGCAAAGCTGTGCTGTTCAGCCAGCAGCAGTTCCATCCGGTCGTGGATCCGCCTAAGCTCCTGCAGGCTGCACATCCCGCGGGCGACCACCGGCTGGTTGCTGGCGATGATCACAAGGACGCCCAGCCGGTGCAGCAGGCGGATCGCTTCGGAAACGCCCGGCAGCAGCTCCATATCCTCCGCCCTGCTGAGATACCCTTTGTAAACGTTTACGGTGCCGTCGCGGTCCAGAAAAACCGCGCGTTTCACCGCGTCAACGCGCATGGCGGCGGGGGTCCCGGCCTGCAGGTCCCGGTCGGCAGCCTCCAGCCGCAGGGGCGTGCCCAGGTCCCGGACGTATTCATGGCTGAGATACGCGTACACCGTCCGGCGGCGGATATTCGGCATGACCACGTCTTTGTCAAAATCCGCGGGGCCGTCCGCCTGCAGCCCCTCCAGGGCGGCAGGGGATACGATCTGTATGCCCGCGTTGCAGAGGTTCCGGATCCCGAAAGGCGCTTTTTCCCGCTGCCGTCCGATAAGGGCCGTCACAAGCCCGTCGTCTTCCGAACGAAGCGTCGCGCTGTCCAGCGGATGGTCGTTCGGGTGGGCAAGCAGCGTGACGCCCGCCCCCCGGGAGGTATGGAAACCGAGCATGCGCTGTAACGAAAAATCAAACAGCATGTCGCCGTTTAACAGCAGAAAATCCGCGTCGAAAGGGATCCGGAACAGAGCGCCCGCGGTCCCCAGCGGTTTTTCTTCTTCATAGTAATCGATATGTACGCCGAAACGGCTGCCGTCGCCGAAAAAGCTGCGGATGGGCGCCGACAGGTACCCCACCACCAGCAGAAAGTCTTTGACGCCCTCGCGTCTCAGCGCTTCGATCTGATGCAGCAATATCGGTTTGTCTCCCAGCAGCAGCATGGGCTTCGGCGTCTCAAGGCAGGCGTCGCCCATCCGCGTCCCTTTGCCGCCTGCAAGAATCACGGCTTTCATATTTTACGTTTCCTTATTTCTGTTTATTAAATAAGCGTCATGCGGACGTTTTCCGCCGCAAAAGAGAAGCGGGGAACACCGTCTGCCGGACCGTTTGGAATCTGTCAAAAAACAGTACGACGGTGAGAAAAGCGGGGAAGGAGAACAGGATGGAGCCGTTGAGCGGGCTGTCGAGCGCGTGGAGGTACAAAACGTACGAAAGCCCGTTTAGAAAGGTGACGGCGCACAGGGCGCCCAGAAACGGCAAAACCGTTCTTTTTTCGGGGAACGAAAGGCCTCTGATCTTAAAGATACAAAAGAGGAGCAGGCAGCAGACGGCGGCAAAAAAGACGCCCGCAGCGTTGACGGCAAAATGGAAATACGACCGTTTGCCGATCAGACGGATCAGCGAATAAACGGTAAAAACCGCCGGAAGGATATAAAAAACGGGCGGCATGGGGCGGCTTTTTTTCTGTGCGCCGGAAGCTTTGCCCCGTTGTTTTTGTTTGTTCCCGGACCGGTCGTTTTTTTTATCTTCGGCCGGAGACGGCGGAAAACAGGACAGGACCGCGATAAAATAGATCGCGGGCAAACAGGACAGGCAATAGACCAGCGTATGGTTGACCGTTAAACCGAACGCTTCCTTTGCGCTCAGCGTCAGCCAGACGATCTGCAGCCCGACGGCAGCCGCCGTTTTGACGGCGGTACGGTTCAGTACCAGAAGGACGGCGGCGGAGAGGACGAACGCAGAAAAACACAGCACGTCCCTTATAAGAAACTGCGTCTCATAAAAGAGCGCTTCCATGAACAGCAGGCAGCAGTACATGGGGATGGAAAGAAACAGCAGCAGATATTTCTTGTTCACCGGCGGGATCTCCTTTCTGAAAACTGACTGCGGCGGACGTCGTTACCGCATGAACGTATACGGGTCCGCGGTGATCTGCATATGGAAA
>JAFRNP010000065.1 GCA_017430145.1 Clostridia bacterium
CTTCCCTTTTTGATCAAAGCTTATCCTTATACTGGTAGCACCGCACATAGTCCACTTTGAATTCCGCCGGCCAGGTCTTTGCAGGGGTCTTGCTGATCTCGCCGGTGCCGTGCCGGTCGGAGTTCTGCACGCCGTTCTCACCCGCGAACTCACAGGAGAGCAGCAGATATTCGGGGTTCTGAGAAACGCCGCCCGCAGAGGTGCGGCAGGTCTCCTGCCCGTTGATATAGAAGACGTATTCATCCTCGTTCCACTCCACGCCGTAGGTATTGTACTCCTTGTACGGATCGTTGGCAAGGTAGGATTTGCCCAGAGCGGCGCCTTTGGAGTCCGCGCCGTACCCGTCGTAATGGAGGCCGGTGGAGATATAGTCGCCGCCCGTGGCGTAATCCTTATAATAGAAGGACTCAAACACGTCGACCTCGGTGCCGTCCTGCCCGTAACCGTCCACCTGGAACACGCCCTCGTTCATCATCCAGAAAGCGCTCCACATACCGGTGGCGGCAGGAAGGATACAGCGCACCTCGTAATAGCCGTAGCACTGTTCGTATTTATCGCGGGTGGTCACGATCCCGGTGTACCAGCCCGCACGGTAGGGCTTGAAATCGATCGAATCGTGCCAGGCGTCGTAATAGTAGTTTTCAAGAGGCGTATCCTTGTACTCGGCGCTGATCACAAGGTTGCCGTCTTCCACACGCACCATATCCTCATGCCAGAAACCGCCTTTGCGTTCCGTGACCCACCACTCGTAGCCCCATTTGGATTTATCGAGGCTGTCGCCTTCAAATTCATCGCTCCAGACGAGCTGGAACCGGTCCATATTGACCGTCTTGTTTTTATTGGGATAATTGACTTTCCCGATCTTTGCGCCTGTAAGCCCCGCAAACAGCGCGCTGATGGAAAGGATAACAGACAGCAGGGATTTCAGCATCGAACGAAACATGATACAGCTCTCCTTTTTCTTTTATTTCCGTTTTTACTATAGCAGAAACAGGCGCACTTGTCAACCTTCGGCCGTTTTTCCGCAGCCGGCGGCAGGATGCCGACGCGTTTTTCACAATGCTTCCCTGCCGAAAAGATCCTCTGTAAACGCCCCGGCAAAGGCGTTCAGGGTCTCAAAGTCCATGGCGTCGATATAGAAACGCTCCAGCCGGTCGTGGACCGCCTTCGCCTCGGCGATGACCGAAGCCGCCTCGCACACCATCTCCCCCACCGCTTTTTTGCAAAAGCCCAGCCGGTGTTTATGCTCGCGCAGAAAGGCGGCGTCAAAAAAGCGCGCACAGCGGATGTTTTTGACCCGTTCGCCCTCAAAGGCATGGAAGCGGTTTTCCGTGACGAAGGCAAGCGAGTGGGCAGGCAGGATCAGATGCTCCGGCCCCGCGTCCGGCGAAAGGGAATTGAGGCAGCGGATCGCGTCGACGCCCGCCTCCTCCGCCTTTGCAGCAAGGATGGATATCATTTCTGACGACGCGACGCCGCTCTCGTCAGCGAACACGAAGACGCGCCCTGCCAGGGTATGCACCGACGATTCAAACGTCTTCACCCCGCAGGGCGTCACCGCGCTTAAAAAACGGCGGCTGACATGGCCGGTCTCCCCCGGCAGCGCTTCATGCACCTCTTTTTCCCAAAGGCGGTCCGCAAACGCGTATACGCGCTTTTCGTCAAACGCCGGTTTCAGGATCTGCCGCAGCTCCTCCGCCGCCGCGCCTGCGGCGTTCAGAAACGCCGTGGCGCGTTTATGAAGGCGTTTGTTTTCGTCCGTCAGTTCAATGACCTCCCGGGCATGTTCACACAGGCGCCCGTCGTCCCTGAATGCGCCAAGATCGATCAGCGTCTCCCGTACACCGGGGTACTTTGGCTCCAGCACATGCGGCGAAGTGCCGTCCGCCACCGCCGTATGAAGGGCGGGCAGGATCACCGCGTCAAGGCTGCCGGGGTCTGCGGAACAAAAGATGCGCGCACAGGCGATCCCGCGCGCCTCGGCCGCGTCGGCGATCCGTTTCATAAAGGAGGACTTTCCGGTTCCCGGCCCGCCTTTCAGGATATGGAGCCGGAAAGATGCGTCCTGCCGGTATAATTCGTCAAACAAAGAATAAAAACCTTTCGGCGTATTTGCGCCGAGAAAAAAAGAGAGGGACTGTGCCATGGTCCGCGACCGCCTTTCCTGATTTTGTCACTCCATAGTATTCCGGCTTACCGTTTTCCGTGACAGTTCGGGGGCGACAAAAAGAAAGACAGAAAAATGCTTGAAAAAATAAGCTATCTATATTATAATGAAAATACACTACAGAGAGGGGCGGCGCGCTCCAAAGGGGGCGCCGGAAAAAGAGATGGACAAAAAACTGAAGATCGGCTTCAACACCTTTGACGGCCGCGTGATGGCGGACGATGCGGAATACGCGCAGCTTATTCAGGAATGCGGCGGCATAGACTGGGTCTGGTGCCATGTAGACGCCAGAAGAGATCTGGACACGGCAGGCAACATCGAATACGCCGGGCAGGTCGCGAATAAGCTGAAAGCGGATGGGCATGAGTTTGTTGCGAATTTCGAATTCCAGAATTTTGCCGTGGAGCACGTGGACACGGACGGCCACGATTACGCGAACTGCCCGGACGGCACCCACCGTCTGAACCTGCCGGACGGATTCATCAGGGCGCTTGCAAAGGCAGGCAACCTGATCGGCGTCGCTTACGACGAATTTGAGCACACCATCATCAACCGGAATCTCTCCGTTTTTATCGGAACAAAGCTCAAAAAAGACCTGCCGGTCTTCCGGAACCTCAAAACCAAAGACCCGGTGGAACAGGGCAGGGCGCTGGGCAGGCAGGTCAGGGAATTTGTTGACGGCTTCAAAGCAAACGGCGTTGAAAAATTTGCCGGCGAGCATGTGTTTCCGGTTCTCTTCCATCTGTTTGCCAAAAACGGCGTCATCCCCAACTTCAAATCCCAGAAAGAAAGCAGCTCCAACGTCCAGTTTGCCGTTGCCGCCGGCGCTGCCCTGCAGTACGGAAAAGAGCTCTGGAACTGCGTGGACATGTGGAACATGATGACCTTCCCGGGGCACAGCGTCAAGGAAATGTACCATAACCTGGTCTTCGCATGGCTCATGGGCGTCAACCGCGTTTACGTAGAAGCAAGCAACGCATTCTTTGACAAAAAAGGCGACAAAAAAGAACTCAACGAACTGGGCAAGACCTACTGCAGCTACGTCAAGGAATACCGCGGCAGGGACCGGCAATACGATATTCAGGACTTTAAGCCTGAGATCGGCATCGTGCGGCTGGATACCGGCTACTGGGGACAGGGGCATTCCCTTTTCGTCTGGCGCAACATGCTTTACGGCAATCCCATGCTCAAGGGCACGAAACAGTCAAAGGAGTGGGTCCGCGCCATGTACCTGATCACCCACCGGGAGATCAGCCCCAACAGCCTCACCCAGAGCCGCTTTGAGCTGCGTTCGCTCTGCCGTCACCGCTCCTTCGTTTCCATGAACAACGCCGCCGTTTTTGACGACGAAGTCAAAAAGGAAACGCTCGAGCCGTTAAAGCTCTGCTTCCTGTGCGGCGAGCACATCAGCGACGAAACGCTGGAGGCGGTGCGCGCCCTCGCGAAAGAAAATGGGCTGTGTGTTGTTTCCACCAGACGGTACGCGCCGAACGAGGTCCTGCACGCGGCAGGCGCCGGCTTTGCGGATCTGCCGTACGGCGAGGGCCGCTGGATCATCACCAATTCCTTCCGTTCCCGCCGGCTTGAAAAACGTATCGCGCCGTTCCTCGGAGAAAAAGGGGAAATGCGGTTCGTATTGGGGGACGAGGAGATCCGCCTGAAGATCGACAAAGACGGCGAATCCTTCGTCCGCTGCTAAAACGACCCGGGCGCCGGTTCACGTTCAAAGAAACCAATCAGTTTTTTTGAAAAAAATTTGATATATAGGTTGATAAATCCGTATTTCTTTGTTATAATGTAATTCATGGTATGAAAACATTTCCAAAGGGGGTCACGATCTGTGTCTGCCGATATTCAAACACAAAAAACACCGTTGGAGCAATTGATCAGCAAGGTCAATAAAGAATTCCGGGCCTGTACGTATCTGGGCGATATCCCCATCGACGACGAGGAATACCGCATTCTGATCCAATACCTTTCTTCCGTGTGCAGCCGCTACGCCAACAACCGGGAGGTGTACGTCACCAGTCCCACGGTCGCCGTGGCGCTGATCCAGATCGCCAAGCGCTGCGCGCTTGAACAGTACTGGGAGACGCTTGCCGACGAGCTGCAGATCGAGCTGACCGACGAAACGAAGGAATGGATCGAGAAGAGCCTGTGCAAGACCCTGACCGATAACGGAAAGTATTGCGCCGGCGAAGGCGATATGGAGAAAAACGTGCTGCTGCACTCCAATATCACCGCCTTTACAGATAACTACGGCTGCTTCCTTGCGGACAAAAACTGCAATATCAGCGAGGACAGACCCAACGGCCTGATCATATTCAAAGGAGAGATCATCGGGCTGACGGACTGTGCCGCCGACATCTATTTCAACGACGTGCTGATCGCAGAAAAAGCGCCCGTTACGACCGGCGGCATCAAGCTGCGCCTGCCGTTTCTGAGCGGCGCTTACCGGATCGACTACTTCGAGATCATCGAAGATGAGGAGACCGGCGAAAAAACCTACCATCCCTTTGATTCCGTGGTTTGCCGCTACGTCAACAAGTACGACCTCACCGAAAAAACCATCTACCTTCTCGGCGCGACCGAAAAGAAGCGTGAGCAGATGATCTTCAAGCCTGACGTCTTTGTTTTCGGCACGGCGCCCACCGTCACGGACATCCGGTTTGCCGAAGGCAGCAACGAGCTGTACGAGGGTACGCTCCACCTGGCCGACGACGTGGATCTGCCCGTGCAGGTCGAATTTCTGGAGGATAACAACTTCCGCCAGGCGTACGTCAGCTTTTACAGCGAAGAGGAAGAGTGCTACATGGACTTCCTGTACGACAAAAAAGCGAACCGGATCGTCCCCACCGAAGACGAATCCCTTTCGGCGACGCAGGCGCGGCTGCGTTACATCCTTCTTCTCCCGGACGATTACTACTTCAACACCCAGGTCAAGTAAGATTCTTTCCTGACTATTCTTTTTCGTCCTTGAAAGCGCGATCTTTCAAGGACGTTTTTCACCTGATACGGCCGTAGGGAAAGGAGGTTTTTCCGGAATGACGATATTTCCGACGCCCGAAGCCCTCGGCGCCTATGCCGCCGAAGGGTACCGGTACTGCCCTGTCGCGGCGGAGGTCCTTGCCGACGTTACAACGCCCCTGCAGGCGCTGCAGCTTTTGAAAAGCAGCGGGAAGGACGTTTTTTGGCTGGACTGCGCCCCGGATCCGGAAGAACCGGACCGCTGGACCTACGTCGCTTTTGACCCGGCGCTGACTGTGGAATACCGCCCCGGCGTTCTTAGAATGGGGAAGGAACGCATTCACACCCGGGAACCGTTTCCGATCCTGGACAGGTTCCTTGCCGATCACAAAAGCCCGAGACCGGAGGGGCTGCCGCCCTTTACCGGCGGGCTCGCGGGATTCGTTCTGCCGCAAAAACCGACGGACGCCGGGGCGGACGAACCGGCAGAGCCCCTGATCCGGCTAAGGTATTTTGACAGGCTTCTGGCGTTTGACGCCCTTCGGCACACCCTGTTGATCATTGTCAATATCCCACTCCGGAATACCGAAGAAACGTCTGAAGCCGCGTCGGGACAGATCGGACAGATCCAAAAACTGCTGAGCGTACCTTATACCGGAGACTGTGCGCCCGGAGAGCTTCTCTGCGACCCGTTCCCCACCTATTCTCCCGAACGTTTCATCGTTATGGCAAAGAAAGCGCAGGAGCGGATCATGACGGCCTGCGCAGACAGGCTTACGCTTTCCAACCTCTTGCAGGCGCCCTTCTGCGGCGGGCTTTTAAGTGCCTTGCGTCAGCGGCAGCTGGACGACGTTTCGGCAGGGCAGTTTTATTTCTCTTTTGGTAAAACCGAGACCGTCGGCGGCGCCGCCGCCCCCTATTTCAGTCTGCGCGGCAAAACCCTTACCCGGTTTCTCCGTTCGCAGCTGCAGGCAAAAACGCCGTCATGCCCCGCCCTTCCAACCAGCGCCGACGACCCCTTACAGGCGGCACATACGCTGGAGGTCGATATAGCCCGTGACTTTTTATTGCGGCTTTGCCGGCGCGAAAGCGTTACGATCTGCGCCTTTCATAAGCCGGTATCCTCCCCGCGGGCTTCGGGCTTCTGCTCCGCCGTCTGCGGCGAACCGCTGACCCAAACCGGTGCCTTCGGGCTGCTCCGGTCCCTTCTGCCGGTCCCGGCGTCCATCGGCGCGCCAGCCAAAGCCTGCGAACCGATCGCAGACCGTCTCGAAAGTGCACCGCGGGAGCTCTTCGGCGGCATATTTTTCCTGGCTTCCCTTTCCGGCGATTCCGACGCTGTTTATGCATCTTCGATCCTTTCCTGTCACGACGGCACGCTCTTTGCCGCCGCCGGCGTTGAGGTCACAGCCGAAACCGAACCTGCTTACGTTTATGACCTGTTTCGGGATCAGACGGCGCCGCTGATCGGCGCTGCCGTAAGCGGATACGAAACGCCGAAGGATGAGGAGGAGACGACGCTATGACCGTTCTGATCGACAACGGCGGAAACTACAGTATGACGCTGCAGGAATACCTGCGGGTCTTTGATCCCGACGTCAGGGTCCTTGACGGAAAGGACGCCAGCCCTGATGCGGTCGCCGCCCTCGCGCCGGGCCGCCTCGTGATCGCATCCGGACCGGCCGCGCCGGGCAGATCGGTGCTGCCTGCCCTTGTCCGGCAGTTTGCGCCGCAGTTTCCGATCCTCGGGATCGGGATCGGGCTTCTCGCCGTCGCCGCGGCGTTCGGCGACAGGATCGTGCCGTCAAAAGCGCCGACCTCCGGCAGGCAGGCAAACGTCACGTTTGACGTCGCATGCCCGATCTTTCGCAGCCTGCCGCGCACAGCGCCCGTGGGATTGATCCGGACGTTGACCGTCTCTCCGCAGGACATGCCGGAATCCCTTGCCGTTACCGCCGTCGATGAAAACAACGAGATCACGGCGCTGATGCACCGGGAATATCCCGTTTACGGCGTCGCGTTTGAACCGGCTTCCCTGCTCACCCCAAACGGAAAACAGATATTGGAGCTTTTTACAAAGATCCGTTATTATTAACACCGCCGCAACACTTTTTGCGACAGGCGAATCTTATAAAAAGAAAGGATTTAAAATTTACGGAGGTACCGACCATGCACGTTTCATTTCCGGGTAAACCGGTATTCAAAAAAAGCGCGGCCCTTTTCCTGAGCCTGCTTTGTTCCGTCACATTTCTGATGATACCGGCGCTGACCGCCGCCGCGGAGGGCGAAAAATACTACGGCGACGTGGATCTTGACGGACAGGTCACAGCGACCGATGCGCGTCTGATCCTGCGGCGCAGCGTAGATCTGGAAACTTTTAGCGAGGAGTCGGAATCTTTGGCGGATTACGACGGCAACGGCAGTGTTTCCGCAGACGACGCGCGTCTGACTCTGCGCGCCAGCGTCGGGTTGGAGGAGCTGAAGATCCAGCCCCCGCCTGACCCGCCCGCCCCTACGAAAGAGGAATTGCGGGCAGCCTGGCTGCAGTCCTTCCCGGACAGCGTCTCCTATGAGGACATTGACGACAATATCCGCTGGATCGCAGAGGATATCGGCGTCAGAAGCTGGTGGAACTCCACACAGAACAACGCGGGAGACAGCATTTACGAGAGGCTTGTTTATTACGGATTCACCAGAGGCGTCTGCTGCAAAAAACTGGACTTTTACCGGGACGGGATGCTTGGCAGAAATATTCTTGCCGTGATCCCGACGAAGGTCCAAAACCCGGACATCCTTCTGGTGATGGCGCATTACGACACCTCCCGGGGGACCGGCGGGGCGCTTGACAACACCTCCGGCACGGTCACGCTCCTGCAGATCGCCAAGCGTTTTCTGTTCATGCAGGACGACTACGGCGTGGAGCTGCGGTTCCTGTTTACCGCCGGTGAAGAACAGGGTTTTTACGGCGCAAACGCCTACGTAAACAGCCTGTCCGGCTCCGAAAAAGCGCGGCACAAAATCGTATTCAATATGGATATGGAGGGAAAACCCAACGACCGCTACTCGCCGAAATATAATTACTATATCACCGTCAGCACCGAGCCGGCGCCCAATTCCTACTACACCTCCGCCGCCTATGCAAACGTGGGCAGCCGCGCGGTAGACGAGGCAAAGGCGGCGCTCGGGAATCTGGGTGAAGCCGGGTACTACTCCCCTGTACGCGCAGGCGTTACGGATATGATCCCTTTCCGCAGAGCGGGCATGCCTGCCATCACTCTCTCCTGGCGCTGTATTGACTACTCCCGTTCCCACGGTTCGGACTACGGCCTTGCG
This sequence comes from Clostridia bacterium, assembly GCA_017430145.1. Classification (GTDB taxonomy): domain Bacteria; phylum Bacillota; class Clostridia; order Oscillospirales; family Acutalibacteraceae; genus RUG806. The sequence continues at coordinate 8,468 of JAFRNP010000065.1, forward strand.
TCGCCGCCTTATATCGACACCTCCACCGATATCGTTTATTATCTTGATATCGATTCCGTCTATAACACCGCGCGTCTTGTGGCGGCATCGCTTGCAAGACTGGTCCTGCCCTATACAGACCTGGCCTGAGCCATTAAACCGCATATCATTAATACGCCGCCGGCAGCATGAACTGTCGGCGGCGTATATTTTTTGATACAAACCTGTGTACGCGTTGCGCCGGTCCGGAAAAGACGGGCGCAACGTTCATTTTATGCGGTCACTTGCTGAAAATGCTCCTGAACATGTCAACAAAGCTGTTCAACAGACGGATCAGCCACTCCCAGAGGTTGGTCTTGCTGCCGCTGTTCTGATTGACGGAGGCGGGCAGGATACTGACCGTTGCAAGCCCGCTGCCTGCGGGAACGGTATAATACCCGTTTTCATCTGCCTGAACAGCCACACCGTTCACATACACCTCATAGCTGTCATACGCAAAATTCGTGTAGGTATACACGCGGAACCTGAGATCCGCGGCAGAGTACCACATAAAGGTTTCGGATCTGTACAGATCGTACCCGTCGCGTACGTCAATGATATAGTACATTTTAGAGATATTATTGAACTTGATCGGGCGGTCCGCGGTCTCGCTGACCGTCAGCGTGCGGCGCTGGACCTCGCCTCCGCGGCGGCAGACGCGCTCCTCATAGCCGTCCGCCTCATAGGTGGCGGGCACAACGACCTCCCAGGGGCCCCAATCGTGCTTGTAACTGTCTTTATCGGCGACCAGCGCGTTGATAGCGTCAACAAGCTCCCCGATGACCGCGTCGTCGCGCGGGTCGAGCGCCCTTTGTGCCGCAAGGTCCGCCGCAAGCGGGCGCAGGGCGTCGGCAAGGGAATTACAGTAGGCGTCGCCGGCATCCGCGATCAGGGCGTTTGCGTCGTTCAGAGCCTTATTGATCACCGCGTCGGAGATCTGCCATTTTGCCGTCAGGACCACGTCCGCCGTACAGTCCGCCGGGGTGACCGCGGAGACCTTCACGTCGTCGGCGGTGTACCAGCCGAGAAGTGTGCAGCCGTCGCGCGTGACGTCGGTCGGCAGCGTGATCGCCGCGTCGTCGGCACGAAACGGGATCACAACGTCGTCTGTGCTCCCGCGGTACGTCCCGCCGGCAAGGACCAGCGTCAGAGACCAGGTCTGCACGCGGTGGTCTTCCGCTTCTTCCAGCGCCGTCTGCAGGGTGCTCAGCGCCGAAGCGATAACAGAGGCGTCGGCGGGCACGGCGGCAAGCGCGTTTTCAAGCGCCGTCACGTCGCCGGCCAGCGTTTCGGTATACGTCGTCTCATAGTCGCCCGAACCCGTGACCGTTTCGGCCGCAGTGATCGCCGTGCTGGCGGCGGCCGTATCGTACCAGGTGGCGGTGATTTCAGCGTCGGCACTGCCGAACGTATAGGCCGTGCCGGAAAGCCCGTCGGTATCGCCGGTCCAGCCGGTGAACGCGTACCCCTCGTGGGTCGGGTAAGCGACCATCACGCTCTCGCCGGCCCTTCCGGTATAGGTCAGGGCGCCCGCGTCATAGCCGTTATTTACGGTCAGCGTATAGGTGGGGATCCGGTGGTTCTCCGCGTCGGCAATCGCCGTCTGCAGGGCGCCCAGCGCCGAAGCGATGGTATCGGCGTCGGCGGGCACGGCGGCAAGCGTGTTTTCAAGCGCCGTCACGTAGCCTGCCAGCGTTTCGGTATAGGCGGTCTCATAGTCGCCCGATCCCGTGACCGTTCCGGCTGCAGTGATCGCCGCATTTGCGTCAGAAGTATCGTACCAGGTGGCGGTGATTTCAGCGTCGGCGCTGCCGAACGTATAGGCCGTGCCGGAAAGCCCGTCGGTATCGCCGGTCCAGCCGGTGAACGCGTACCCCTCGCGGGTCGGGGAAGCGACCGTCACGCTCTCGCCGGCCCTTCCGGTATAGGTCAGATCATTGTCATCATAGCCGTTTTTCACAGTCAGGGTAAAATCAAGCTGCACAAAACCGATCGAAACGGTCGTCTCGGCTTCCACAAACAACGCGACGGTATATACGCCGTCTGTAAGGGTCGGGTCGACAGCCACGCCGTCCACCGTCACCGTCAGGGCGCTCGCGTCATAGCCGTCGTCCACCGTAAACTTCACGGCAGCCTCGCCGTAGGGCGCAGGGGAAGCGGGCGTTTCGGTCAGCGTGACGCCCTCCGCAGCGGACACGGTGACCGCATAGGTCTTCGGAGTCGCCGCAAACTCCGCGCGGTAATTGACGGCGGCGGTCGTTTCGGGCAGGTCGGCAGGCAGATATCTTTCGCCTCCGTCCGCCATATCGCGCCAGTACAGCGTATAGGTCGCGGCGGCGTCCTCCGCCTTTGCGGGCAGCTCGCCGCTGAACACGGGCGTCTCCCCGTAATAGAATTCGCCGGAGGAAAGAAGGTCCTCTCCGTTTTCGGCATAGAAAGCGACCGCGTACTTGCTGCGGGCGTAGTACAGGTCCATGAGCATTGCTTCCTCGTCGCTGCCGTAGGCGTCGGGCAGAACGATCGACTCCGGAATAGCGCCCGTGAACGTGAGCCCCGGGACCGTGCGCTTATAATCCTCCGCGAGTACGGTCACGCCGGAGAAGGCGGACCGGCTCTCGGTCTCAGGCGCCAGATACGTTCCGGCCCCGGTGAAGTCCTCATAGTAGTGGCTGACCGTGAAGTCCTGTAAAAAGTGCCAGTCGTAGCTGAGGATATTGTTATAGGACGCAAAGGTCATCAGCTCGTCGCGCATCGCCTTGGTGCCGTAATACCAGACGTCGCCGTATTCTTCCCCAACGGACATATACTGGGTGGCGTATTCCGAAACGGTCGTCAGCGTTGGCTTGACATACAGGTCCGCCAGCGCGGTATCTTTATAAAACATATGGTCCGAGAGCGTCGTCAGCCCCTCGCCGAAGGTCACGCTCGCCAGGTCCGTACACTCCGCAAAGGCGTATTCCCCGACGGTTTCAACGCTGTCCGCGAACGTAAAGGACGGCAGGCCGCTCTTTCTGAAGGCGGAGGCGCCGATGGATGTGACGGCGGAATTCTCCGCAAACTGAACGCTCTGCAGCTGTTTGCAGCCGAAAAACGCGTAGGTATCGATGGCGGTCACGTATTCCGGCAGCGTGACCGTCTCAAACGGCGCGCCGCAAAAAACCAGGGAAGGGATCACCGTCATATCCTGCGGCGGCGTAAAATCGGTCACCTTTTCGTCATTGATATAGATCGCCTCGGCATGGCCCCAGGGGTTCGTGTCGATGACGCGGTCCATCAGGGCGCTGTTGTACGCGCCCAGGTGCCCGACCGAATAGATCGATTCCAGACTGTCGATGTGCATACGCTTCACGTTGGCGTCTTTGAAGATGTACACGTCCACCGCCGTGATGCTGGACGGCCAATAGAGATCCTCCAGTGCTGAACAACCCTGGAACGCGTACCAGCCGATGGTCGTGACCGTATCCGGGATCGTGATCCTTTTCAGCCCGTACAGATTTTTGAATGCGTTGCCGCCGATCTTTGCCAGATTCGGCGCGTCAAACACGACCTCTTCAATGGAATTGGTATAGGACTGGTTCTGCCACGGCAGATAGCTGCCGGACCCCGTATAGTTGCTGGGACTTGTGATCTCATCGCCGTTGCCGCTGATCGTCAGGATCCCGTCGGCATAGGCGTAGCTGATCTTATGCGTCCCGCTGCCCCACGTGCCGGACGTCGCCGCAAAAGCGGTGGCCGCCGGCAGCATGCCCAGCAGCAGGAATACCGAGAACAGTACGCACAAAAGCTTAGTGTGTCGGATCTTCATCGTCATTCCTCCTGAAAATAAAAGATTTTTATAAATTATATTATATCTATTATACAGGATAAAAGCCGACGCCGTCAAGAACTTTTTCGGAGGATCGAAAAAACCGACACCTGTCTTTTAAAAAGGAAAAGCATACGCTGCCCGAAAGCAGCGTATGCGCCCGTTTAAGCATGCGGTCATTCCACCGTTACGCTCTTCGCAAGGTTTTTCGGCTGGTCGATATCGCAGCCGCGTTTCAGCGCCGTATAGTAGCTCAGAAGCTGCAGCGGCAGAACAGCAAGGGAGCCCGCAAAATACGGCGACGTATCCGGCACCGTGAACACCACGTCCGCGTCCGCAAAGGCGGGCGCCAGCGAACGGGTCACAACGGCAACGCTCTTTGCGCCCCGCGCCTTCACCTCGCAGACGTTCGACTGCGTTTTCGCGGCGACTGCGGGATCGGTGGCGACGGCGATCACGGGCGTGCCGGGCTCCACCAGCGAGATGGTGCCGTGCTTGAGCTCGCCCGCGGCGTACGCCTGAGAGTTGAGATAGCTGATCTCCTTCATCTTCAGGGACCCTTCGGTGGCAGTGGCAAAATCGAGCTGCCTGCCGATGAAGAACATATCGGGGCGCGCATAGATCTGTTCGGCAAGCGCCTTCGCGGGCGCGACGGAAACCTCTATCGTTTCGGCGATCCGGTCGGGCAGCGCCGCCAGCTCGTGCGCGAGTCGGCGCGCCGTCTCTTCGTCGATCTCCCCTTTGAGGGAAGCCAGACGGATCGCCAGCGCGTAGAACACCGAGAGCTGCGCCGAATACGCCTTGGTGGTGGCGACGGCGATCTCGCGCCCGGCTTTGGTATGGATCACGCAGTCGCTCTCGGAGGCGATGGCGCTGCCGGGCACGTTGACGATCGAGAGGATCTTTGCGCCCCGCTCCTTTGCGAGCCTGAGCGCCGCCAGCGTATCGGCGGTCTCGCCGCTCTGCGACACGAAGATCGCAAGCGTTCCTTCGTCGATCAGCGGGGAGGCGTATCGGAATTCCGACGCGATCTCCGCCCGGGCGGATACCCGTGACAGCCGCTCAAAAAGCATGGCGCCGGTCATGCCCGTATGGTACGCCGAGCCGCAGGCGACGATCTTGATCTCCCGCAGGCCGTTTTTTACAAAGTCCGCTGACAGCACGCCGTCGTCGATGACGACCCTGCCGTCTTCGATCAGCGGGGAAAGCGTCCTGCCCACGGCGTCGGGCTGCTGCATGATCTCGCGCAGCATATGGTGGGCGTAAGCGCCCTTATCGGTATCGTTTTCATTGGCGGAAACCGGCGCCAGCTCCTTAAAAACGGGTTTTCCTTCGGCGTCAAAAAAGCGCAGCGCGTCTCTATCCAGTGCGCAGATCTCCCCTTTATGAAGGCGGCAGCCGACGGCCTTCTCCCGGATCGCGATGGCGTCGGAGGCAAGATACACGCCGTTTTCCCCCTTTGCTGCCAGCAGCGGGCTGCCGCTGGCGGCGCCGTAGAGCGTATCGGGCGTATCGAGGCAGAGGATCGCCAGCGCCCAGGCGCCTCTGAGCCTGCGGCAGGTGTCACGGATCGCCTGCACGACGTCCCCGGTGTAATAAAGCTGCAGCAGGTGCGCGATCACCTCGGTATCGGTATCGGAGGCAAACACACCGCCCTTTAACAGCATCGACTTGATCTCCGAGGCGTTTTCGATGATGCCGTTGTGCACCACCGCAAATCTGCCGTCCGGCGAAAAATGCGGGTGCGCGTTGCGCTCCACCGGCGCGCCGTGGGTCGCCCAGCGGGTGTGCCCGATGCCGATGGGCGCCTCAAGCTTCGCCGCCGTGACCTTTTCATCCAGAGACGCGATCTTGCCCTCGGTCCGCACGCGGGCGAGCGTATGCGCCTGCGTGATCGCCGCAACGCCCGCGGAATCGTACCCGCGGTATTCCAGTTGCCGAAGCCCCCCGATCAGGGCGGGGACGATATTTCTGTCACCGATCGTTCCGATAATGCCGCACATATTTTATTCTCCCTTCCAGTTATACCCTTGTTTCAGAATGCATTCCGCAAGCCTTGCGGCGCAGCTGTCGCACTGTTTGCGGGTGGTGGCCTCCACCATGATCCGGACCACCGGTTCCGTGCCGCTCTCCCTGAGCAGGATCCGCCCGGCGTCCCCGAGCTCCCCCGAGATCTGTTCCAGCGTCGCCCGGACCACCGGGTCCGCCGTGACCGCCGCCTTGTTTTTCACGGTGACGTTCTTTACGGTCTGCGGGTACATCTTCACGGGCGAAGCCAGTTCCTTCAAGCTCTTTTTGCTCTCGATCATACATTCGGTCAGCATGATCGCCGTCAGGATCCCGTCGCCGGTGGAGGCGTATTTGCCGAGGATGGTGTGGCCCGTCTGCTCGCCGCCGATACTCAGATCGTGCTCCACCATCGCGTCGTATACGAATTTGTCGCCGACGGTGGTCTGCACGCAGCCGATGCCCGCCTCTTCCAGCGCCTTAAAAAAGCCGAGGTTCGACATCACCGTGGCTGCCACCGCGTTGTTTTTGAGGAGCCCTTTCCTTCGCAGCATCACGGCGAGGATATAGACGATGTGGTCGCCGTTGACGATATTGCCTTCGTTATCTACCGCGATGCAGCGGTCCGCGTCGCCGTCGAAGGCGTAGCCCACGTCGCAGCGGTTCTCCCGCACGAACTTCTGCAGTTTCCCGGTCTGCGTGGAGCCGATGTTCTCGTTGATGTTCAGCCCGTTCGGCTCGTCGCCGATCACGCTGATGTTCGCCCCCAGCGCCGAAAAAACCGCGCGGGCGATCATCCAGGAGGCGCCGTTCGCGCAGTCCAGCGCGATGTGCAGGGGCCGGTAGGAGTTCGCCGCCAGCGAGATCAGGTACCCCACGTACCGGTTGCGCCCGGCGGTGTAGTCGGTGATCCTGCCGATCTTTTCCCGTTTCGCGGCGGGCAGGTCCCCGTTTTCCGTCTCAAACTGCCTGAGGTCCCCGTCCAGATACTTCTCCGCCAACAGCAGCACAGCATCCTCCATCTTTTCGCCGTTGGCGTTTATTAGCTTGATGCCGTTGTCGTAATACGGGTTATGGGAGGCGGAGATCATCACGCCGCAGTCGAAGCCGTCCTGCCGCACCACGTAGGAGACGGAGGGCGTGGTGGTGACGTGCAGCATATACACGTCCGCGCCCGAAGCCGTCAGCCCGGCGACGATGGCGTACTCGAACATGTAGCTTGAAAGGCGCGTATCCTTGCCGATCACGACCCGCGCTTTGTGGTTGACGGGCCTGCCGGACAGGGCGGCGGAAAAGTACCAGCCGAGGAACCGCCCGATCTTGAACGTCTGTTCCGCCGTAAGCGCCTCCCCCGCCTCTCCGCGGAAACCGTCGGTGCCGAAGTACTTCAGCTTTTCGTTCACGGACTCCTTCGGGCGGAACAGCGGCTCGATATAGGTCGGGGAAAGCGGCAGCTCATCCCGCAAAAGTTCATCGGTGGTCAGGCCGAAAACGTCCGCGATTTTCAAGAGCGTCGTCAGATCCGGCGCGTTTTTTCCCGACTCCCATTTGGAGACCGACTGACGCGATACCTGCAGTTTTTCCGCAAGCTGCTCCTGCGACAGGTTGGCAAGCGTGCGCATTACCGCTATTTTTTCTCCCAGGGTCATAGATTCCGTTCCTCTTTTCGTCACAGTATCGGATTTGATCACAATTATACAGCATCGGATACTGAACGTCAAGCGGAGACAGGCGACAAAATAATGTCAACCTGCGGTTGCACAACAGATATTTGCCTGTCATTTCCATTCAGCGTCCTGCGTATCCTTTTTCTATACGGCAGATTGGCTCTTGTTTTTTCTTTTAAATTGTGCTATGCTGTAAATACTATATGCGGATTTTGCTTATTTTCGCATAAAAAAGCAAGGATAGGATCAATATGAAGGAATTTGAACTGAAATCGTATCGTGTGGAGGCGCTCACCTTTGAAAACCAGACGAAGGGCGCCGTCAAAATGGAGCTGGGGTACGAATACTCCTACAACGTCGGCTACTCTGACAACAACACCTGCCGGGGCGAATTCAAGATCAAGGTCTACGACAAGGCGCACACGGCGAAATTCCATCTGGACATGACGCTTGTCGGGCATTTTGTCACGGCGCCTGGCGTCGCGAAGGAGGTCCTGCACGTCAAGACCTACGACGCGCTTTTCCCGTACGTCAAGTCCGTCGTATCGACCTTTACGGTCAACGCCGGCGTCCCGCCGATCTTCATCCCCTATATCGACATCTCCGAAAAAAGCATCTACCGTGTGGAGATGCCGCGTCCCGAAGCATGAAAAAGAAGGAGATATTTTCGATCTTGCTGCGCACCGCAGTCGCGCTGACGCTGTTTCTGATCGCCATTTTCAACTACGACACCCTTTCGCAGCTCGACGTCAGACAGCTTGTCTCCTTTACCGACCACACGTCTGTCATGATCGCAGTGATCCTGGCGGTCTATCTGGTGAAAGCGCTCGTTTTCGTGGTGCCGGCGTCGCTGGTCTACGTAGCGGTCGGCGCGATCCTGCCGCCGGTCACGGCTGTCGCAGTGAACCTTGTCGGGATCTTCATTGAGGTCAGCGCTACCTACTGGCTGGGACGTTTTTTAGGGAAAGAAGCCGTTTACCGTCTGCTATCCAAACGGGCAGCCGGCAGAAAGATCATCGAAAAGGACCTCGGCAGCAACAATAAGGTACTGCTGGCGATCCGCGCCATCCCGGCGTTCCCCATTGACCTTTTAAGCCTGTTTTACGGCGCCTCCGGCTGCAGGTACCTGCCCTACGCGCTGTTTTCGCTGCTCGGGATCAGCTGGCGCGTCATTCTGTTCACCCTGATCGGCGACGCGGTGTTTGCCTGGATCCCCATGGACAAGATCATTTTTATCGTCATCCTGTGCATTCCCGTGGGCGTCGCCTGGTTCCTGATCAAAAAGTTCGTGCTGGAGCCGAAAAAGAAGAAAAAGGCGGACGCCGGAATGCAGGAAAAACAAAATACAGAAAATAATGATCCTGATAACGAAGATGCAGAGAATACAGATCCCGAGAACGAGAATACAGAGAATATAAATCCTGAGAACGAAGCTGCAGAGGAACAAAACGACTGCTGACAAAAAAAGGAACGCCTCATTTTCCGAAGCGTTCCTTTTTATTTTACTGACGGCCGTTCAGCAAAAACGTCCGTAATGTTTCGGTTCCACGATGCCGGGCAGGGCTTTCAGCGCAAGGGCGCCCACCCTTTGGATCACCGGATTTTTAAAGGCGTCAAACAGGCATTGACGCAAAAACCGCGTGATCTCATGGGTATCCGGATCACTGGAAGGCGTCATTACAACACGGTCGCCCGTACGGAAACGGAATTCCAGCATCCGCTTGCCGATGGTCTCCAGCGGACGGATCTGGATATACAGGCGGTCGTCCGACCGCCATTCGGCGGTTGCCGAAACGTGGAAGTCCACGCCGCCGAGCGTCATCTCGCCGTAGCAGAACCGTCCGTTCATCCCGGCACGTACGGTGTTCGCCTCATCCCCCTCCCGCCAGGAGATCGTCAGGGACGCTTCATCAAAGTGGAAGCAGACGTCGTCGATGTTGCCGGCGCGGTCGTTTGCCATAAAGGTGACCGCCAGAGGCAGCATACTCATCGGGAAGCCGATCAGGTTCAGAAATATCTTTTTCCGGAAGTGGATGTTCCTGCCTTCCACCGTCAGCTGCAGCGGCGATGAAGTCGCCGGAGACGGCGTTTCAATGGCGGCGGCAGCCAGCCGGTCGTACAGTCCCGTAACGGGAAGCGTCTCCTCGTCCGCGTTTTCAAGGAACATCCGCTCCAGGTCCTCAAACAGGAAATCCAGCGCCTCCTGCTCCAGCGGGATGCCTGCGGTAACGGCCATCACCGCGTTTTTATCTTCCAGTACGATGCTGAACTGGGAAAACATGCCGTCCGCCCGATAGGTATCCTTACGCGCCGAACGCCAGATCCCGTAGCCGTACCCGGCGGCGGAATCCGAAGCGGAGCTTGACGCGCTGTTGTCCGTCTGCACGCGGGGCGCCGCCTCGGCGAATTCTTCGGGGATCACCTGCCGCCCGTTGAACGTTCCCTTTTGCAGATAACAAAGCATCAGCTTTGCGATATCCTCGGTTTTGCAGTACAGTCCCCAGCCGCCGGCTTCGATCCCGTTTTCATCGGTCTCCCAGAACGGATAGTCGATCCCAAGGGGCTTAAACAGACGGGGCTCGAGGAAATCGCGCATGCACATCCCCGCTGCGCGGTTGACGATCGCGCTGAGCATATAGGTATTTTCGCTGATGTACCGGAATTCCTTGCCGGGCTCGTTAAACCACGGGGAATGAAAAAAGCACTCCGCCCACTTGCCTTTGGATTTATCGCTGAGGACGTTCACGTCTTTGCCAGCCGTCATATTCAGAAGATGCCTGACCGTCATCTGTTCGAGACGCGGATCCGCCGGAAGAAAGAGCTCCGGGAAAAAGGAGACCACCTTGTCGTCCAGCGACAGCAGTCCCTCGGCAGCAGCGATGCCCACCGCGGTCGCGGTAAAGGTCTTGCTGACCGAATACATGGCGTGCGGCCGGTCCTTTGTAAACGGAAAGCGGTAACACTCCGCCGCCACCCGTCCGTTTCTTACGATCATAAACGAATGCAGGTTCACGCGCCGCTCCTCAATTTTATTCATAAAGTCCGCGACCCATGCGGAGGAGATCCCGACTTCTTCGGGCGTGGATGCACGCGGCAATGCAAATTTCTGTTCGGCCATATCTTTTCCCCTTTTCTGCCGTCCGCCGAACGAAGGCTGACGGGTTTTCTTTTGTTATCCTATCATAAACCGGAGGGCTTTTCAATCTTTTTTATTGACGCAGTTGTAAAAAAAAGGTAAAATAAACAAAAAGGCAAGATCAAAACACCTGCAACCGACACAACGGAGGCCTGACGCGTGGCAAGAACCATCGAATACCGTATTCCCGCCGCTTTTGACGGCGAAAAACTGATCCGTTTTCTGCGCGGCTCTCTGGCGTTTTCCGCAAGGGCCGTCACCCGGCTGCGGCATACGCCCGGGGCGCTGAAGCTGAACGGCGCGCCCGTCCGCACCGTAGACCCGGTACATACGGACGACCTGCTGACCGTCACGCTGCCGGAGGAAAACTGCGAAATGTCCCAAAGCGCCGCCGACGCGCTGGATATCGTCTATGAGGACGCGGACGTATTGGTGCTCAACAAGCCCGGCGACCTCGCCCTGCACCCCACCCACAACCACCAGGGCGACACGCTCGCCAATCAGGTGGCGGCGTATTTTGCCGCAAAGGGCGCGGGCGTACCGGTGTTCCGCGCCGTGGGCAGGCTCGATAAATTCACGTCCGGCCTGGTGCTCTGCGCCCTCAACAAGGTGAGCGCCGCAAAGCTTTCGGGAAATTACGAAAAGCAGTACCTCGCCGTCGTAGGCGGCAGCCTTTCGGGCAGCGGGACCATCGACGCGCCGATCTGCCGGCCGGACCCGAACAAGACGCTGCGCGCCGTCGGCAGCCCCGGAGAACGCGCCGTCACCCATTGGGAGTCGCTCATAACCACCCCGGAGATGACGCTGGTACGCGTAAAACTTGAAACGGGGCGTACCCATCAGATCCGCGTCCATTTTGCGCATCTCGGCATGCCGCTGGCAGGCGATACCATGTACGGAGGAAACGACGCACTGATCCCCCGCGCGGCGCTGCACTGTGAACGGCTGACCTTTTTGCATCCGATCCATGCTGAGCCCCTTTCTTTTTGCGTACCGCCTCCGCCGGATATGCAGGCAGTGCTGGACGTTCTGAAAAACGCGCCCGGTCGTTCACAATAAATTCATAATCTTGTTGCAAAAACGATATAATTTGTTTCCCGTTTATTCATATTTATAAACTATACTAAAAATGCAAATATGAGATCCGATTATTTGTTGAATTCTACGGGCAATTTCCGTTTTTTTCCGCCCGATAAAGGAGGCAATCTGGCATGAAGGTTCTGTCCGCTGTCTGCAGCGCGATCGGAAGTCTGCTGATCGCAACCACCGTCGTCGGTCTTTTTGTCGGCATGGTAAGAAAGGTCAGCGTATTTCTGAAAGCCGTGAAATAAAAAAGGTAAAACGCAAACCGGCGCGGACCTGCTTTTGGCAGGCCCGCGCTTATTTTATAAAAGTATCAAAGTATCAAAGTAAGAAAGTAACAAATTCGGAACGCCGCAGGCGTCGCAGGCGACGCAGCTAAATTCGTCTACGACGAGCTAAATTTCCTTCGGAAGCTAAATTCGCCTACGGCGAGCTAAATTCGCTTCGCGAGCTACTATTCAGCTGCGAGCGCCAGCGAGCAATTTGGCTGCGAGCGCCAGCGAGCAATTTAGCTGCGAGCGCCAGCGAGCAATTTAGCTGCGAGCGCCAGCGAGCAATTTAGCTGCGAGCGCCAGCGAGCAATTTAGCTGCGAGC
>JAFRNP010000066.1 GCA_017430145.1 Clostridia bacterium
CGCCTTGCTTGATCTTTATTCCGTCATCCTGCACAGATTTTCCTTGCCAACCGCCAGGTTGACGGCGTCAAATCTGTACAATCTGACGAAAAAATCTACTGCGCAATCCGCACACCGGAATTATGCGGTGTTGCCTTAAACTTTCCTTTTTTCAGAGCGGCAGACAGGCGTCCGGTACGAAAAAGCCGCGCCGGCGCTTTCCGTTTTTTATGTCCACGGGCAAATTGCAGTTTAACGCCCGAGCAGATTGCAATATAGCACAATTTTATTTTGCGTCAAGCAGAAGTTGGAAGTGAAACGGCAGCGCGCTTTTTTCTTAAATTTATATTTTACTATTGACATTCCGAAAAGAACTCTTTAAAATCATAAACGACCAATTAAAAGGGGGATCTCAAAATGATAAAACCAGTGATGGGAATCCAGCTTTACACGCTCAGGGATTTTATCCAGACCGCAGAGGACTTTGACAATACGCTCGCGCGGCTCGCCGGGATGGGCGTGACGGACGTACAGATCTCAGCCATCGGCGATATTCCCGCCGAAACGCAAAAGGAGATCCTTGACAAACACGGGATAAAGGTCTGCGTGACGCACAAAAGCTTTGACCGCATGAAAAACGACCTGCCCGCCCTGCTTGCCGAGCACAAGGTGATCGGCTGCGACGCGCTGGGCCTCGGCGCCGCGCCCGGAGACTGCCGCGATACCTATGCCGCCGTCAAGCCGTTTGCCGAAAGCCTTGAAAAGATCGGCGCCGCCTGTGTGAAGGAGGGCATGACCTTCCAGTACCACAACCACGATTTTGAGTTCCGGACCTTAAGCGACTGCGGCAAACGCATGATCGACGTCCTGATCGACGAAACGGACCCGGCGCTGCTGCACTTTATCCCGGACGTGGCGTGGATCGACTACGGCGGCGAGGACCCGGTGGAGATCCTCAAACGCATGAAGGGCCGCGTAAAGGTCCTGCATTTCAAGGATTATATCATTGACGGAGACGGCGCGCGGAAGTTCGTTTCCCTTGGCAAAGGACAGGTGGACCTTGCCGCCTGCTACCGCGCCGCCTGCGAGCTGGAGATCCCCTACATCATGTACGAACAGGACGACAACTGGGCTGACGGCGACGCGTTCAAAGCGACAGAGGAATCCTGGGCGTTCATGCAGTCCCTGATCGGGTAAGAGGGAGGCGCCATGGCACAGCTCAAAATGTACTGGCTGCCGGATACGCCGATCCCGGCGTATACGCTGCCGGAAGGGTATTCGTTTTCCAACTACCGGACCGAAGCGGACAAGACCGCCTGGGTTGCCTGCTGTAAAAACGGGCTTGTCGGCGACGACGCGGACGAAGGCGCGTTTGACGGCAGCATCACGGAAAACGAAAACATCGATTTGTATAAGGACGTTTTCTTTCTTGACCACAACGGGGAGCACATCGGCACCGTGACCGCCTTTGTAATCAAAGAGCTTGGCATCGGCGACGTGCATATGGTGGCGATCCGCACCGACTACCGCGGCAAGGGGCTTGCCAAGTACCTGAACTACGTCGCGCAGGAAAAGCTGAAGGCGGACGGCGTGAAATATGCGCTTCTGACCACCGACGAGTGGCGCAAGGGCGCGGTGAAGGGCTACCTTTCGGCAAACTTTTTGCCCGTGGAATACGCCATGGGCATGACCGACCGCTGGCAGGCGGTGCTGGAGGAGTACGGGATCGACAGCGTGCAGATGCTGTACGAGGACGCGACGCCGTATAAAAAAGTGTACCGCTCTTCCCTTGCGAAAAAGGTGAAGATCGGCGTGTTCGGCGCGGGGCGCGGCATCACGATGATGGACTACTGCGTCCATTCGGGCTCCGCCGAGCTTGTGGCGGTGTGCGACAGAAGCGAAAAGCGGCTGAACGAGCTTTCAAAATACATCGGCGATACGGCGAATATCGCCATGTATACGGATTTTGACTCGTTTTTGCGGCACGACATGGACTGCGTGGTACTGGCAAACTACGGCAACGAGCACGCGCCCTACGCCATTAAGTGTATGCTGGCAGGCAAGCACGTTTTAAGCGAGGTGCTGCCCGTACAGAACATGAAGGAAGCGGTAGAGCTGGTTGAAGCCGTGGAAAAGACCGGCAAAATCTACGCCTACGCCGAAAACTGCGTCTACCTGCCCTCCGCCTCCAAGATGCGCGAATACTACCGGGCAGGAAAGCTCGGCGAGCTGGAGTACGCCGAGGGCGAGTACATGCACAACTGCGAGGAGATCTGGGACCGCTGCTCCTTCGGCGACCCCGACCACTGGCGCAACACCATGAGCGCGTTTTACTACTGCACCCATTCTCTGGGGCCGCTGATCCATATCACGGGCCTGCGCCCGAAGCAGGTCGTGGGCGTGGAGGGCCCCTTTACGCCCCGCATGTACCGCATGGGCGCAAAGGCGGGCGCCTACGGGCTGGAGCTGGTGACCATGGAAAACGGCGCCGTGATCAAATCCCTGCACGGCGTGGGGCCCTCCAACAATAACCTCTGGTACTGCATTTACGGCAGCGAGGGCAGGATGGAGAGCCTGCGCGAGGACGCGGCCAAACTGGGCGAGACGCGGGTCTATTATAACCCCGCCGGCAGCACGAAACCCGCGGAAGAGATCTCCACAAAGGACGCGCTTACGGAAAAAGCGAGCGCATCGGACCACGGCGGCGCGGATTACTATACCATGTACCATCTGGTGGAGGCGATCCGGGGCAACCGGAACGCCGAGATCATCGACGTATACGAGGCGCTGGATATGTTTTTGCCGGGGCTGTTCGCCTACCGCAGCGTGCTGGGCGGCGGCACACCGGAATATGTGCCGGACCTCCGGGACAAAACGACAAGGGATATCTGGCGCAGAGACACCGCCTGCACCGACCCTGCCGCGGCGGGCAATATGCTGCAGCCGAGCTTTTCGGCGGGCAACCCCGAAATCCCGGACGAGGTTTATGAAAAACTGCGGGAGCAGCTCAGCAAATACTGAAAAAAAAGACGGTCGCAAGACCACGAAATAAAGGAGAATATGCTTTATGTCTGAAAAAGTCAGAGTCGGCGTGATCGGCGTCGGCAACATGGGCGGCGCGCATCTGGAAAACTATGCCGAGGGCCGTCTGCCCGAGATCGAGATGACCGCCGTGGCGGACATCGACCCCACCCGTTTCGAGCGGGCGCAGAAGATCGTGCCGGGCATCGCGTGCTTTGACACCGCCGAGGAACTGTTCGCTTCCGGGCTGTGCGACGCGGTGATCATCGCCACGCCCCACTACGCCCACCCGCCGCTTGCCATTGAGGCGCTGAAGGCGGGCTTACACGTCATGAGCGAAAAGCCCGCGGGCGTGTACACCAAGCAGGTGCGGGAGGCCATGGACTTTGCCGCCACCACCGACAAGACCTACGCCATCATGTTCAACCAGCGCACCAACTGCCTGTACCGCAAGCTCAAGGAGCTGCTGGACTCCGGCAAATACGGAGAGATCAAACGCGTGAGCTGGATCATCACCGACTGGTTCCGCACCCAGCAGTATTACGACTCCGGCTCCTGGCGCGCCACCTGGGCGGGCGAAGGCGGCGGCGTCATGCTCAACCAGTGCCCCCACCAGCTGGATCTGTGGCAGTGGCTTTGCGGCATGCCGAGCAAGGTACGCGCCTTCTGCCATGAGGGCAAGTGGCATGATATCGAAGTGGAAGACGACGTAACCATCTATGTGGAATACCCAAACGGCGCCACCGGCACGTTCATCACCACCACCGGCGACTGCCCCGGCGCGAACCGGCTGGAGATCACCTGCGACAGGGCGAAGTTCGTGATCGACTGCATCGGCCCCAACATCAAGGAGCACGAGCTGTGGATGTACGAGCTGGAGGAATCCACGCAGGCATTTATAAACACCGCCGAGCAGGGCTTCGGCAGGGTCCCCGGCGAGTGGAAAAAGATCGAAACCGACGGCAGGAACGACCAGCACGTTGGCGTGATGAACGCCTTTGCGGCGCATATTTTGCGCGGCGAGCCGCTGGTTGCGGAGGGCCGTGAAGGCATCAACGGCCTGACCATCTCAAACGCAGCGTTCCTGTCCTCGTGGCTGGGCAAAGAGATCACGCTGCCCATGGACGAGGACCTGTACTGGGAGCTTCTGCAGAAAAAGATCGCGGGCTCCAAAGCGAAGACCAAGGTATCCGCCAAGGTGGAGACCGATATGAAATCGACCTATTAATTCGACCTGAATAAAGGAGGAAAACCTACCATGATGAAGATCGGCGTGATTCCGGATTCGTTTGAAGTCCCCTTTAAGGAGGCGGTCATCCTTGCGAGAGATCTGGGCGCAAAGGGCCTGCAGCCCTATGTGACCGGCGGCGAGATGGCGCCCGAAAACCTTGACAAGGACGCGAGAAAGGCGCTTTTGCAGTTTGTGCGCGACAACGGCCTGTGTTTTTCGGCTCTGTGCGCGGACTTCGGCCTGAACTTCAAGGATCCGGACAACGAGGCGGGCGTGCAGCGCACCATGCGCATGATGGAGCTGGCGCTGGATTTTGACACCCACATCATCACCACCCACATCGGCAAGGTGCCGGAGGATGAGAACTGCCGGGACTACGCAAATATGCTCAAAACCATTGAGCGGCTGGGCAAGTACGGCGATACCATCGGCGTGATGTTCGCCACCGAGACGGGCCCCGAGCCCGCCCCGAAGCTCAAAGCGATCCTGGACAGAGCCGATACGAAGAGCGCGAAGGTCAACTTTGACCCCGCGAACCTCGTCATGTGCTCCCACGATATCGCCGCGGACGACGTGTATGTCCTCAGAGATTATATCGTCCATACCCATGCCAAGGACGGCGTCTACACGGGAGAGACCACCTACGAGGAAAAGATCCTCGGCGCGGGCGGCGTCAACTACGGCCCGTATCTCGCGGCGCTGAAGGATATCGGCTACGACGGCTTCCTGACCATCGAGCGGGAAGCGGGCGCGACCCGTTTTGAGGACATCCGGCACGCGGTCAACTTCCTGACCGACCATCTTGCAAAGCTGTACTGAGCGGAAAGGGACACACTATGGCATTAAAACTCGGCATCATCGGCTGCGGCGGCATCGCCAACAGCCATATGCACGGTTATCTGGAGCTCGGCGACGCCGTGGAGATCGTCGCCTGCTGCGATATCAATTTCAAAAAGGCCAACGAATTCGCCGACCGGTACGGTATTCCCAACCGGTACGATAACTGCTATGATATGCTGAAAAACCATCAGCTCGATATCGTGAGCGTGTGCACTTGGAACTCTGCCCACGCGGAGTGCACCATCGCGGCGCTTCAGGCGGGCTGCAACGTGCTGTGCGAAAAGCCCATGGCAATGAACGCGAAGGAGGCCGAAGCCATGCAGGCGGCGGCCGAAAAGGCGGGCAAGCTCCTGATGCTGGGCTTTGTGCGCCGCCACGGCCGCGACGCCGCGAAGGCGCGGCGTCTGGTAACGGACGGGGCGCTGGGCGAAGTATATTACGCAAAGGCCTCGTATCTGCGGCGCAGCGGATATCCCGGCGGCTGGTTCGGCGACAAGTCCCGCTCCGGCGGCGGCCCGCTGATCGACCTGGGGGTCCATATCATCGACCTTTCCCGCTATATCATGGGGTCCCCGAAGCCTGTGACGGTCTTCGGCGCCACCTTTGACAAGATCGGCGCGCGCGCCCACATCACGGAGGGCGGCGAATGGCAGAGCCAAACCGAAGTGGACCAGCCGATCTTTGACGTGGAGGACCTGGCGGTGGCCATGATCCGCTTTGACAACGGCGCGGTGCTGAGCGTTGAGACCAGCTTCAATCTGAATATGAAGGCGCCTTCCAACACCATTGAGTTCTTCGGCGACAAGGCGGGGCTGACGCTGGATCCCTTTGAGCTGCACACCGAATACGACAACGCGATCGCGGATATCGTGATCCACGGGGACAACGGCTTCCACTTCCAGCCCGATTTCGACAAGGAGGTCAAAAACTTCGTCGAGAGCGTGCAGGGCGATGCCGAATGCAAGGCGAAGGCCGAGGACGGCGTGCTGCTGATGAAGATCCTTGACGCGGTGTACGAATCCGCAAAGACCGGAAAATCGGTTGACGTCGTCTGATAAAAACATCGTAAAAAACAAGCCGCTCTTTCAAATGCCGCACATGCATAAAAGTGTGCGCATTGCAACGGAGCGAACAAAAAGATCCCCAAATCAGCAAAGCGCAAAAGCTGGTTTGGGGATCTTTTTCAGAGGCGATATATAAATCCATTGGCGGAGACAGAAAACGCCTCCGGGTTTTCGGCATACAATAGAAAACGATTCTATCAATTATAAAAAGAGCCGGGGCGCAGGGCTCCGGCTCAAATTGGAAATTGCTTTTTACGGAATGATCCCAGTTTCTCTCATGCCGTCGGGCTTGAAAGGTCCGGGGCGTCTATCGGTCAGCAGATACCCTTGAAGCCGCCTGAAATCCAGCGGATCACAATAATGATCGCGTGGATGATCCCGATAAACTTTTTGTAAACGCTGCCGGAATGGTCTTCCCCGCACAGGGGGCAGGTGCCGCCTGCTTCGTCATCGACGGAGAAATCGGAATCCGTCGCCGCTGTCTGCGCGTCGATGGCCACGGAAATATCGCTGCCATAGAAAACCTTGTTGTTATCGTTTCCGACATACTTTACCTTGACGGTATAATCTCCGACCTCCGTTCCGGTTGGCGGCACAGTTGTCCACGTCGTCCCGCCGTCCAGGCTGTATTGCACGGTGTAGCCGTCAGGCGTTTCGCTCGGCGCAGCCACAAGCTCCTGCGGCTCGCCCGTATAGGTAAGACCCGTCTCGCCGATCGGTTGATAGACGTCGATCATACCCTTCACTGTCACGGCCGCGGAGGGAGCGGAAGCGTTCTGCCTTTCCGTTTCCTTCATTCTGGCATAGACGTCATACTCGATATAGGGATCGCAGTCTTCAAAGACGACTCTTCCGTCTTCACCCGTCGTCCAGACGGCGTCTGCAGGGATTGTCTGACCGTGAGGAACGACGATATATTCCATGTCATCCTGTGTGGGATCAACGACCACTTCGGTCAGCAGAGCCTCTGCCGCAGGCTGCGATGCGGGCGCGTTCTGATCCGCTTTCAGTGTCGTGACCGTTGTTGCCGTTGAAGCGGGAGAAGGCATCTTTTCCTCTGTCCCGATTTTGCGCGCGTAAACGTCATAGGCAGTGTTCGGCACAAGACCGTCAAAAGTAATCTCCTCCGCGTTGCCCATTGTTCTTGCGTTCGCCCAGGCGTCCTCGGTAATCGCGCTGCCCGCGGCGACAAGGATGTATTCCTCATCCGCGGCGGGGCACGTCAGGGTAACAGTCCTTACGTCCGCAGTGGCGGCGGGCGCGCCCGGAGCTGTCTGGTTTTCCTTCCAGACGGCCTTCAGCGTCACGTCCTCGTCCGGCATGGTAAAGGGGAAGCTTACGGCGCCTGCACCGCCCGCTTCATAATCCCAGCGGATAAAGGTGTGGCCTTCCCACGTGGGGGCAACGGGCTGCACGACGAATTCGCCGTAGTTCCGACTCTGGGCATCCATGCTGTCGCCGCCGTTGGTATCATAAGCGACGGTATGCGTATTGACCTGCCACGTGGCGTTGAACGTCATATCGCCGGCGGGCATCGTCGTGGGAACGGTCTTGTCCCAGCCGGTGAAGGTATAACCGGTGCGGGTCGGTTCGGCGGGAGCCGTCACCGCGGTGGCGTAGTCCTGCGTGATGCTCTCTACCGCCGTGCCGCCTTTGGAATCGAAGGATAAGGTATAGCTGTTAATATTCCATTTGGCGTAGATCGTTGTGCCTCCGGTCCGGATGGTGATATCGCCGGTGACCGGCGCGGTGCAGTCGCTGTCCTCATACCAGCCGGCAAAGGTATAGCCGACGCGCGCGGGCTGCTGCGCGTTGACGGTCTCCAGAGAAACGGCGGTTCCCACGTCCTGCTCGATATGATCAATCAGGCTGCCGCCCTGGGAATCGAAGTTCAGCGAAGCGGTGGGAATGAACTGATAGACTGCGGTGAGCGTGATCTCATTTGTTTCACCGAACGTGCCGATCAGCGATTCATCCGTGTAGGCGATCGTCTCGCCGGGCTGATACATGGCGCCGTTTTTGTCCTGCCAGCCTTTGAACTCGTAGCGTCCGGCGTCCGTGTCCGCGGGCGGCGTCGGCTGTTCGTTCGTGACGGTGATATTGCTGCCGACGGCGTACGCCGCACTGTCGGCAATGCTGCCGGAGCCGGCCCCGACGTCGTAGCTCACCGCGGCGTCATTGAGCTTCCATCTCGCCGTCAGAGTGAGCGTATAGGTATAGTTGCGGTAAGGCGCGTCGTAGCTCAGCTTCAGGTTCCCGTTTGCGTCCTTATCGCCGTATTCTCTGGCGATCAGGTACGTGGGCGCCCACTTCATGCCGTTGGCGGTATACCAGCCGTCCAGCGAAAATCCCGTGCGTGTGGCGGCGTTCATCTTGTCCATGTTCACATATTTATCGTAGTCTGTCGACGCAGCCGTGATGTTGGTGGACTTCCAGAAGCTCCTGCCCTGGCTCTGATCCATGGTCACGGGCGTAGAAGGATCGTATTTGCTCTGCGTGTAGGTATTGTACTGATCCCACGCGCCCGCATCCAGGATGACGTGGATGTAGTTTGCGACCCATACGGGATACAGATCCACGTTTTGGGCGGGCATGGTCTGAGACCAGTCAAACGCCTCGGGCAGAGCGTCCGTTCCATTCGTGCTCCATACGGTCTTGCCTGCTTCGGTGGCCCAGCCGCCGAAGGTAAACAGCTCGCTGTTGCGGTCGCTGAGCTGGAAGTCGCCGCTCCACGTTCCGTTTTCATCTACCGTGGGCTCATAATCGCTTAACGCTCTGCCATAGCCGACCTGTGTGGTATTATAAACCGTTTGTCCTTCACGGTCCGCGTAGAACGTAAGGGCATATTTGTCAACAGAGTAATATACATACAGTGAACTGACTCCGCTCCCGACCGAAGCGGTTTCTCCCTGGTGGGCGACGGTACGATCCGCTTCGGTGGTGGTATACGCCGTACTCCAGCCGCTGACGCTGTATTGTTCATAAGCCTTGGTGAGGCTGAACGTCGTATCGTCGCCCGAACGGGTGTCCCATTCGGCTCCGGTGGCGTCCGAAGGCCAGGTACCGTCCGGATTCTGCTTGATATAGTAAACGTTGCCCAGAATGTTCACGTTGACGGAGCCGGTTTTTGTTACCCAGCCGCTTGCGGAAACCTGATAATAAATGGTATGTGTGCCGACGTCCGTGAAGGTCGGCGGCTCGGTAAGATTGTATGTGCCGGAAACAGTGCCGTACTTGACGGTGGCGCCGCTTTCGGGGGACGTGACGGTTACGCCCTCAATCGTGTGCGGCTCGCCGTCATACCTGCCGGTCCATCCGGTCGCCTGGAAAACACAGCCGGTAAGCGGTGTGCAGGTGACCGTCGGTGTGATATGTCCGTTCTTGCTTCCTTTCTTTAAACCGATATCCAGTTGTTCCGATCCGCTTTTGGTGATCGTAAAGTTCTGTCCGGATATGGACCCTATTTTGTCCTTCGCCCTATAGACTTTAAGGAACGTTACCGTATAAGAGCTGTATCCGGCCTTGTTTTTCAGATTGGTCGCGCTCGTGGTATACGGCAGCGTGACGTTGTTCGCCACGGATTTACTGTTGACGGTGATTTTGTACTTCGGGGTAACTGCCGCGGCGCCCGACGTGAACGTCATGCCGGCGAACATCGACAGAACCATCAGCAGCGCAAGCAGCGCGCTGATTGGTTTACGGATAAAAGATTTTTGCATTGTTTTACCTCCTATATTCCTGTCTATGCGAACAGGACGATATACTTTTTTTCCTATTTTAAACAGGTTTTTTTCAAAAATCAAGGCGGGGTACCAGAATGGAACCCCCCTGATTTGAAAAATTTTTATATCAGGAAAAAATAAACCCGAATGCTGAAGTGAAAAAGGAGGAGTGTTTTTTTCATTTTTCTCTTGTAATTCCGAAGCATACAGCGTATAATAAAAAAATAATAAATCATATCGGAGTTGATCATTGTTTTATGGACGATGCGATACCGCGAAGTCTGTACTTACTGTTTTTGATAATCGCCGGCGGGTTCTTTTCGGGCGCGGAAACCGCCTTCTCCTACACCAACGCCGTGCGCGCGCGCATGCTCGCCGAGGAGGGGGACCGCCGGGCAAAACGCCTTGTCAGAATACTGGACGACTTTGACGCCGCCATTGTGACCCTTCTGATCGTCATTAACGTGCTGCACATCGCCGCTTCGGCGATCGCCACCACGCTGTTTATCGGTCTTACGGGCAGTACTTCGGTGGGGTCCGTCACGGCGACGGTCGTCCTGACTCTGGCAATTTTTATTTTCAGCGAAACGCTGCCCAAAAACTTTGCGAAAACAAACTGCGACCGGTTCTCCCTTGCCGCCGCCGCGCCCATGCGCTTTCTCATGACGGCGCTGTATCCGCTTACCTTTCTGCTCAAGGGCTTCGGCGTGGGCGTAAGAAAACTGTTCCGTCTGGAGGACCGGCAGCCGAGCGTGACGGAGGACGAGTTTTCCGCCATGGTGGAGGACGCCGGGGAGGACGAGGTGTTCGAGCCCGCCGAGACCGAGATCATCCGCTCCGCCATCGAGTTCGGCGATACCCGGGTACACGAGATCATGCTGCCGAAAAGCGGGATCGTGGGCATCCCCGTCAAGGCGGAGACCGAAGAGATCCGCCGGATTTTGCTGACCGAAAAATATTCGCGCTTCCCGGTCTACCGGGGGTCGTTAAATAATGTCGTGGGGATCTTACGCACCACCAACGCCCTCTGGGAGCTGATCAACGCGCCCGCGGACTTCGACATCCGCGAGCTGATGACAAAGCCCCTGTTCTGCCAGCCGGACGACGAGATCTCGGAGATCTTTGAGCGCATGTGCAAGCGCAAAAACCACTTTGCCGTGGTGCGCGACGAGGACAAAAAGACCGTGGGCATTCTAAGCATGGAGGACATATTAGAGGAGATCGTGGGCGAGATCTACGATGAGGACGACGCCGTGCTGCCGGAAGACGGCCCCCCCGCCGAAGAAGCCGCCGCAAAAACCGACGCCGCGGACGCCGCCGGGAAGGAGGCGCCCCATGCCTGAGAACACCGCTCTGTTTTATACGCTGGCCGGCGCGGCGCTGCTGGTATTCGTGCTGCTTTCGGCGTTTTTCTCCTCCGCGGAGATCGCCTTTGCCAAGTGCAACAAGCTGCGCTTTGAACGCGCCGCCGAAACCGGCGACAAAACCGCGAAGCTTGTGCTTTTCATCAACGAACGCTACACCGATTCCCTGTCCACGATCCTGATGGGCAACAACCTGGTGAACATCGCCGCCTCCTCGCTTGCGACCGTGGTCGCGGTCTCCCTGCTGGGGCAGGCGCGGGGCGAGAGCGTCGCCGCCGCCGTGACGACGGTGGTGATCCTGCTGTTCGGCGAGACCGTGCCCAAGATCATCGCCGCCGCCGTGCCGGACGCGTCTGCGCGCCTGTTCGCGCTGCCGATCCGGATCTCCATGGCGCTGTTCAGTCCCTTTGTGTGGGTCGTAAACCGGCTGGTGGGGCTCATCTCCCCGCTGTGGACGCCGAAAGAGGACGCCCCGAACGTCACGGGCGAGGAGCTGTGCGAGATTTTAGAGGATATTGAGGAGGAGGGCGTTTTTTCGGAGGACGAGAGCGAGCTGATCAAATCCGCCATTGAGTTCACCGACACCGCCGCCGTGGATATTTTGGTCCCGCGCGTGGACGTGTACGCCCTGGATATCGACGAGCCCTTCGTGCTGGACGAGGAGATGATCAAATACTCCCGCATCCCGGTGTACGAGAACAGTATCGACAACATCATCGGCGTACTGCCGGTAAAAAAGCTGCTCAAAACCGTTGCCGCAGGCAAAACGCCGGATATCCGCAGCATGCTGCTGCCGGCGGTCTACGTCCATATGACGCGCCCGGTCTCCTCCATTCTGGAGGAATTCCGCAAGACCCACCTGCAGTTAGCCGTCGTGGTGGACGAATACGGCGGCACCATGGGGATACTGACGCTGGAGGACATCACCGAGGAGCTGGTGGGCGAGATTTTTGACGAGCGCGACGCCATGGAAGAGGAGATCGTGAAAACCGGCGAAAACGTCTATGAGGCGGACGGCGGCACCAACATCTACGACCTGTTCGACGAGATCGACTTTGACGAGCCCGCCGATTTCGAGAGCGAGTACACGACCGTGGGCGGTTTTCTGACCGAACGGCTGGATAAGTTCCCGGAAGAAGGCGACGAATACACCTACGAAAACCTGCATTTTACCGTGCTGGAGGCGGAGGCGCTCCGGGTCCTGAAGGTCCGTGTGGAGGTATTGCCGGACGAGGAGGCTGCGGATGACGACTGACGCCGGAAACAAACAGATCCTTCGCCGCCGGATCGCTGAACAGGCGGCGGCGCTGCCGGCGGACTACCGGGAAAAAGCGAGCCGCGCGATCGCGGAAAACCTGCTGCAAAGCGAAGTCTGGCGGCAGGCGAAAAGCGTTTTTCTCTATTTCAGCCTGCCCGCGGAACCGGACACCGCCCCCCTGTTTTCCGCCGCGTTTGCCGAAAACAAAACGGTTTACGTGCCGAAATGCGTTTCAAAAACCGAGATGCTGGCGGTGCGCTTTACGCCCGAAACGCCCCTCTCCCCCGACGCCTTCGGCATCCCCGCCCCGACGGCGGGCGCAGCCGTTTCCCCGCGGGAGATCGACCTGACCGTCGCGCCGTGCGTGGCGGCGGATAAAACCGGCGTCCGCCTCGGCCACGGCGCGGGCTATTACGACCGGTTCCTTGCAAACGGGGGCGGCCGTACGGTCTGCCTGTGTTTCGGGCGGCTGCTGTTTGAGCGGCTGCCGAAGGAAGAGAACGACGTGCGGGTGGACCGGGTCATAACGGAAGAGAGCAGAAAAAAATAAAGTAAGAAAGGAAAAAAGTAGGAAAGTATCAAATTCGGAACACCGCCCGGCGCGGTGTTGATCATAGAGGGCTTCCGGTCCCGGCCGGTCCCTTCATCTGAAATCAGGCACGGCAGCGCTTGCGTATTTATTCCTTTGTATCTTTCATACTTTCATACTTTTTCTTGTTGACAATTCTTATCCTTGAACTTAAAATAAAAATATAACAATCCGGAGATATACAAAAATGACCTACGCACTAATCGGCTGCGGGCGCGTCGCGCCGAGCCACATCAAAGCCGCCGTACAGAACGGCCTCACGATCGCCGCCGTTTGCGATATCGACGACGGCAATATCACAGCCATGTTCCGAAACAGCGACCCCGCGCCCGAAAATTGGGAAGCGATCCCCCGCTATTCCGACTATACCGAGCTGTTCGATACGGTCCGCCCGACGCTTGTGAGCATCGCGCTGCCCAGCGGCCTGCACGCGAAATGCGCGCTGGCTGCCATTGAACGCGGGATCAACGTGATCATCGAAAAGCCCATCGCCATGTCCCTGCCGGACGCGGACGCGATCGTCTCCGCCGCTTCAGAATACGGCGTGACCGTGAGCGCCTGCCACCAGAACCGTTTCAATCTTGCCGTGCAGGCCATGCGCAGACGGCTGGAGGCCGGCGATTTCGGCAAGCTCTCCAACGCCGCCGTAACCGTGCGCTGGAGCCGCGGCGAAGCCTACTACAAACAGGCGGACTGGCGCGGCACCTGGGCAAACGACGGCGGGACGCTGATGAACCAGTGCATCCACGGCATCGACCTGCTGCGCTGGATGTGCGGCGACGAGATCGATACCGTGTACGGCAAGACCCGGCGGCAGTTCCACGATTACATTGAAGCCGAGGACGTGGGGACCGCGGTGATCGCGTTCAAAAACGGCGTGATCGCCACCGTGGAGGGCACCGTGAACGCCTGCGAAGCGGATATCGAGGAGCACCTGACGCTGCTGGGCGAATCCGGCAGCATGAAGCTCGGCGGGACCAGCGCCAACACCGTGGAATACAGCCGGTTTGCCGGCAGCGCCCGAAACGACACGCTGTCGGAGGCCACCGCGAACGTCTACGGCAACGGGCACACCGCCCTGTTCGCCGACGTTATCGACGCGATCCGTACCGGCAGGCCGCCCTACGTGGACGCCGCCGCCGGCAGACGGGCGCTGGAGACGGTGCTGGCGATCTATCTGTCCGCGAAAACCGGGCAGCCGGTGACGCTGCCGCTGAAGGACGTCAGAAGCACCGATTTTACCGGACTGTTTTCATAACCATCAAGGAGGCCAGCCATGATCCGAGCCGTTGTATTTGACCTTGACCATACGCTGTTTGACCGGCACGCGACCCTCAGGGCCATCGTACCGGCGCTGCGGGCGCGCTTTTCGGTCCCGCCGTCCTTCACTGACAAGGAAATCGGGGACGCCTGGACCTACGCGGACGACAGCTACGTCTACGACGGCTGGCAGTATATTTTCGGCTGCCTGCAGGAAAAGGGCATTTTACCGCAGGACGCGCAGTACGCCGACTACCGCACCTTTATCTACGAACAGTTCGCGAAGACCGCCGTGCGGTTCGACGATACCCTGCCGATGCTGGAAACGCTGAAAGCCCGGGGGTACAAAATCGCGCTGATCACCAACGGCAACCACGCCCTGCAGTATAAAAAGCTGGAGCTGACCGGCATGGCCTACATCTTTGACGAGATCATCGTCAGCGGCGACGTGGGCGTGGACAAGCCCGAAAAAGAGATCTTCCTGATGATGTGCGAAAAGCTGGGCTTTGCGCCGGAGGAGACCGTGTACGTGGGGGACAACCCCATTGCCGATATCGACGGCGCCGCCGGCGCCGGCATGAAGACCGTAAGGATCCTGAGCACCAACCGCCATATATTCGGCAGACGGACGCCCGACGAGACGGTTGAGACCGTCAGAGAGATCCCGGACGCCGTTGAAAGGATCCGAAAGAAATACGAATAGGACGACAGAAACTGAAGACCGACGAAGGAGGCCGCATATGGAAAACCTGTACACCCGTTGGGGAAAAACGCTTGACCGGGAACATCCCCTGCCCGAATATCCCCGCCCGCAGATGAAACGGGCGTCTTACCTGAACTTAAACGGCGTGTGGGACTACGCGATCCTGCCCACCGGCGCCGCGCTGGACGGCTATCAGGGGGAGATCGTGGTCCCCTTCAGCCCCGAGACGCTGCTCTCGGGCGTGCAGCGGACCGTTACCCCCGCCGACACGCTTTTCTACCGCCGCGTTTTCACCTTCAAAAAGACACAAGCGCGCGTCCTGCTGCACTTCGGCGCGGTGGACTACCGGTGCGAGGTCCGGCTCAACGGCAAGCCGCTGGGGGTCCACTACGGCGGCTATACGCCCTTTACCTTTGAGATCACCGACGCCGTGCGGGACGGCGAAAACGAGCTGACGCTGCAGGTCACGGACCCGAGCGAGACCGGCACCCAGGCCTCCGGCAAGCAGACCTCAAAGCGCGGGCAGATCTGGTACACGCCCCAGTCCGGCATCTGGCAGACGGTCTGGATCGAGGAGGTCCCGGCTCTCTACGTCGAACGCCTGAAGCTGACCCCCGATATCGACAGAAACGAACTGAAGGTGGAGGTCACCCTCAACGGCGGCGCCGCGCCCGTGAAAGCGACGGCGACGGCGGACGGCTGCGCGGTCGCCGAAGCACAGAGCGACCAACCCGTCCTGACGCTGCCGCTTGAAAACGTGCGCCTGTGGTCCCCGGAGGACCCGTACCTGTACGGTCTGACCGTGGAGGCGGGCGACGACCGGGTGGAGAGCTACTTCGGGATGCGCAAATTCAGCGTCGGCAGGGATATGAACGGCACGCCGCGCTTTTTCCTGAACAACGAACCCTATTTCCACAACGGCCTGCTGGACCAGGGCTACTGGAGCGACGGTATGTATACCGCCGCCCACGACGACGCGCTGATCTACGACATCCAGACCATGAAGGACATGGGCTTCAATATGCTGCGCAAGCATATCAAGATCGAGCCGCTGCGCTGGTACTACCACTGCGACCGCCTCGGGATGCTGGTGTGGCAGGATATGGTCAACGGCGGCGGCGAGGTCAACCAGCTGACGGCGGCCGTCCTGCCGGGCGTGGGGCTGGCGCTGGGCAAACGCCGCGCCGGCAACATCGACGACGGCAAAAAGAATTACAAGCTCTTTTCGCGGGAGGACGCCAACGGCCGCGCCGAATACTACATCGACGCCGGGCGCATGATCGACACGCTTTATAACGCCGTTTCCATCGCCCTGTGGGTGCCCTTCAACGAGGGCTGGGGCCAGTTTGACGCCAAAAAGGCGTGCGCCTTCTTCCGCGAAAAAGACCCCACCCGTATCATCGACCACGCCAGCGGCTGGCACGACCAGGGCGCCGGGGACGTGAACAGCTTCCACATCTATTTCACGCCCTTTATCTTCCCGAAGTTCAGCCCGCTGGACGGCCGCGTGATCGCGCTGACCGAATTCGGCGGCTACTCCAAGCAGACGCCGGGGCACGTCTTCAACACGGAAAAGATGTTCGGCTACCGGATCTACAAAACGGACGAGGCGCTGGCCGAGGCCGTGCGCCACCTGTACGTGGACCGCATCGCGCCGCTGATCCGCCAAAAAGGGCTCTCGGCGCTGGTATATACCGAGGTCAGCGACGTGGAGGACGAGACCAACGGCCTGCTCACCTACGACCGCGAGGTCGTAAAGATCCCGGTTGGGACCATGCGCGAGATCAACCGGGTCATCCGTTTGTAAGATGCAGGCGTTTTATCAGTTGCACCCGGTCACGGCGGCGGTCTATTTCGCCGCCGTGTTGGGATTTTCCATGTTTTTAAGAAACCCGCTGCTTGCCGTCTTTTCTCTGACGGGCGCCGCCGCCTTCTGCTCTTTTCTGACGGACGCCGCGGAAAAACGGAGCGATCTGCGGTTCCATCTGCCGTTTATCTGCTTCGTGACGCTCGTAAACCCCCTGTTTTCGCACAACGGGCGCACACCGCTGTTTTTTCTCAACGGCAACGCCGTCACGGTGGAGGCCATCTGCTACGGCGTGTACCTGGGCGTCATGCTCTCGGGCGTGCTGCTCTGGTGCAAAGCGCTGAGTAAAGTGATCGACGCCGATAAACTGCTGTATCTGCTGGGAAAGCTCTCCCCTTCCGTCGCGCTGGTTATGAGCGCCGTGATGCGTTACCTGCCGGCGCTCAGGCGCGAAGCGGAGGCCCTGCGGCAAACGCAGGCCGCCATGGGGCTGTTTTGCAGCGAAAGCCTGACGGACCGGCTGGCCGGGAGCTTAAAGATCTACGGCGCGATGCTGATCCGGCTGCCGGAGCTTGCCGCCGCCGGGGGGCAGACCATGCGCGCGAGGGGCTTCGGGGAAGCAAAACGCCGGTACTATACGATCTTCCGTTTCCGGCGGCGGGACGCGGCCGTTTTGCTGCTGACGTTGCTCGGTATGGCTGCCGTGATCTGTTTTGCGGCGACGGCGCAGTACACGTATACGTTTTATCCGTCCATGACCGGACTTTCTTTCGGCGCGGCGCAGATCCCGGCA
Organism: Clostridia bacterium; assembly: GCA_017430145.1. Classification (GTDB taxonomy): domain Bacteria; phylum Bacillota; class Clostridia; order Oscillospirales; family Acutalibacteraceae; genus RUG806. The sequence goes on from JAFRNP010000066.1 coordinate 17,632, forward strand.
TACGCCTGCTTTTTCGGGCTGACGCTGCTGCCTTTTTTTGCAGAACTGGAGGAGGCGATCCGATGGCGCAGGTACAGATCGGGCATCTGAGCTTTACCTATGCGGAGGCTGCGGCCCCCGTACTGGACGACGTGTGCCTTTCTCTGGAAGCGGGCGGCTTTTACGTCCTTTGCGGCGACACGGGTTCCGGCAAAACGACGCTGCTGCGCCTGATCCGCCGGGTACTCGCACCGGCGGGGGACATGACCGGGGAGATCCGCCTGAACGGCTTAAAGGATTCCGCTGCCGATATCGGCTTTGTGGGACAGGACCCGGGCGCCGGTATCGTGACCGGCAAGGTCTGGCAGGAGCTGGCATTCGGCCCGGAAAGCCTCGGCATGCAGACCGAGGATATCCGCCGCCGGGTGAGTGAGACCGCCGCCTGGTTCGGGCTGGAAAAGGAGTACAAAAAAGAGACCGACGCGCTTTCGGGCGGCAAAAAGCAGCTTCTTTGCCTCGCCGCCGCCGTGGTGACCCAGCCAAAGCTCCTGCTGCTGGACGAGCCCACCGCGCAGCTCGACCCCATTGCCGCCAACGCGTTTCTGCAGTCGCTTGGCAGGCTCAACCGCGAATTCGGCATCACGGTCCTTTTAGCGGAACACCGTCTGGAGGAAGTGCTGCCCATGGCGGACGGGCTGTTCGCCCTGCGAAACGGGCGGCTGATCGCCGCCGGGCCGCCCCAAACGGTTGCCAAAGAATTAAAAACAGACCCGCTGTTTGCGGGCTTTCCGGCGGCCGCCCGGCTTTGGGCGGCGCTGGACGGGCAAAACGACTGCCCCATGCAGGTACGCGAAGGCAAACGCTTTTTATCCGCGCGTTTACAGGGGAAACAGGCGCGTTTTGCCCCGCCCCCGCCGCCGGAACACGGCGAAACCGTACTGGAGGCGCGGGACGTGTGGCTGCGCTACGAAAAAGAAGCGCCGGACGTACTGACGGGCTTTTCCTGCCGTCTATATGCCGGGGAGATCTTCTGCATCCTCGGCGGCAACGGCGCCGGAAAAACCACAGCCCTTGAGGTCCTTGCCGGGATACGGCGGGGATACCGGGGAACGCTTATATTCAAAGGGGAAAAGATCCGCCCCGGCCGGCAGGACACGATGTACCGCAAAGGCCTTGCCCTGCTGCCGCAGGACGTGACGGCGGCGTTTATCAAACCGACGCTGCGGCAGGATCTGGAGGCGCAGTTTTTATGCGGCGGCGCAAAAAAGGAGGATCTGTCCGAAGCCGTCCGGGAGATTGCCGACCGGTTCGGGCTGACGGCCCTTCTGGAACGGAACCCCCTGGATCTCAGCGGCGGTGAAAAACAGAAAGCCGCGATCGCCAAGCTGATGCTCGGGGACCCGACCGTACTGCTGCTGGACGAGCCCACAAAAGGCATCGACGCCGACGGCAGAAATAAACTTGCGGCGCTTTTAAAGGATCTGAAATCCAAAGGCGTCTCTGTGCTGCTTGTGACCCATGACGCGGAATTTGCCGCCCGGGTCGCGGACCGCGCCGCCATGCTTTTTGACGGCGAATTGCTGTCCGAGGGACCGCCTGCGTCCTTCTTTGCGGACAACTGCTTTTTCACGACGGCTGCAAGCCGCATCGCGCGGGAACAGGCAGGCCCCGCGATCCTTGTGGAACAGATCGTTTCCGCCGTCAACGCCGCCGTGCCGCTTTCTTCGCTCTCAGATACAGAGACGTACGGCGGCAGCCCCGACGGCAGAAAACAAAAGGAGCCTTGCCTATGACCCGCCGCGTGATCTCCACCGTTCTGATCGCGGCGGCGGTGCCGCTGATCATTTTATTGTCTCTGACTGTTTTCCGCGAGGTCCGCTACGCGTTCGTATGCACGGCGGTGGCGCTGCTGGTCGTAGCGGCGTTTTTCGTCAGCTTTGAGCGGCAGGAGCACAACGCCACCAAGCTTATGCTGATCGCCATGATGACCGCGTTTTCGGTGGGCGGGCGCGTGCTGTTTTCGGTGATCCCGGCTTTCAAACCCGTGACCGCCGTGGTGATTTTGACGGCGCTGTACTTCGGGCCGGAGGCAGGGTGCCTGACCGGCGCGCTGTCGGCGCTTCTTTCCAATTTCTATTTCGGGCAGGGCCCCTGGACCGCCTTCCAGATGGCGGCGTGGGGGCTGATCGGCTTTCTTGCGGGCCTGCTTGCAGCGCCGCTGAAAAAGCACCTGTCGCTTCTTCTCGTCTATGCAGCCCTTTCGGGCGGTGTGTATTCGCTATTGATGGACACCTGGACCGTGATCTGGGAAAACGGGGCCTTCAGCCTTTCAAAATACCTGACGCTGATCTCTGCCAGCGCCACCTTCACGCTGCTGTACATGGTCTCGAACGTCGTCTTTCTGCTGGTGCTGTTCAAGCCCGTGGGAAGGGTACTGGAGAGGCTGAAGGTAAAGTATCAGATTATTTGAGAAAAGTATAAAAGTATAAAAGATACAAAGTTACAAATGCGGGCGGGACACCCGCACCCGATTATAGAAGGGGGCTTGTGCGCGGCAAAGGCTTGATATCATCAACGCCGCGTAAACGCAGCGTTCCGAATTTGCTACTTTTATACTTTTTTACTTTTATACTTTTATTCTTTCCGCAAAGGAGTTTCCATGGCTTATTGTAAACGTAACGTACATAAGATCGATTTCCGGCAGGCAAAAGCGCTGCTGGACGAAAATCCCGACGCTGTGATCGTGGACGTGCGCGAAGAGGAAGAATACATCACCGGGCACGCCGTAAACGCCGTTTTGCTGCCGCTGGACGAGCTGACAGCCGAACGGGCAGCCGAGGCGCTGCCGGACAGAGCGGCGCCGGTGCTGGTGTACTGCCGCACGGGCGCGCGCAGCGAGGAGGCCGCCTGCAGGCTCTGCGCCATGGGCTATACCGACGTTTACGATCTGGGAGGATTGGTCGGCTGGCCCTACGGACTGGAGTAAGGCAAGGCGCTTAAAACCCGTCTTTGTGCCTCTCCCCTTTTTCTGCTTTGAACTCCCTTTTTCAGCAATAAAAAAGCGGGCAAATCGCCCGTACTACCTGACTTTTCGGAGGGATCCCCATGAAACAGCTTTTGAAATCGCTTTTGTGCATCGCGCTTGCCTTTCTGCTGCCTGCATCCTGCCTTTCCTTTGTCGCCGGCGCCTACGCCCCGCTGATCATACCCGGGAACACCGAACCGGCCTTGGGCGCGGGGGAACCCGTTCCCACCGTCGGCGCGGGAGACGTGAATCTGGACGGCAGCGTCAGCGCCATCGACGCCAGACGCATTCTGCGCATCTCCGTGGCGCTGGAAACGCCGGACGCCGCCCGGAACAGGATCGCCGATTTTGACCGGGACGGGCTTGTCACAGCCGCCGACGCGCGCCTTGCGCTGCGCGCGAGCATTGATCTGGACGACGGCGGCGCGGCGCTGATTAAGGGACACGACTATTATCAGAATAGCTTCTTTTCCCTGCGTACGCCCGAAGCGTGGGGCGACGCGTTCCGGGTGACGGAAACCGAGATCGGCAGTCAGACGCGGTACGCCGTCTGCGACGAAGCAGGTGAAGCGCTGTTTACCCTGATCCTGACGCAGGTCGGGACGGCGCCCGATGACAATTGCGGGACGCTCGCCGGCAGCCTGTACCGGAACGGGACGGCCGTTTATGATCTCTATCTCTCCCCTGCCGACCTGGCGGACGGCGGCGACGGAGACACGCAGACACGGCAGAAAATGCTGTCTGCGATCAAAGATACGGCGATCGTACCGTATATGCTGTTCGGCGCCGGGGAGTATCTGTTTGCGCCGGCGGTCGGCCCCGCTGTCACGTCCTGGATCGGCAGAACCGTTGCAGACGTGCGGGCGCGCTTCGGCGACGGCTTTACGACGGATGCGGACGGCTTTTTATACTATGCGGCCGTGCATCCCACCTTCCGACTGCCCATCGGCTTCTGTCTGGAACAGGGCGAAAGCGTGAGCGACGGCACAAAGATCGTGGGCGTACGCGTGTTTTCGTCGGACTATATCGGCGGCGGCTTTTACGGCAATATGGATTATGTGACGCTTATGAACGTACCGGGCGTTCCCTTCAACAAGCTGAAGACCGCAAAAGACGGCAGCAGCACGCTGCGCTTTAAGGCCGGGGACGAGATGCTCGCCTACTACTGGTCGCCGCAGGGAATCTGCGGGTACGTGGAGATAAGGCATTACGACCCATCCATGGACCGGACGGTACCGCAAATATAAAGTTTAAAAGTTAGAAAGTAAAAAAGTTAGAAATTCGGAACGCCGCGCTTGCGCGGCGTTGATTATAAGAAGCCGCTGCCTCTTGGCAAACGGTATCGATATGCAGAGACTGATAAAGCCTTCCCCCATGGGGAAGGTGTCGCGCCGCGGCAGCGGCGTGACGGATGAGGAGCGCACCACGCGGCGGTGATTTTCACTTTCCGCTTTTCAATTTCCACTTTTTGAATACGCCGGGCGCTTCCGTAAACGGGAACGCCCGGCGGGCTTTATTACTGCCGCGCGGGCGGCAGGCTCTTTTTTTGCGCGAACATCCATTCCGCCCACGGCTCGGTTTTCAGAAACTGCGATATCAGGCGGTCGTGCCCCCGGCCGTTTACACGGGTGTATTTCACCGGCGCTCCGAGAAGACGTAAAAGCGCAACGGTTTCGTCGTCGCGGCCGACCGGAACCACGGGGTCGTCCGCCGAATGGGACGCCCAGACGGGCAGGTCCCGCATATGGGCAAGCGCCTGCGGCGTGAGCTTTTCGGGGACGGGCTGCAGGTCCAGCGCGCCCATCATAGGCATGGCGCAGGCGTAAAAATCCGGAAACAGGAAGGCGGAGAGCCACGCGCAGCGCCCGCCCCACGAATCGCCCATGCACCAGATTCGGCCGCGGTCCGCCGAAGCGGATCCGGCGAGCGTTTCACACAGCTCTTTGACGGCAGACACAAAAGCCTCCCCGTCATACGCCGCGCCGCGGCCGCACTGCGGGATCAGCACGGTCAGGTCGCTGCCCAGCAGCGCGCGCCGCTTTTGCAGCGGGAACCACTCCGGATACGGCCCGAAGAGAAACTCCCACAGCGGGCGCAGGTTATCCCGCCCCGCAGCCCCGCCGCCGTGGAAGAACACCAGAAGCGGCCGGCCGGGCTGTTTTGCGTATTTCACCCGGTACGGGAACCGCACGTCACGCGTGTTGCCGGCGTAAACGCCGGGCTGATAGGAAACCATCGCGCCGAATCCCTCCCTTGTTTGCTGACAAGCGTCTTCAGATGCAAAAGGCTGCATAGAGCGGGACGGTCTTTTTGCCGTTCTCAAAGCCGAATTTTTTCACGGAGAGCTTCAGGGCGTAGGGCGGTTTGAATCTGTCCATATACACCTGCAGGCTCTTCGCTCTCGTGTTGTCGGCGGATTTCACTTCAACGGGGATCAGCTTCCCATCCCGCTGGATGATAAAATCCACCTCGGCGCAGTGATCCGATTCCCAATACCAGGTATCATAGCCGTTGATCGTCAGTTGCACGTTCACGTAATTCTCCGTCATGCCGCCCTTAAAATCATTCAACTCGTCCGTCATATACAGCACGTCGTTTGCCGCCAGCTTTTTTTTTGCGCACAACAGCCCCATATCGGAAACATAGATCTTAAAGGCGTCGATATCCCGGTAATTATCCGGCGGTTTTTTGATCTGCTCCAAACGGTAAACCTGCTTCACGATCCCGGAAAGCGTCAGCCACTCGATCGCGTTTTCAAATTCCGACGCCCTGCCGCCTTTTTTGATAAGCTTATACTGAAAACGCGTGTTGGGTTTGGAAAGCTGAACGGTGACGTTGTCGTAGGTCAGCCGCGTTTTTTTGATCTCGTTCAGATTGTTGTACTTGCTCATATCGTTGAGGTAGCTTGCAAGGATCGCATCCTGCGTATGGCGCACCAGAACGAGATCCCTCGTTTCGGCGTACTGCGCCACACACTCCGGCATTCCGCCGACGACCAGATATTGCCTGTACAGCCCGCTTGCGGCTTCGTGCAGGACGGCAGGCAGCGGCACGTCGCTTTGAAAATGCGCGCGGATCTCGTCGGCAAGCGCCTCCTCATCCATGGCGATCAGAAATTCCTCCATATCCATCGGATACAGCGTTTTGATATCGACTTTGCCTACGGGGAAGGAGAACGCCGCGCGGTTCACCGCCACGCCCAGCAGACTGCCCGCAACGATAATGTGGTAATCGGGCGCTTGCTCGCAGAAATATTTCAGGGAAGTCAGCGCCCGCTCGCAAAGCTGTACCTCGTCAAACACGATCAGCGTCTTTTCCTTTACAATGGTTTCTCGCGCGATCCGGGATAACAGCGGCAGCAGACCGGCGGGGCTGATATCCCCGTCAAAGCAGGCGTTCAGCTTCGGGTTGGTCTCAAAATTGAAATACGCCACGTTTTCGTAGTGCTTCCGCCCGAACTCCAGGATCGCGTAGGTCTTGCCGACCTGTCGCGCCCCCTGCAAAATCAACGGCTTGCGATAGGGGCTGTTTTTCCATTGCTCCAGATAGTATTGGATTTTTCGGAACATTTTTTCACCGCCCGTATTTATCTTGTGTAAGATTATATCAAATATACGTGAAAAAATCAAGGGTATTTTTCTGATTTTTTACACTAAAATGCACGAATGCAAAAAAAACGGCCGTTTTCCGACGACAACGCCTGCGGCGCAGGGGACAATCAGCGGGACGGTTATCCCGATTTACTTGTCAATCGGGGAACCGGCCTGCCCGATTGTCGAAATACACATACAGGGCCATCCGAAGCATCGGACAGCCCTGCGTTATTGTATGATCGGCACGGTTACGCGATTTTGCTCAGATCCTCCAAATCCACGCCGGCGCATAAGATCAGCCTTGCGTCGTCTCCGCCGCCTGTTCCACAAGCGCTTTCAGCTCCGCAATCCCTTCGCCGGTCTCCGAGGAGACGGCGAAGACCGCTTTTGCGGCGGCAAGCGCCGGCAGGCCGGAGAAGTACGCCGCCTGCTTTTCGCGCTCGGTTTTTTTAAGCTTATCGCACTTTGTCAGCGCCACGGCGAAGGGAACGCCGCTCTCCGTTAAAAAACGGAGCATCGTTTTGTCGTCCGCCGTGGGCGGGTGGCGCATATCCAGAAGCTGGATCAGCAGTACGATGCGGCGGTCCTGCGAAAAGTAGCCCTCCATGAGCTCGCTCCAGCGCCGGATCTCGGCGGCGGAGCGTTTGGCGTACCCGTAGCCCGGCAGGTCCACAAAGCGCAGCTCCCCCGCTTTGAAAAAGTTGACCGTGGTGGTCTTGCCCGGCACGGCGCTGACCCGCGCCATGTTTTTGCGGTTGAAAAACTTATTGATCAGCGAGGATTTTCCCACGTTCGATTTGCCCGAAAACACGATCTCCGGCAGATCGGACGGCGGAAGCTGCCCGGCGGTGCCGAAGGCTGCCTCAAACTCGACGTTGTGGATGTTCATATGCTCTGTATCTCTCCGCTTTAAGCAATGTCTTCACCGGTCCCTTACGGATGCTCGTTCAAGCCGCCTCTTTTTTTGAACTCCGGCGGCGGTGCGGTCTTTTTTCGCTGCGGCTTCGGTTCGGCAGGCGCGGTCTCCACCGGGACCGGGCGGGCAGGCAGCAATACGCGCGTCAGGATCTCCCCGACCGTTTTAACCGGCACAAACGTGATCTTTTCGCGCACCGCTTCGTCGATCTCCGGGATATCCGGCGTATTCTTTTCGGGAATGAACACCGTACCGATCTTGTTGCGGTACGCCGCCATGGATTTTTCCTTTAAGCCCCCGATGGGCAGCACGCGGCCGGTCAGGGTCACTTCGCCGGTCATGGCGACGTCGCCCCGGGCGGCGCGGCCGGTCAGGGCGCTGGCAAGCGCCGTCGTCATGGTCACGCCGGCGCTGGGGCCGTCCTTGGGCACGGCGCCCTCCGGGAAATGGATATGGATATCTTTATTCTTATAAAACTCGGGGTCGATGCCGAGCGCCCCCGCGTTGGCGCGGATAAAGCTCAGCGCCGCCTGCGCCGATTCCTTCATCACGTCGCCGAGGGACCCGGTCAGCACGGTTTTGCCCGTGCCCTCCATCACCAGTACCTCCACCTTGAGCAGCTCGCCGCCGACGCCTGTCCACGCAAGGCCGTTGACGACGCCGACTGCGTTCGCCTGAGGATCCTCGTCCGGGCGGAATTTGCGCGGGCCCAGCAGCTCCTCCAGCGATTGGGGCTTCACGACCAGCCTTTCCCGGTCGCCGGAAGCCAGCCGCACGCTCTCTTTCCGGCAGAGGGCGGCGATTTTGCGCTCAAGCTGCCGTACGCCCGCCTCCCGCGTGTAGCCGTTGATGACGTCCTTCAGCGCCGGGTCGGAGATGGAAATGTTTTTTCTGTTCATCCCGTGGAGCTTCAGCTGCTTCGGGATCAGGTGGCGTTTCGCGATCTGGAATTTCTCTTCAAAGGTGTAGCCCGGCAGGTCGATGATCTCCATCCGGTCGCGCAAAGGGTCGGGAATGGCGTATTTGTCGTTGGCGGTGGTCAGAAACAGCACGCGGCTGAGATCCACCGGCATATCGATATAGTGGTCCGTGAAGGCAAAGTTCTGCTCCGCGTCCAGGATCTCCAGCAGCGCGGAGGACGGGTCCCCCTTGTAGTCGCTGCCGAGCTTGTCCACCTCGTCCAGCAAAATCAGCGGGTTCATGCTGCCGGCGTCCGTCAGCGCGCCGATGATGCGCCCCGGCACGCTGCCCACGTAGGTACGGCGGTGCCCGCGCAGGCTCGCCTCATCCCGCACGCCGCCAAGGGAGATACGCACGTATTTGCGCCCGGTGGCGGCGGCGATGCTTTTTGCAATGGAGGTCTTGCCGACGCCGGGCGGGCCCGCAAGGCAGATGATCTGCCCCTTCATTTCGGGCGAGACCATCATGGCCGCCAGCATTTCGGTGATCCGGGTCTTGACGTCCTTCAGGCCGTAATGGTCCCGCTCCAGGATCTTCACGGCGCGGGACAGGTCCCCGTTTTCCTTCGTGTAGGTCCCCCAGGGGATCTCGGTGCACTTTTCGATGTAGAGCATCAGCACCGAATGGTCGGCGGAGCCCACGGGGATGCGCCTGAGCCGCTCGATCTCCTTAAACAGCTTCTGTTTGTGGCCGTCGGGCATTCTGCTCTCTTCCACCGCCTTGCGCAGCCGGTCGGCGTCCTCCTCTTCGGTCTCGCCCAGCTCCTCGCCGATGGCCTTGAGCTCCTCGCGCAGATAGTATTCCCGCTGGTTTTTGTCCATCTGCTCGTTGACCTTTTCCTGCAGCTTTTCGTCCAGAGATAGCAGCTGCGTCTCCCGGTTCAGGATGCCGCATACCAGCTCCCCGCGGCGGTAGACGTTGGTCTCCTCCAATACGCTCAGCTTATCCTCCAGCGTAAGGTAGGCGTTGCCGGCGATCATATCCGCAAGCTTTCCCGGCAGGTTCGTCTTGAACGCCAGGTTCACCAGGTCCCCGGGGATCTGGGGCATGTGCTCGCAGTACGCCTCAAAGCAGCGCCGCAGGCTGAAAGTCAAAGCGGCGTCCAGCAGCGCCTCACCGGGCTCCTGAAACAGCGGGTTATCCTCCGGGACCGTCAGGTCGTCGTTTAAAAGCGATACCAGCGCAAGGTTGCTCTCTTCCCGCCGTTTGACGCCGCGGATACGGGCGCGCTGCCGGCCTTCAATGACCACGCGCACCATACCGCCGTGCTCCGGCAGGCGCATGATCTGCAAAATCCTGCCCACCGTCCCGACGTCGGAGACGTTCTTCCGCTCAAAATGCTCGGAATCCGGCTCCAGAAGAAGCGGACAAAAGACGTCGTCGTTTTTTTCAGCGGCCGCGCGCAGGGTCTTGATAGCGTCCTCCTGCGTCAGCTCCGCGTGGATCGTCACCCCCGGGAACAGCACCGTCCCCGGAAGCGGAATGATATAATATGATTTCATAAGTTCCTGCTCCATAAATATTCCTTAATCAAATATGAAAGTTAACGGTTATTCATCAGCCGCGTCTGCGTTTCCGCCCGACACCGTCACGCCGCCGAACGCCACGTACGGGAGGATGCTGCTGCCGTCGTTGAGGGTCTCGGCGGAGATCCACTCCACCTTGCGCAGCATATCGGCAAAATTGCCGCTGATCATCGTTTCGCTCAGCGCCCGGGTGATCCTGCCGTCTTCGATCAGAAAGCTGTTTTTGGCGACGCCGGAAAAGTCGCCGTTCGCGGCGGGCGAACCGCCGGAGAACCGGCAGACCAGCACGCCCTTTTTGACGTTTTTCAGGCATTGTTCCAGCGGCTTGTCGCCCGCCACGATCTCAATATTGCCGCCGCCGGCCGGCGCGCGCTTATGCCCGGTCTTGCGCGCCGTGTAGTCGCCCATGCAAAAGGCCTCCAGCACGCCGTTTTTGATGATATCGTAGTTCGCGCTGCAGTAGCCGTCGCCGGTGATGCGCTCGCCGTTTACGATCCTGTCGTCGTAAGGGATCTCCCGCAGCGTAAAACATTCGCTTGCCACCTGTTTGCCGAGGCTGTCCTTCCAGGGGCTGGTGCCCTCCATGACCGCTATGCCGCCCGCAAAGGGTCCGGTGATCACGCCCACCGCCTCGTCGATGCTGCCCGGCGCAAAGACCGCCGTCCCCGTGAATTTACCCTCAAAGGGAGAAGCGTCCAGCTCCGCCACGGCACGGGAGAACATGGTACGGCTCATACCGAGCTCCATAAGGTCCGCCGCCGGATCCAGCGTTGAAAATCCGAAATAATTGAAGGAGGCGGTCTTTTCTTCCGTCTGGGCGGAATAGGTCAGGTTTACGCCGTACTCGCCGTCCGTCTCGCTGAGCAAAACGCCTTTCGTGTTGGCGACCACGTGCCTGCCGAACGAGTAGGCGCCGGACATCTGTTCCAGCATGATCTCGGGGAACTCCCGCCCAATATCCGCCGCGTAGCGCAGAAGCGAATCGAAAAAGACCTCCTTTTGCGGTTTAAGCGCGCCGGAAACGAAATCCCGGTTCTCTTCCTTATCCGCCACCGTAAACGCATCGTCCGGCGCGCCGCTTTCGGCCGCCGCCATGCACTCCGCCGCAAGCGCGCGGATATCGTCCTCTTCCAGGCTGTTGACCGCCGCCGTCCCCTTTTTACGGTCCTTGATCACTTTCATCCCGATGCTTTGGGAGTAGGCGCTGCGGATCAGCGTGAACTTCCCGGCGTCCATGTTGAACTCCTCCAGCATCCCGTCGGAGGTGCTGACCTGCGCCTCGTCGGCGCCGAGGGATCTCAGGATCTCCAGCGCGAACAGCGCTTTCTGTTTGAGATTATCCATTGCCGTTTCCTCCTTATCTTCCGCCGACGTTGACTCTGCACCGGATCGCCGGGCCGCCCATGGAGACGGTCATATACTGCTTTTTGCCGCAGTAGCCGGCGATATCCCAACAGACGGTATCGGACAGCATATCCACGGTTTTGAGCATGTTGAACGCCACGCCCGAGATCGTGGTATCCCTTAAGGCGCTGCCGAGCCTGCCGTTTCTGATCTCATAGCCCATCGTAATGCCGAACATGAATTCGCCGGTGGTATCCGCCTGCCCGTTGCAGGTCCGGGTCAGATAGTAGCCGCGGTCCACGGAGGCGATCATGTCTTCGAGCCGGTCCTTTCCCGGATGGATCGCCGTGTTGCGCATCCGGATCAGCGGCTCGTCCGAAAAGGCGAACGCCCGCGCGTTGCCGGTGGGCGCCATATCAAAGTGCGCGGCGGCCTCCAGATTGTTCATATAGCCGGTCAGGATCCCGTCTTTGATGATCACGGCGTCGCGGCATTCCACGCCCTCCTCATCCACAAACACCGGCAGCGGCGCGCGTTTGCCGAAGGCGGTATTCGCGAAATCGGTCAGGTTGACCAGGGGCGACGCGACCTGCGCGCCCAGCGCGCCCGCCGCCACGGAGCCTGCCAGCACCAGGTCCGCCTCGGTGGTGTGGCCCACCGCCTCGTGGGCGACCATGCCGGAGATGGCGGAATCGATGATGCAAAGCTGTTCACCCGCCTCCGGGAAAACGCCCTCGCGTTTTTTCATCAGCTCCGTATACAGGGCGTCGATCTGTTCGTACAGCGCCGCGGGGTCGTCGTAGTAGTCGGAAAACCAGCCTTCGCCGCCGCCGAAGATATCGTACAGGTCCATGTTGGTCCCGTCCTCCGCCTCGACCGACATGGAGACGACCACGTAGGTGCGCGGGAAGAGCTGATAGGAAAAACTCCCCTCGGAGGTATACAGCTCCTTGGTCACGCAGTCGGCGGCGATGGAGACGGACCGGGACGTAAGGTCCGGGTACGTTTTGCTGATATAGCCGTCCAGCTGCATGGCAAACTCCGTCAGGGTCTTTTGCTCGGTGTCTTTGAACGTGCGCGGGTCCGTAAAGCTGAACGGCGCGCACCGTGCAAGCCTTTTTCCCTGTTTGGGCGCTTTCGCGTTTAAGAGCCCCGCGTTTTCCCGCGCGTGCAGGAGTACGTTTTTCACGGCCTCGTCGTCGGCGCTGCCGGCGCTGGCAAAGCCCCATGCGCCCATGCAGTTCGCCCGGGCGCACACCCCGCCGGCGTTTGCGGAAATATTGGTGACCAGATTGCCGCCGACCACGCCCACGCGCCGGTTCTTCGTCTGCTGCAGACGCAGCTCGGTGTGGGAATCAAAGGCAGTCAGGGCAGATCTCAGTTTATCGTTCATACGCGTTAACGGGCGGCAGCAGCCGCCGACGCTCCTTTCGTGCAAAATGGATACAGGTTGGTAATTATAAAGTATAACACAATATATTATAAAAGGCAACAGGTATTTTTTGAGGAAATACGGTTGGATCATTCAGAAAAATGCGCCTGCATGATTTGTAAAAATACTGTCCGATAATGCTTTACAACAGGAGAAATATACGCTATTATAAAAACGGATCCGTCTTTGGCCGCAACGTGTGTATGATGTGTACGATCCGAAAGGGGCTGACGCCATGAAAAATCCGATCGGTTTTCTGTTTTCCAAAGAGGAGACCGACACGCATCTGCCGAACCGTGAGCTGTTATCCTACGCCACGGGCCTGGCGGGGCAGAACATCTCCTACAGCTTTATATCCAACCGCCTGACCTACTTCTATGAGAACCACGCCGTCAGCCAGAAACGGGCGCACGCGGTGGGCAAGATCATGACCGCCACCTACGCCTGGGACGCCGTCAACGACATCCTGATCGGCGCAGTCGTGGATAAGCGTCCGCACAAGCCCTATCAGAAGATGCGCCCGTACCTGCTGTACCTGCCGCCGGTCATCGGGGCGCTCGGCGCGATGATGTTTCTGAACCTCGGGAGCAACGATATCTTCAAGCTGGTGTATCTCGCCGTGTGTTACTGCCTGTGGGACCTTTTCTATTCCTTTCAGGACGTGGGGCTGTGGGGCCTGATGGCGCTTGCCTCCCCGCATTCGCACGAGCGCTCGCGCGTGGCGCAGTGGATCTCCATCGGCGCGGGCGCCGGCAGCACCGTGGGCAGCGCGTTCCCGTTTTTGTGGGACATTCTGGAAAACCGCGCGGGCATGCCCGAAAGCCGCATCTTCACCCTCTTCGCCTTCCTGTTCGGGCTGGGCGGCGAGCTTATCTCCATGCGCGCGGCAAGCTTCCGCGAACGGGTCCGCTCGCCCCACCATACCGAAGAAAAGCTGCGGGACTACATTGCCGTACTGCGGCATAACCCCACGCTGATCTTCATATCGCTGGCGCGCCTGTCCCAGGGGTTCAGCCCCAAGATAAACCAAACCTACTTCTTTCAGTCGGAATACCGCAACGCTTCGTCCGATCTCTTAAAGGGCGGTACGGCGGAAGTGCTCTACGGCATCGTCTCGGGCATCCCGGGCGCCGCCGCCCTGCCGTTTGCAAACCGCATCATCGACGCTCTGGGCGGCATGAAGCGGCTGCTGGTCATCTCCCAGATCACCGCCATCGTCACGCGCCTGCTGGCGTTCGGCGCAGGCAGCATTCCCGCCATCCGCTACAACACCCCCGCGGGCTTTCTGATCATGTGCGGCTTTCTCGCCGTATGCAACCTGCCGGGCGCGCTGATGGATATCGCCCACCGTTCGCTGACCGGCGACTCCATCGACGAGGTGGAGCTGAAAACCGGCATCCGCAGCGAGGGCGTCTCGTTTTCGGTGCAGAATTTCGTATCCAAAATGACGCACGGGGTGAGCACCTATATCCAGAACTTTTTCCTGTACCGGGTGCTGAAATACGTCGCCTACGACGATGAGAATTACATTGCGATGCAGGGCGAAACGTTCTATAAATGGCAGTACCCGCTGTTCATGCTGGGCCCGATCGTGGGCGCCGTATTGTATCTCCTGTTCATCAGCTTCGTCAAAGACGACAAGGCGCGCCGTGCGGAGGTGGAGCGACAGCTTCGGGAGCGCCGCGAGCTTGACGGGAGCGGCTGCGATACGGCCCCGGTAAGCCCGCATTCCGGCGGTGAGATTTTTCAGGGATGAGAACGCTGCGCGGAAAAACCCGCGCACCAGACGTCCGTCCCGTTCTCCGGCGCATCATTATGATAAAAGCGTTCTCAGCACGAGCCGGGAACGCTTTTTTTACGGATATCCGGATGCGGATCCTCACGCCGGGACGGAATAGACGCCCGCTTCGATACACTTCAGCGCCGTTTCGGCGTCTACGGCGGAAAGGCCGTTATTGAGGGCGACGAACTGCGTCTCCCCGTCGTTTATGACCGTATACGACCAGAGCGGCTCACTGTCGTAATAACCGACCTTTCCCGCGCCGCCGGCAAAGGGCTTCGTCGTCAGCCCCGTGCCGCAAACGGCAAAGCCGCCCGTCGGGTAGCACGTCAGCGTAAAGCTGCCGCCGCCGTCAGGCGTTACGGTCAGAGCAAACGGCCGGACGTCCGCATCCTCCGCAGACGGGACCGTACCGGCTGCCGACGGGTCCTCGGCAAACTGCCACGATCCCGGGATAAGGACCGACATACGGTACCCCGCCGATTCCAGAGACGCCTCTTTTCCGGCGTCCGCCGGCGTCTGCGCCGTCCCGGCAGCGTCATCGGTCAGCCAGCCCAATTCCCGCAGTTCATCCCGTACGGTCTCCGGGATCGCGTCCGCGGTGTGGGACAGCCGCCAGCAGAAATACACGCCGGTCCCGGCGGGATAGGTCTCCTGGACCCCGTCGTGGGCGACGATGCAATGATCGCCGTCGATCAGCCCCTGAAAGAGCTTCTGTCCCCGGGTCAGGTCGGTCATGCGCACCACGTCCCCGCGTTCGCTGTAATACAGCCAACTCCCGTTGTTTGCGGGAAAGACGTACACCTTTTCAAACACGATGCTTTTTCCGTGCAGCACGAGCGCAAACGCCCCCGCCGCCAGCAGCACCGCCGTGATCGCCCCTATGACGGCCGCCTTCTTCTTTTTCATGGGTCATCATCCTTTCAGCTTGTTCCGTCTATTAGATACAGAATGGACCGGAAGTGTTGCATACAAACGGAGGGCAGACTTTTTTTGTGCCGTTTGCGTATGATCCCGGCATCCCCCGAACGCCGCGGACGGCAAACGGCGGATCTGCCGTAACAGTTCAGCCATTTAGAAACAAAAGACGGGAGCAGGAGATTGAAAAAGTGAAACGATAGAATCAAAAACCCCCATTTTCATACGTTTCGCAGTTTCGATAACAGATAGAATATCAGCAAACATTTTGCACCCGTCC
>JAFRNP010000067.1 GCA_017430145.1 Clostridia bacterium
CGCCTTGCTTGATCTTTATTCCGTCATCCTGCACAGATTTTCCTTGCCAACCGCCAGGTTGACGGCGTCAAATCTGTACAATCTGACGAAAAAATCTACTGCGCAATCCGCACACCGGAATTATGCGGTGTTGCCTTAAGGAATTTTTTATTATTTCCGGCTATAATCCCGTCGTACGAATTCGGGATGTTTCTTGAATTGGGTCTTGCAAATTAGAAATTGTGTGTTATAATATAAATTGATATTCTATGTCGCAATCGTTTTATATCCATCGACAGAAGAAGGAGTAAATAATGGCTGCAAGAAAACCTGCAAAAAAGAAAAAGAAAAAGGAGCGCTCGATCGCCGGCAGAATTTTCACGACGATCCTGACGGTCTTTCTTATCATATTTATGGTCGGCCTGGTTACGGGCGGTTCCATTGCGCTGACGGTTTTTTCCGATCTGGGGCTGATCCCGATCGGCAGAAAGAGCCTCTCCGATGAGATCGCCGGCATCGACTACATGGATCTGAACGTCTACACTGCGAACCAGCAGAAGACGTCCATCGTGTATGCCTACGATGAAAACGGCAGGCTTGTGGAGGATACCCGTCTGCACGGCTCCGAGAACCGGCAGCCCATCTCTCTGGACGAGGTCAACGACTATGTCAAAGAGGCGGTGATCGCCCTGGAGGACAAGCGGTTTAACGACCATCAGGGCGTTGACTGGGTGCGTACCGTGGGCGTTATGGTGTATGACCTGATGGGTAAAGACGGCGAGACCCAGGGCGGCTCCACCATCACGCAGCAGCTGATCAAGAACCTGACCGGCGAAAACCAGGTCACCTTTATCCGGAAATACCGGGAGATCCGCAACGCATTGGCGCTGGAACGCCATTTCTCCAAGGACGAGATCCTGGAAGCGTACCTGAACACCATCTATCTGGATATGGGCTGCTACGGCCTGAAGACGGGCGCCGACTACTATTTCCACAAAAAACCGGCGGACCTGACCCTGATGGAGAGCTGCATGCTGGTCTCTATCACGAACGCTCCGCGTAAGTATAACCCCATCGAAAACTACGAAAACAACCGGACAAGAGCAAAGATGTGCCTGAGGTACCTGCTGGAACAGGGCAAGATCTCGCAGGCGGATTACGACGCCGCTTTGGCGGAAAAGGTAAAGCTTTACGGCTACGCACAGATCGACAGCTCGACGGACGAACCGCCCGAGGAGACCGAAGAGCAGTACCAGGGGTACTACACCGACTATATCATCAAGGCGCTGATCTCTGATCTGCGTGCCACCTATGGCATGACGGAAAACGAGGCGTGGGCTAAGGTCTACTACGGCGGCTTAAAGATCTACTCCGCGGTGGATGCGCGCATCCAGAGCGATATGGACGATATCTTTATGCGCGTGCACGCGGGCGGGCTTTCGGGCAACCCCGGCATCCAGGCGGGTATGGTCGTCATGGATTATGAAGGCAGGATCTGCGGGATCGGCGGCGGCCTGGGTGAAAAGGTCGGTAACCGGACGCTCAGCTACGCGACCGACGTGCCCCGTCAGGCGGGTTCTTCGATCAAGCCCTTAAGCGTTTACGCGCCCGCGATCGACCAGGGCGTATTCAACTGGTCGTCGTATATGCCCAACTACGGTATTACCGGTATCCTTGGATCGCAGCCCTGGCCCACCAACTACGGCGGCGTCAAAGGCAGCCCGAACGACCTCAGAAACCTGGCGGAAGCCATCGCACCCTCGCTCAATACGATCCCTGCCCGGATCGTGCAGGCGGTGGGCACGGACGTCTGTTATTCCTATCTGAAGGACCACTTCCATTTCTCCACGCTCCTTGAAAGCGACAATAACTACGCGCCCCTTGCCATCGGCGCGTTCGGCGAGGGCGTCACGCCCCTCGAAATGACGGCCGCCTACGTGGTCTTCGGCAACGGCGGCACCTACTACAAGCCCTGGTGCTACTACAAGGTCGAGGATTCCGACGGCAACATCATTCTGGAGCCTGACCGCACCGGCGAGCGCGCGCTCTCCGCAGCGGCGGCGGACGTGACCAACAAGCTGATGCAGGGCGTTATGACGCGCAGCGACGGTACCGGCGTCCCGTATAAGGTGCCCGGCTTTACCATGTTCGGTAAGACCGGTACGTCCTCCAGCCTGAACGACAGATGGACCGTCGGCGGTTCCGCGTACTACGTGGGCGTCGTATGGGTCGGTTACAAATACAAGCACGCCATTTCCGGCAACCCCTGCGGCCCGCTGTTCAAAGAGGTCATGACCCGCGTCCATGAGGGGCTGGAAAACAAGGACTTTGAAATGAGCGGCGACGCCGTACAGCGCACCTTCTGCGCCCGTACCGGCATGATCGCCTCCTCCAGCTGCGGCGCGCGCGGCACCGGCTGGTATACGATCGATAATATCCCCGGCGTCTGTACGGTCTGCGCCACCGGACGCGGTATGACGAATATCTACGGCAGCTCCGGTATCGTGACGAAGCGGGACGACGAGGAAAAGACCACCAAGAAGAATGAAGAGAAGACCACGGCGGGTTCGGAAGAGCCGGTCGAAGGGACGACCCGCGGCGGCGGTACGCCTGTCATGGAGCCGACGACGGTAAAACCGCCCTCCGGCGGCGAGACGCCCACCACGCCTTCCGGCGGTGAGACGCCCACCACGCCCTCCGGCGGTGGCGGTGAAACACCCACCACGCCCTCCGGCGGCGGTGAAACGCCCACTACGCCCTCTGGCGGCGGTGGCGGCGGCGAAACGCCCACCACGCCCTCCGGCGGCGGATCTCCTGGCGGCGGCAGCTCCACGGGCGGAGAAGAGAACCTGGTCGGCTGACGCGCGATGGTGATCGTATCCGTCGATTACGGCGACGTCCGCACAGGGCTTGCGGCATGTGACAAAGAGGAGAGGCTCGCATACCCCCTCGGCGTGATCGTGCAGAGCAAAGCCGAGGTGTTAGCGGCGCAGATCGCCGAAAAATGCAAAGAATGCGGCGCCGAACGGATCGTTCTCGGCCTGCCGAAAAATATGGACGGCAGCGAGGGGTTCCGCGCCGAGGCAGTCAAGGCGTTCCGGCAGATCCTCGCGGATGTATCAGGGCTCGAAGTGGTTCTGCAGGACGAGCGGCTGACCACCGTCAGCGCCCATACCTACCTCAATATGACCAACACCCGCGGCAAAAAGCGGAAGGAAACCGTCGACGCCGTCAGCGCGGTGCTGATCCTGGAGGATCACCTTGCCCGCCGCAAACGGGAAACGCAATAAACTGACGCCTGTCTCCGAATGGCCGGAGGCAGGCGGTTTTGATTTAAGGCAACACCGCATAATTCCGGTGTTCGGATTGAGCAGTAGATTTTTTCGTCAGATTGTACAGATTTGACGCCGTCAACCTGGCGGTTGGCAAGGAAAATCTGTGCAGGATGACGGAATAAAGATCAAGCAAGGCGTGCGCCGCGAATTGTGCGGTGTTGCCTTAACAGTAAAAAAAATATAACATTTTGCATTTTACCCTTTATTTTCATTTCATAATATGATATAATAATTCTATCTATATTCAAAAGGAGGGACGCATATGGTCACCGCTGCGATCCTCGGCGCGGGAAAAGGGCTGCGGCTGGGCGGCGATACGCCCAAACAGTTCTTGTCCGTTGGCGGGGAAGTCATTTTGCTGCGCAGCCTCCGGGCGTTTACCGAAAGCGGGCTCTGCGACCGGTTCTATGTGCTGGTCCCTGCCGACGCGGTGGATATGACGCGCGGTCTGATCGCAAACGCCTCCTTCCCGGATAACTTAAGGCCCCGGATCCGTGTGATGGCGGGGGGGGAGAGCCGCGGCGATACGCTTCTGAAGCTTCTGGAAGCGATGCGCGCCGATCCCGGCTTTGAAGAGACGGTCCTTCTGACCCACGACGCCGTACGCCCGTTTGTAACGGCCCGGATGATTGCTGACAATATCGAGGCAGCCGGACGGTACGGCGCGTGCAATACCTGCGTCCCTGCGGTGGATACCGTATTTCTCAGTGCGGACGGGCGTTTTATTGATTCCGTCCCGCCGCGTTCCACCGTTTTTCACGCCCAGACCCCCCAAAGCTTTTGCGCGGGGGAGCTGTACCGTCTGATCCGTTCGACGCCGCCGGAGGTCTATGAGACGCTGACGGACGGCTGCTCGGTGTATACGCTGCACGGCCGCAAGGTGGCGATGGTGCAGGGAAGCGAAGACAATATCAAGATCACCTACGCCGAGGATCTGCAAAAAGCGGAGCTGATTGCGGCGCGGAGGAAGGAAACGCAGACATGAACGATTTGTGTATGATCCTGACGGCGACCGACGACCTCGAGGGCTTCGTGTTTTCCATGGAGAGCCTTTGCGAGCAGTCGGATGAAGAGTTTGACGTGCTGATCGTCCTTGGCGGCGAAAATGAAACGCTGATGGCAAAGGCGCAGGAATACTGCGACGAGTACGTGGGCATGCGTGTGTACGGGATCCCCGAAACGAGCGTCCCGCAGATGCGCAATTTCGGCGTAAAACAGGCCCAGACCCCGCTGGTGGGGTTCATTGACGGCGGCGATTATCTTGCCCCCGACAGCGTCGCCGCGTTTAAGGAGATCTATAAAGAGCAGAAGGCCGATATCATCAGCCCGCGCCTCTATAACGCCGGGGAAAACGAGCCTTTTTACGAGCAGTGGTCGGATCTTCTTGCAACGGTCTCCCATGCCGATAAGCTGGATACGGCGCTTCTGCATACGCTGGACGCCGAGGGACGCGTTTACAAAAAGAAGTTTTTCGACCTTTATTCCCTGCAGTTCCCGGAGCAGCCGATCTTATATAACGCTTCTCTTCTGGCTGCCTGCGTTTTTCAGTGTGACGCCTCTCTTTCCGGCGCCGCAAAGGCGGTCTATTCCAGACGGCACGGATATTTTTCCGACGGCGTCGCCCCCGAAGCCCAACCGGGGGAGGCGACCCTGAAAATTGCCGCCGGATTTTTCGACGGCTTGACGGATACCGTGCGTACGCTGCTTACGGAGGAGACCGGCGGGTTCGACGGGGATGAGACCGGTTTCCAGGAGATCTTAAGCGTCTATTTTGAGGCGCTGACCGAGCGTTTTTACCGCCGGTTCTGGTATCTGACCGACGACGATATCGCGATGCTCCGCGACCGGTTCGAGGCCATCGGCGCCCTGCAGACCGCGCAGCGCCGCGAAAAGACCGCCAAAGAAAACGCCGACCTGCGGATGCCCTCCATGTATATGTCCCTGCAGGACGCGGCGGATCTACCGATGGTCAGCCTGATCATCGAGTCCGTTGACGGAAACGGCATATCGGATTTCCTTTTGTCTCTGTATAACGGCAGGTTCCCGTTTTTTGAGGCGTTCTTGCGGGAGAGCCTGAAGGAATACGTGCCGGAGCGCTTCCGGGATGCAGGCAACCTGCACTATCTGCCGGACGGGAACTTTTTCCAGAATGCGCGCATGAACGCAAAGGGCGTTGAGATCAACGTCAAGGATCTGGCGCCGCTCGATCCGAAGGTGCTGTGCGAGCTTTCGGTGGTCAAGGCGCCGAAGACCTTTTATCAGTACCTGTTTGCCAGCAAGCGGAAAAAATATTCCGCAAAGACCTTTTTGAAGCAAAAAGGCGTATCCATGAAGTAAAAGAAAGGAATTCCCTATGCACGATTTTTTGCGCCGCACCTGGGCGCAGATCAATTTGGATGCGGTGGATAACAATATTCGACAGATCCGCAGTCTCCTGCATCCCGGCGTGAAGCTCTGCGCCACGGTCAAGGCGGATTGCTACGGCCACGGTTACGCCTATACAGCCGCCGAGATGGCTTCGGCAGGGACCGACTGGTTCGCGGTCTCCAACCTCAGCGAAGCGCTGCAGCTTCGCCGCGCGGGGATCTCACAGCCGATCCTGATCCTCGGTTATACCCCGCCGGAAAAGGCCGAGGAGCTGGTTTACAACGATATCTCTCAGGCGGTTTTCTCCCCGGAATACGGGCGGGCGCTCTCTGACCGGGCAGTACAGGCTGGTATAAAGGTGAACGCCCATATCAAGATCGACACCGGTATGACGCGCATCGGCTTTTTTTACCACGACAGCGTGGAGGACTACCCGTCCCTGTTGGAGGCTGCCGCCGTCTGTAAGCTGCCGGGGCTTTATACCGAGGGGATCTTTACCCATTTTTCAAGCGCGGACTGCGCGGACGGCGAACTGTTTACCAGGCTGCAGTACGACCTGTTTTTAAGCGCCGTCGACAGGCTCCAGCGCGCGGGCGTGCATTTTGACGTCAGGCACTGTTCCAATTCCGCCGCCATCATCGACTACCCCGAAATGAATCTGGATATGGTGCGCGCCGGTATCATCCTGTACGGGATGTACCCTTCCGCCGCCGTATCGAGACGGATCCAGCTGCTGCCGGTCATGGAGGTCAAAACCGTGATCTCCATGGTCAAGGAGATCCCTGCCGCGACCCCCGTCAGCTATTCGCGGACCTATGAAAGCCGGGGCGTGCGCCGGGTGGCGACGGTGCCGATCGGCTATGCGGACGGTTATCCGCGGCTGCTCTCAAACAAGAGCCACATGCTTGTTGACGGCAAAGAGGCCCCTGTGATCGGCAACGTCTGTATGGACCAGACCATGCTGGACGTGACCGGGATCGACGGCGCCGAAGCCGGAAAGACCGTGACCGTTTTCGGGCACGACCACGGCGCGTTTTTATCCATCGATACCCTTGCCGAACAGTGCGGCGAGATCAATTACGAGCTCTCCTGCGCCCTGAGCCGGCGGGTCCCCCGCGTGTACGTGCGCAGCAACGAGATCATTGCAACGACAGATTACATGCTGTAAGTAGGCATTTGCATGGTACCCGCGTGAATGTGCGCAGTAACGCGTTCACCGTATTGACAGACTACATGCTTTAAGGAGGCATTTGTATGAAAAAATATAAGATCCTGTTATCGATCCTGACCGTGGTGCTTTTGATCGTCGCCGTGGTCGTGGTGACCGGGGTGCTGGATATCAACTCCCGGATCGAAAAACCCACCGAGGCGCCGCTTCCCGGCAGCGAGGACGTGACCGTCCGCGATACCGGCAGCTACCGGGACGCCTTTATCGTGGATAACGAGATCACCCTGCCGATGCTGAAGACAGATATCGAGAACGTTTTTTATACCATGTCGAAGCAGGGGGACGTGCGTTTTTATCTGGTCCAGAATGGGAAGATCTCAGCGCTCGAGGAGACCGGCAATTACGAGCTGGAGGTGGAGTGCTCCAGCCAGAAGCTGCCGGCGACCATCCATTATATCGAGCGCGGCGGGCAGACCTACGGCTGCGGCCTGTTCACGAACCTTATGCATACCGACGTGATGCTGTACGATTACGCCTTTTTCAAGGTGACGAACATGTTTGAGGGCTATTCCAAAAAGAGCGACGGCGACCTGCTGCTTCTGCTGGACGTGGACAACAGACGCTTCTATTCGGATGAAAAGATCTACAGTGAGATCTTTTATCTGCACGCCGACCACGATACCGAGTATTTCCTTTCGGAAGCGCAGCGTACTGTTGGGCTGGACGCCCGCATGAAAACGGACTATAAGATGTTTACCGACGCGATCCTGAAGCAGGAGCAGTCAAACGTGCTGTTCTTCTCCTCCCGCCGGTACGTTTCCTATGCCGAAAACGGGCAGGTCGATATCTTCACGAGCGGCCAGGGCACCGGTACGGAGAATCTGGACAACGTGCATTATATCACGGATATCGCGTCCCTGAACCTGTGGCGCAGCGGCTCCATGACCTACTACTTCGCAAACCGCGCGGACGGGACAGGTTTTGACCTGATGGTCAAGGACGGCAGCGGCGACCCGATGGTGATCCGGTCCTTCGACGGCAGCCTGAAGGACGACTATGTGATCGACGGCGACTATATCTTCAGTAAGTCCACGGGCCTGGTCTTCAACGTGATCGACCACACCGAAAAGCAGGTCAACTTTGCCGGGTTCAAGGCAAACTTCAAAGCGGACGGGTTCGCGATTTCTCCCAACGGCAAATACTGCGTCGTCCACGGGTCGGATGACGGCAGCGCGGCCGCCTGCGGCTTTATGAATTTTGACAAGAGCACCGTTACCGCTTATTCCGACAAGGTATTCGGGTATGTGGGCAATATGACCGTGCTCAACGACGGCAGCGTCTTGCTGTCCGTTGCGGCGGGCGACAATGCTGCAAACTATACGCAGCTCATTGCAAGCGCAAAGTAAAATCCATATTTCTTAAGGAGCATCTGCTGAAATGAATCTTTTGCTTTCAACCGCCTTCGCGCTGTTTGCGGGGCTATTGATGACGCGTTTATTCAAAGTACTGCATCTGAAACTTCCGGATGTGACCGCCTTTCTTGTGGCGGGCGTCCTGGTGGGGCCGTATCTGATCGGACGCATCGGCGTCCCGGGGATCGGTTTTGCCTCTATGGAGGAGATCTCCTCCGTCGGCTTTCTCTCCAACGTCGCGCTGGGCTTTATCGCTTTTGATATCGGCAACGAATTCCGGCTCGCGACCCTGCGGCACACCGGCAAGACCGCCACGGTGGTCGGCATCGTGCAGGCGGTGTCGGCGGCGCTTTGCGTGGACGCGGTGCTGATCCTGCTGCATTTTGTCCTCGGCAAGGACGTGCTGCCCCTGCCGGTGGCGATCACCTTGGGGGCGATCGCCTCCGCCACCGCGCCGGCTGCGACCCTGATGGTGGTGCGGCAGTATAAGGCCAAGGGACCGCTGACCGATCTGCTTTTGCCGATCGTCGCCCTGGACGACGCCGTGGGGCTCGTGCTGTTCGCGGTATCCATCGGGATCGCGCAGGCGCTGGAAGGCGGCAGCATCAGCGTTATTTCCGTATTTGTGAACCCTTTGATTGAGATCCTTTGCTCCGTGATCCTCGGCAGCATCATGGGCTTCCTGCTGACGCTGCTTGAAAAACTGTTTTTCTCCAATAAAAACCGCCTCTCCCTGACCATTGCCTTTGTGATCATGACGATCGCGCTTGCGGCTGTCAAGATACCGCTGGGCCCGGTGCGGATCTCCTTTTCCTCGCTTCTCGTGTGCATGATGCTCGGCACCATGTTCTGCAATCTGAGCGAATATTCCGTCGATATTATGAAGCGGTCCGAGCGCTGGACGGCGCCGCTGTATACCGTTTTCTTCGTTTTGTCCGGCGCGCAGCTTGATCTCAGCGTCTTTACAAAGCCGCTGTCTGTGATGATCGGCGTCGCCTATATTCTGGTCCGCTGCTTCGGAAAGTATTTCGGTGCGCGCCTCTCCAGCGGTCTTATGCGCTGTGACGCCAACGTCAAAAAGCACCTCGGCATCACGCTGTTCCCGCAGGCGGGCGTGGCGCTGGGCATGGTGGTCAGTGCGCAGGTACTCGGAGACGAGATGGGAAGCATGATCCGCAATATCATCCTGTTCAGCGTGCTGGTCTATGAGCTCGTCGGGCCGCTGCTGACAAAAATGTCGCTGCAAAAGGCCGGGGAGATCTTGCCAGCCGCAGACGATTCCGCCAACCGTGCCCGCTTTGAGAAAAAGGAGGAGGCCACCACCGCATGACCGTCGAAAAACTGCGTTTTGGACGAGACGGCAGGTTCCGCATCCTGATGGTGTCGGATTTCCATGCCGGCAGGAACTGTAACCCGAAGCTTGTTGAAGGCCTTGAGGCGCTTTTGCAGGCGACGACCCCCGATTTTGTCATGCTGGGCGGCGACCAGTGCCTCGATAAGGAGACCCCCGAGGAGGTCGGGACTTATTTTTCCGGGATCATGGCGCCGGTTATCCGCCGGGGGCTCCCCTGGGGGGTGATCTTCGGTAACCACGACCGGGAGATGGGGATCGACGTGCACGAAGAGATGCGCGTGTATGAATCCATGCCCGGGTGCATGGCGGAAGCCGGAGACGAAGCGCTGCACGGGGTCGGCAACTACTGCCTGCCGGTTTATGATGCGGCAGGGAAGACGGTGCGCTTTCATTTATGGGCGCTGGATTCCAACCGCTATACCAAAGATTACGTCCCCATGTTCGGTCTGTCGCCCGATACCCGCTTTCTGCTGCCCGACCATTTTAACGACGGGTGCCAGGAGGCAACGGTGCTGTTTGACCAGATCCGCTGGTATTACGAAACTTCCGAATCTGCCGAAAAAGAAAACGGACGCAAGATCCCCGGGGTCATGTTTATGCACATCCCGCTGCCGGAATACCTGCAGATCACGCGTAACCCTGAGGAGTGTGGGGCGATCGGCCATAAGCGCGACACGATCGGCTGTACGGAACTGAATTCCGGCCTGTTTCTGGCGTGCCTGGAGCGCGGCGATATCCGCGGCATATTCTTCGGGCATGAGCACCTGACCGATCTCAAGGGAGAATACTGCGGCGTCACCATGGCGTGCGACGCGGCGCTGGGATTCAATATGTCCTGCCATGACGACCTGCGCGGAGGCAGGGTCATTGACCTTTATGAAAAGGACGACACCGTAGAGACCTATACAGTAAAGCTGATGGAGCTGATGGGACGCGGCGCCATGCGGGATCCCGCCTATTTTGAGGGCGGCTGCAAATACCATATCCGTAAACTGTAAGGGAGCTGCCATATGCTGATCGACAAATACACGATTTACAAAGAGACGGATGAGGTCGACCATCTGACCATCCGCGTGCGCAAAGGGGAGGCGCTGGACCGGGCGCTTGCGATCAAAATGATCAAGCGGTATACCGGGACGTACCCTGCGGTGGCGGCGGCGCTGCCGGGGCTGGATACGAGCCTGCCGGCGCTGGAGGCAAAGGACGACCGGGAGCTGTACGACCTTCTGATCGTGATCCGTACCGCTTTGACGGACCTCGTTTTCGGCAAACAGGACTGAACAGACGAAACCGCGCGTCGGCGCGGTTTTTTCTATGCGTCCGGCTGCCGGTTTTTCAGAATCCGGTTGATTTTTTTTTCGCGGTATGGTAAGATAAAGTATCAAAAAAAGAAATGGAGAACGAATATGGGAAAACTGAAAAATATCGACGCCAAGGCTGCCGAAAAAGGCTCCGGCCTTGAGACCGTTTGGCAGTTTGTGAAGTTTATCTTCGTCAGCCTTCTGGCAATGATCGTGCAGTTTGCGCTGCTGAATATCTTAAAGGTGGTCCCCCCGCTGAGTACGATGTTTAAAGAGGCGCAGGCGGGCGCCTCTATCGTTTTGTCCCTGAAGGATGAAGAGGTCAAAAGTGAAGACGCGCTGTCCGGAATCACGGTCGGTGTTTCCGCCGATCTTGCAGAGACGCTGAAGGCAAAATACCCGGCAGCGGATTTTGTCGTCTGCAGCAGTGGCGAGGAAGCGGCAGGAAAGCTCAAAAGCGGAGAGGTCAGGTGCGCAGTCGTCGACTTCAAAACCGCCGAAAGCTTTATGAAGGAGAACAAAAAGACCTATACCAAATACCAGCTGCCGAACGAGACGTATGATTTCCACTGGCTCGGGATCTTCTTCTGTGCGGCGGAGATCGGCGGCCTTGCCTATTTCATCATCAATAACACGGCAAATATCGTCGCTCAGATCGTCTCGTTCTTTGTTAACCGTGAAAAAACCTTCAATTCGGGCGCAAACGTCGCCATCACACTGCCGATCTACATCGTGTTCACGATCGCCCTGATCGCCTTTTCCGCCTGGCTGAATCCGACGCTGAAAAACCTGTTCGTCGGCAGCTACAATATGGGTGACGACCTGGCGGCAAACGCTGCCACCATGGTCTGCTCGGCGGTACAGTTCTTCCTGTATTTCCCGGTGGATAAGATCCTTTTCCATAAGAAAAAGGAAGAACCGGTCCAAAAAGCCGAGGCATAAGCCTGTCTGAACGGAAAGGATTTTTCAAAGAATGAAACAGTGTGTGAATTGCGGTACCCCGGTGGAGGATGCTGTCAGGTTTTGTCCCACTTGCGGGTCCGGGTCCTTTGAACTGCCGAAAGCGCCGGAGCCGGCGCCTGTTCCGAAGAAAAAAAGCAAACTGCCGCTGATCCTCGGGATCGTCGCTGCGGTTTTCGTCGCGCTCTTTGCCGCGGGGGTCATTGCCGGGATCGCGCATCAAAAGAAACTGACTTCCGGTATGCCCGACGACGTGACGCTGCCCGCCGCTGCCGATACCGACAGCTCTCGGCAGGCGGCATCAGATCCCGTAAGCGAAGCAGGGGAACCCGCAGCTGCGAATTTGTCGGCAGGCGCTGTGACCGCCGCCGATTCACCGGTCGTTTTTAAGCAGATCGGAAATCTGATCGACCCTGAATTCAGTCCGTATTCGATCATTGACAAAGACGGGGACACGGTGATCCTGAACGATCCTTTCGGACAGAACCGGTTGAACGCAAGTTATCGGAGTTACGAAAAGGTCGACGCCGCAAAGGGCATCTATATCGTCACCTCCGACGCGGCGGAGCCCAACAATACGGGGCTTGTCAACACCAACGGCAAGGTTTATATCCCCTGTGAAACGGCGGGGATCCGGCAGATCAACGACCGCCTGGTACGCGTCTACTACGGGACCAAAAAAGTCGACAAAGAAGAGGACGCGCTGTTCTTTATTTCCGACCGGACGATCGCTATCAGTTATTCAAAGGCGGACGGGGACCGTCTGTATGCAGGCTATGTCCGCATCTACGATCTTGTGGAAGAGAAATTTGTTGAGGGCTTTCAGAACGATGATCCTGCCGTTACGGTCCGCGGCCTGACGGAGAATTTCTATACCTATAACGCCCGCACAGGCCTTTCTACCGTGTACGATCCCTCCGGAAAACCGGTGCAGGGGTTCCCGGAGCTGCATTCCGTTTCCAGCAATGTGGATTATGTGACGGCAAGCGTCGGCGATGAAACGCGGGTCTACGACCAGAACGCCAAGCTTCTGCTGACCTCCAAAGAAAAGTCCATCTCAAAGGTCTTCGGCGGCAAGTATTATACCGTTTACAGGGATGACAGCCTGTTCCATTTGTATGATTTTTCCGGTAAGGAGATCACGAAGAAGGGATACAATCACATCGATGCCTGCGGGGAGCAGTTTATTGTAGCCGAAAAGAAAAACGACAGTTTCATCTACGGCGTGATCGACAATGCAGGCAATACGGTGCTGCCTGTCTCCGCGTCCTTTGTCTCGAAGGATAAGCCCTGTACGGGGTTTATGTGGGCGAATTATAAAGAAACGGACAGATATACGCTGATCTATCCGGATGCAACGACGCTTTCGTATGATAAAAACCTTTCCGGCGGTTCTTATTACGAAGAGACCGGCAAAGGGGTATACAAGATCGGTATCCTCAGTCAGAAAGGGTATGTGAATCAGGAAACAGACTATGTCTCTTCCGTCGGGAACTTCTGCCTGGCGATCAGGAACAAGGAGGGCGCAAGCTTTCTGGTGGATACCTTCAGCGGCGCGCAGCTGACCCCCGCAGACTATTCCCAGATCACCAAGGGCAGCAACGACTGTATCTACGCAAAGCGTCTGGACGATAACAGCTGGGATGTGTTTACGATCCATGAAAACGATTACGCCGCCGCCAGGCGCGTCAGGACCACGCTGCTCACCGCACTGGAGGACGCTTTGAACAAAGAGGGGATCAAGGCGGTCGTTGATAAGGAGACCGGCGAAGTCGCGCTGGATTCCGCCGTTCTGTTTTCCATTGACAAGGCGGACCTTTCAGACGAAGGGAAGGCCTTCCTGAAAAAGTTTATGGACGCCTACAACGGCGTTGTCTTCGGCGGATCCTGTGAGGGGTATGTGGATACCGTGCTCATCGAAGGGCACACGGATTCCGACGGGACTGTGGAGCATAACCTTCAACTGTCGCAGGCGCGCGCCGACGCAGTCAGGGACTTTTGCCTGTCGCAGGACGTTGGCGCTGATGAACGGCTTCAGAATATGCTCAGCGCCGTCGGCGTCGCCTCGACCCGTACGGTCAAAAATGCGGACGGCACCGAGAACAAGGAGGCCTCCCGCCGCGTCTCGTTTACGCTCATCATTGTGACGAACGCTTTTGAAAGCAGCGACAGTTAAACGAATACAAAAAGCAGAAAACCGTTTCACTAAGGGATCTCCCTTTGAAACGGTTTTCTTTTTTTGCTTTCTCAATTCCGTACGTACGCCGTGTGCCGGCAAACAGCAAACAGCAAACAGCAAACAGCTAACAGCTACCATCTATTCCCCTTTGATCTTCCGTATGGCGTTTTTCTCAAGTCGCGAGACCTGCGCCTGGGAGATGCCGATCTCTTTCGCGACCTCCACCTGCGTTCGGCCCTCCAGAAAACGGCGGCGCAAAATCTGTTTTTCCCGGACCGGCAGCCGTCCCACCGCCTCCCGGAAGCAGATCTCGTCGATCCAGTTCCCCTCGTCGTTGCAGGAGCCTAATTGGTCCACCACGTAAAGCGCTTCCCCGTTTTCGCTGTTGATCGGCTCGTACAGGGACAGCGGCTCCATGACCGCCTCCATGGCAATGATGACCTGCCTGCGCGAAACGCCCATTTCCTTTGCGATCTCGTCCGGGGTCGGGTCCCGGTTCAGCCTGTTTGCCAGCGCCTCCCGGGTGTTCATGGCGTGGTACGCAAGGTCACGCATCGAACGGCTGACGCGTAAACTGTTATTGTCGCGCAAGTACCTGCGCACCTCGCCGATGATCATCGGTACCGCGTAGGTGGAAAACCGCACGTTGAGCGCGATATCGAAATTGTCAACGGCCTTGATCAGTCCGATGCAGCCCACCTGAAACAGGTCGTCCGCGTTTTCACTGCGGGCGGAGAACCGCTGTACAACGCTGAGCACCAGCCGCAGGTTTCCTTTGATGAGTTCCTCCCTTGCCGCTCTGTCTCCGTTTTTCGTCCGTTTCAGAAGGGCGCGGATCTCGGCGTCGGTGAGGACTTTCAGCTGCGCGGTATCCACGGCGGCGATCTGCACTTTGTTGAATTGCATGGTTTTTCTCCCTTTTGCGCATGTAAGGCAAGGAGAGCCGGTCAAAAACCGCCTTTTCCGGTCCATGCCGGTCGTTTTCTGCTTTTCGTCCTTGCGTTCTGCAATCAGTATGGACTGCGCGGGGCGGCAATAAACAGCAAAACACGGGTGATCGGAGTGGAAACTATTGGAATCTGCATAAAGTATAAAAAAAATCTATGATGTATAGATATACAATTTTAATTATAAATAAATACGGAAAAACGGCCCAAAAGGCGCAAAACAGGACAAAAAGGCGCTTGACATTTTTATAAAATTGGCTTATTCTATTAGCAACACTTCGTTAAAAAGGTGTCAATGTCAGGTTAATCTACACCTGGCGCCGCTGATAACCAAAATGCGCTATAAATATAACTTATAAAGTGACGCTCAGGTTTACAGGAGGAACAGATATGAACAGCTACATTGAGAGAACCATCGAAAAGGTCAAGGCGAAAAACGCTGCGGAGCCGGAGTTTATCCAGACCGTTGAAGAAGTGCTCACTTCCATTTCGCCCGTGATCGACGCGCACCCGGAGTATGAAGAGGCGGACATCCTCGGCAGAATGACCGAGCCGGACCGCTCCTTTACCTTCCGTGTGACCTGGATGGACGACGCCGGCAAGGTGCAGGTCAACCGCGGCTACCGTTTCCAGTTCAATTCCGCCATCGGCCCCTACAAAGGCGGCCTGCGGTTCCATCCCACGGTGTATTCGGGCATCCTGAAATTCCTCGGTTTTGAACAGATCTTCAAGAACTCCCTGACGGGCCTGCCCATCGGCGGCGCGAAGGGTGGCGCGGACTTTGATCCCACCGGCAAATCCGATGCGGAAGTCATGCGTTTCTGCCAGAGCTTCATGACGGAGCTCTCCAAGTACATCGGGCCCGACGTGGACGTCCCCGCAGGCGATATCGGCGTCGGCGGCAGAGAGATCGGCTATCTTTACGGCCAGTACCGCCGCATGACCAGCTCCTTCAACAACGGCGTGCTCACCGGCAAGGGCCTCAACTACGGCGGCTCCCTGATCCGTCCCGAGGCCACCGGTTATGGCGCTGTCTACTATCTGCTGGAAGTGCTGGGGCATTTCGGCGACAGCATCGAGGGCAAAACGGTTGCGATCTCCGGCTTCGGCAACGTTGCCTGGGGCGTCGCGAAAAAGATGATGCAGCTCGGCGGTAAGGTCGTGACCCTGTCCGGCCCCGACGGCTACATCTACGATCCCGACGGCATCTCCACCCCCGAAAAGGTGGACTACCTGCTGACGATGCGCGCCAGCGGCAAGAATACCGTCAAGCAGTATGCCGATAAGTTCGGCGTTGAATTTGTGGCAGGCGAAAAGCCCTGGGGCGTGAAGGCGGATATCGTGATGCCCTGCGCCACGCAGAATGAGATCGATATGGCCCAGGCGCAGAAGATCGTCGCCAACGGCACAAAATATTACATCGAAGTTTCCAATATGCCCACCACCAACGACGCGCTCGCCTATCTGAAGGAAAACTGCACGGCGGTTGCGCCCTCCAAGGCGGTCAACGCCGGCGGCGTGGCGGTCTCGGCGCTTGAAATGAGCCAAAACTCCATGCGGTATTCCTGGACGGCGGAAGAAGTGGACCGGAAGCTGAAGGACATTATGGCGAACATCCACAATAACTCCGTGGCTGCCGCCGAGGAGTACGGTCTCGGCTACGATCTGGTCGCCGGCGCGAACATCGCGGGCTTCAAGAAGGTCGCGGACGCCATGATGGCGCAGGGCCTGATCTGATCGGCTGAACAGAAAATGAAGAAAGCGGTTTCTGTGTTTGCAGAAGCCGCTTTTTTGCTATACGTAAAAAACTTGCAATTTCCGTTTTTTTCGTGTAAAATATAACTATCAAACCAAAGGAGTAAACGATATGAAAAAACTGATCTCTCTGATCGCGATTGCGATCTTTTTGCTTACGCTTTGCGCCTGCGGCGGCAAGGCGGAAAAGGGCGACGTGACCGCCGTGCCCGACAGCGGTACGACTGCCGAGGCTGCGCCGGATGAGACGGTGCCGGACGCAGACGGAACAGAAGCCGTTCCCGCCCCTGCAGTCGCGGACGTGAGCGCATGGAACTGGGCGAAAGGCGAGCTCGATTGCTTCGGCAACAGCGAATGCTATTTGTCGTTTAATTATCCGGACCACTTCAAGACGGCGACGACGGACGAAAGCGGCGAGCAGTACCGCGGGTATTTCTTTGACCCCTCCAACGCCGACGCCACAGCAAACACCGCGCCCTACGGGATCTACGTCTATTTTAACCAGGGCGCTTTCGGGCCCAACCGGGATTCGATCGCGGAAAGTGCCGGGGGCAACCTTACCGAGCGCGAGCTTGGCGGGCGTACCGTCCAGTTCGGCGAGCTGGGGATCGATGAGAACAACGGTTCGTATTCCTTTGCCTACTACACGTCCTATTCGGAGGACGAGTGGTCGCGCATCTGGTTCATCGTCGTCGACCCGGAGCCGGACGGCGCCTTCAGAAGCACTTTTGAACAGAGCCTCAGCTTTACAAAATAACAACGATTCCGCCAATATATAAGTGAAGCGCCCAACTCTTTTGAGCAGGGTGCTTTTTTAGGATTTCAGCGTGGAAAAATATCATGTGAAAGATGTTATTATTACTTGACAATATCACGGTATACCGATATAATATAGGCAGAGAGAAGGTGTTGAATATGACGCTGCCGGAACTGATGCGGCAAAAGAATATGAGCATGTATAAGCTCTCCAAAAACAGTCAGGTACCGTATACCACCCTGAACGATATCGTCAGCGGCAAAACGCGCCTGCAAAAATGCAGCGCGGAAACGGTGTACCGTTTGTCGCGGGAGCTCGGCGTTTCCATGGAAGCGCTGCTGGAACCGTGTATGGAGCAGCGCTGTTCCTTCGAACTGTTCAAGAGCAACGTCTGTCACCGGCTGAAAGCGCTGGGCGATATCCCCTTTATTGCTGAAACGCTGGAGCGCGACGACATTACCGCTTATTACAAAAAAAAGTGGTACCCGGAATGCCTGTACTTGCTGGCCATGCTCGATTACGTCAGCCGGGAGAATAACGTGCCCCTCTGTCGGGAATACAACAATCTGAGAAAAATGAGGCTCAGCAGCACACTGTTCCCTGCAGGCGTACTGACAGCCGCAACCGTTACCAGAAATGAAAGGATCAAGAAACAAGCAGAACAGGAAGCGATCCCCGAATTCTTGCGGTTTAATATCATAGAAAGCGATGTAAGAAATGTCAACTGAGAACAATACTGTTTTTACAAGGGAAAACCTTGACCTGTACCTGAAAGAACTTGCGAAGGAATACCGGAAGCTCAGCGGTAAATCGACGCCCGCGGAGATCATCCTGATCGGCGGCGCAGCTATTCTGGAACGTTACGGCTTCCGGGATATGACCACGGACGTAGACGCGATCATCCGGGCGGCGTCTTCCATGAAGGAAGCAGCGAACCGTGTGCGGGACAGATTCGATCTGCCCGTCGGCTGGCTGAACGCGGATTTTATGCAAACGGATTCGTATACGCCGAAGCTCATTGAACACGCCGTCTATTACAAAACCTATTCCAACGTGCTGAACATCCGGATCGTCGCGGCGGAGTACCTGATCGCTATGAAACTGAAAGCCGGACGAAAATACAAGAATGATCTTTCGGATATCATCGGTATTTTGGCGGAACATGAAAAGCGGGGAGAAACGATCGGCATGGAACGAATCGAAACAGCGGTTATACAGCTTTACGGCCGCTGGGAAAACATCCCTTCTGACAGCGCCGCCTTTATCCGCGACGCGATGCATAACGGCAATTTCTCCGCCATATATGAAGTAGTCCGCGCGAATGAACAGCAGGCAAGGGAAATGATGGTGCAATTTCAGCACGATTATCCCGGCGTTATGAAGCAGGAAAACGTCGAAGATATCCTGAATAATCTGCAAAAGCGGGAGAACAGCCGCGCCGCTGTTTTGGAACAACTGAAAAAACAAATGATAGACAAATAAAAGAGAGTTAGAGAGATTCTTTTACTGTCTGATAGTTGCAAATATCCGCGCGGGAGGGCTTAGCTTCCTTCCCGCGCGGAATATTTGATTACTTATTTCAAATGATTTGCTTTAACCCCATGCAGACAGGTCTTCAAGGTCAACGGATGCGCGCAGGATCAGGCGGGCGTCGTCCGCGCCGACGGCGTTGTCGCGGTTTGCGTCGCAGGCAAGGAATTCGGCGCTGCCCGCAGGGTAGTTTTCAAGATCGACGGAGCGGCGAAGGGCAAGCCGGGCGTCGTCAGCGCCGATACTGCCGTCGTTGTTCACATCGCCGGGGGTGTAGGTCACGGCGAGCTTTTCGATCGGCCTCGTTTCCTTTGCGCCGCACTTTGTACAGGTGCGCGTTTCAACGCCCTCGGCGGTTACGGTCGCAGGCGTCGTCACCGTCCATGCGCCGAAACTGTGCCCGGTGGCTTTCACCGTCACGTCTGTGATTACCTTGGTCCCCTTTGCGTCGGAGAAGGTCATTTTGCAGACGGAGCAGGTGTAGTATTCCACGTTGCCCGCCGCTGTGCAGGTGGCGGCTTTGGCGGCGGTTTTGGTCAGCTTATGCCCGGTCACTTTCACCGTCACGTCTGTGATCGCCTTGGTCCCCTTGGCGTCAGAGAAGGTTTTCTTGCAGACGGAACAGGTGTAGTATTCCACGTTGCCCGCCGCCGTGCAGGTGGCGGCTTTCGCGGCGGTTTTGGTGAGCTTGTGGCCGGTGGCTTTCACCGTCACGTTCGTGATCGCCTTGGTCCCCTTGGCGTCAGAGAAGGTTTTCTTGCAGACGGAACAGGTGTAGTATTCCACATTGCCTGCAGTCGTGCAGGTGGCGGCCTTCGCGGCGGTTTTAGTGAGCTTGTGGCCGGTGGCTTTCACCGTCACGTCCGTGATCGCCTTGGTGCCCTTGGCGTCGGAGAAGGTCTTTTTGCAGACGGAACAGGTGTAGTATTCCACATTGCCTGCGGTGGTACAGGTGGCGGCCTTCGCGGCGGTTTTGGTGAGCTTATGCCCGGTGGCTTTTACCGTCACGTCCGTGATCGCTTTGGTGCCCTTGGCGTCGGAGAAAGTCTTTTTGCAGACGGAGCAGGTGTAGTATTCCACATTGCCTGCGGTGGTACAGGTTGCAGCCTTCGCGGCGGTTTTGGTGAGCTTATGCCCGGCGGCTTTCACCGTCACGTCCGTGATCGCTTTTGTTCCCTTCGCGTCGGAGAAGGTCTTTTTGCACACGGAGCAGGTGTAGTATTCCACATTGCCCGCAGTTGTGCAGGTGGCGGCTTTGGCGGCGGTTTTGGTGAGCTTGTGCCCGGCGGCTTTTACCGTCACGTCCGTGATCGCTTTGGTGCCCTTGGCGTCGGAGAAGGTCTTTTTGCACACGGAGCAGGTGTAGTATTCCACGTTGCCGGCTTCCGTACACGTTGCCGCTTTTGCGGCGGTTTTAATAAGATCATGCTTAACAGAAATCGAAACGTTTACAGTCGTTTTTGTTGTCGTGCCTGTTCCCTCCGGCGTAAAGATCAGGGTTTCCGTCCCCGGCAGATTGGCGGTCACAGTCAGGGTCGCGCTGCCGTTTTCATCAAGTATGAGGGACGTATCGGAGAGGGAAAGGATCGCGCTGTCGGCGCTGACGCTTACCGTTCTGCCCGCGCCGTTTTCCATTGTGATTTTGATCGTATCCGTTTTGCCATATTCCAGATTCAGTTCCTGCGCGACGGTCAGATCGCCGGGCGCCTTTTCAACTTTCACTTCGGCGGCGTAGGCATTCACTGCGTTGCCCGCATAGTTTTTCGCGCCGGAGATTTTTACAACCACTGTCCCGTCAAAGGTCTTATCCGGTGTAAAGCGGAAGGAGGTCGCGTAAAACACGCCGCTGCCGGTTTTTGTTTCGGTTTTGAACGTCGGCGTAAGCTTGCCTGTGTACCCGTTAAAGACCACCGTTTTGTCGTTTACGCTGTCAATATCCATGTAACTGTCAAACACGATCTCCGCGCGGTCGCTGTAAATATTCAGAGATTTGACTGCGGGCGCGTCATTCCTGACCATCGGGATATACACGTTTGTATGCTCCGGCGGGACGTCCATCCATTCGCTTCCAGCGGTTTCATAGCCGTCCTTTGTAAGACGGACCTGCCACTTTCCTTCCGGCACCACCCACGCAAACGCGCCGTCAGACAGGGTAACAACCGGGTTAAGCTGGTCGGCGGATTCGGCGTTCCAAAGGACCGTATGCCCCTCGGCGTCCTGATAATAAACGGCTGCTCTCACGTCAGAAAGCACGTTGCTCTCCACCGCTTCATAGGCGTAGCCGGAGGGATCGACAAGAAAATGAAAGGCGTGGTTAAAGCCGGCGTCAAACGCTTTACTGTCCTTGTCGGTTCCTTCAACGGTGATCGTACCGGGCACATAGTTTTTATCATTCTCGTCAAAATATCCGCTTGCCGCCCAAGTGTCGCTGTCTTCATCATAGGCAAGCGGCACTTTTTTCGTTTCTCCGTTTTTGGCGCTGACCACATATAATTCTTTCACCCGGTCGGCGTTGCTTACCTGCACGCGGAAGGAGAAAGGCAAACCCGGCATGACCGTGAAGTTGCGCTGGGAAACGCCGGGCGTTTCCCGCGTAATATGCGCGGTATAACAACTGTGCGCCATTGTGAATTCCTTGAACAGGACGGCGGCTGGGCGATACGTAACTGTGGCCGAGGCTTCGGCTGTTTTTCCGTTAACGGTCACGGTCGCGTTCAGGTCGAGTGAATCCCAGTCTTTAGCGTCTTTCCATTCGATCTTCGCCGACCATTTCCCGTTGGCGGCGGCGATTGCCTCTCCGGCGGCCTTACCTTTGACAGTCAGCTTGACCGTTTCTCCGGGAGTAGCAAAACCGAATACGTCGATTGCGGACGTATTCACGACTGCGGGCGCGTTCAGGGTCACTGTGGCATCGTTGATAATAAAGAATGGCCTGTCGTTCTCCTCCGCCCATTCTTGCGCATAGGAACCGGCGTAACCGACAATCGCTGTATATTCTGGAATGGCATAAAAAGCGATATCTGTTACACCAACCGGAATAAGAATACTTGTCAACGCAGAGCAACCCTCAAACGCCCATATTTCAATTCTCGCAACACTATTTGGGATTATAATATTTGTCAACCCTGTACAGTTTGAAAATGCGCTTTGTTCAATACTTGTTACACTTTTCGGAATAACAATGCTTGAAAGGCCAGTGCAACCGGAAAATGCATACGGTCCGATACTATTAACGCTATTTGGAATCGTTATTTCACTCAGCCCGGTACACCCAAAAAATGCAGAACCAGCTATACTTGTAACACTATCCGGAATAATAATATTGGTTAATTCAATACAACCAGAAAAAGCTCCGTAAATACAAGTTACGCTTCCATCTGTCGGAATTATGCTGTTCTTACAGCCTGCCACAAGCTTTTTTTCTTGTGTGTTTATTAAACAATTTCCGTTTGAATGATAAACAAGGTTTTTCTCATCAACTTTGATCTCTGCCACCCCTGTGCATCCAGAAAAAGCACAATAATTGATCTCCGTTACACTGCTCGGGATTGTGATTTCAGTTAACCCACTACAGTCACCAAACGCCCCATCTCCGATGCTTGTCACGCTGTTCGGAATCGTCACGCTTGTAAGGCCGCTGCAGCCCTCAAACGCCCAATTTCCGATGCTCGTTACACTGCCATCTGAAGGAATTGTACTATACTTACAACCTAAAACCACATTTTTATTTTTTGTATTGATCAAACAATTTCCGTTCGTATGATAAATCGGATTATTCTTATCAACCTTAATCTCTTCTAAGCCGATACAGTTATCAAACGCAGACTCTTCAATTTCTTCAACACTTTTTGGAATAAAGATTTCCGTTAATCCGATACAATTTGAAAAAGCATACTCACGGATAATTATAACACTGTTTGGAACTTTTACATTAGCCAAACCTATACAATCAGAGAAAGCACCATAACCGATCTCAGTAACCTTATCCGGGATAGTTATACTCGACAATCCAGTGCAACCAGAGAACGCAAAACTTCCTATAAGTGTAACACTGTTCGGAATCGTCATGCTTGTAAGCCCGCTGCAGCCACGAAACACATAATGATCGATACTTGTCACGCTATTCGGGATCGTCACGCTTGTTAGTCCGCTACAGTACTCAAACGCACCAGATTCGATGCTCATCACGCTATTCGGAATCGTTACGCTTGTAAGCCCACTACAACCAGAAAACGCCATATCCCCGATGCTCGTTACGCTGTTCGGAATCGTCATGCTTGTAAGCCCGCTGCAGCCACGAAACGCATTATATTCGATGCTCGTCACACTGTTCGGAATCGTCACGCTTGTAAGCCCGCTGCAACCCTCAAACGCCCCAACTTCGACGCTCGTCACACTGTTCGGGATCGTCACGCTTGTAAGCCCGCTGCAGCCAGAAAACGCCCAACCTCCGATGCTCGTCACACTGTTCGGAATCGTCACACTTGTAAGGCCGCTGCAGCCAAAAAACGCAGAACCTCCGATACGCGCCACGCCGTCCGGAATCATCACACTTGTAAGCCCCGTGCAGCCATTAAATGCCTCATTTCCGATGCTCGTCACGCTGCCATTCGTCGGGATGACGCTGGTTTTACAGCCAACGATCAGGGTTTTGCTTTCTGTTTCAATGATGCAGTTTCCCGCAGAATGATATACTGTATTTCCTGCCGCGACTGTCATGCTTGTAAGCCCGCTACAGTCACCAAACGCTCCATCTCCGATGCTTGTCACGCTGTTCGGAATCGTCACGCTTGTAAGGCCGCTGCAGCCCTCAAACGCCCAATTTCCGATGCTCATCACGCTGTTTGGAATCGTCACGCTTGTAAGCCCCGTGCAGCCATAAAACGCAGAATCTCCGATACGCGCCACGCTGTCCGGGATCGTCACACTTGTTAGAGCGCTGCAGCCCTTAAACGCACTTTCCTCGATCTCTGTAACCCTATCAGGAATCGTGATACTTGTAAGCCCAGTACAACCCGAAAATGTACTATTTCCGATTTTTGCAACTCTATCAGGGATTGTAATACTCGTCAACCCCGTACAATATGCAAATGTATGTCCTTCGATGCTCGTTATGTTTTCTGAGATTTTTATACTTGTAACCCCGGAACATCCCTGAAACGCATAACTGCCGATGCTTCTAACACTGTTTGGAATTGAAATATTTGATATTCTCGTACAGTATACAAACGCAAAATCATGGATTGAGGTCACAGTATTCGCTATGGTTACTTGCGTCATCTTCTTGCAGTTCCAAAACGCGTATCTCCCAATACTCGACACTCCGTTTTTTATTACAACTCTTTTTATCCGAAGAGCATATCCATACCATGGTGCATTTGAAACACCGAGAGAAGGAGAGAGATCAGAGTATACTGGAACAATAACCCTATAATTCTCCATCTCACCGCTGCCGCTGATGGTAAGCAACCCCTCATCATCCAGCGTCCACGTTACATTTTCCCCGCATGTACCGCTGTCGACGACGGTCGCCGCCTTTACTGACGGCCCAAACGCAGAAAAATTCACTCCAACAGCAGCGGACAGCGGCAGCCCGACGAAAAGCATGATCAGCGGCAACACAAAACATAAAAAGCGTTTTCCGGTTCTCTTCATCTTGTCTTTTCCTCCTGTAAATAAAAAATGCGTCCCGCAAACGAGACGCATAAAAAGTGCGATCTCATTTGCTGCGACACAAATCTGAAATACTCCGTATGGGATATTCAAACAAGAGAACACACTTTTTTACATAGTGTCCCCTTACGGAAAAAAGTATTCAGATTTATGTCGCAAGAACATAATACCATAAACGAAAAGAAGACGCAAGCTTTTTTTCGCTTACATCTCCTTTATACACAACCCATTTTTCAATGTCAATAGGGGGTGTCATGAACGGTATATTTTTGACGTATGAACGGTCAATTTTTTTGCAAAACAAATTGCCGGTTGCGGGTAATCCATAGGAAATTGAGAAACCGGTCTCAGAGGGAACAATGAACCGGTTGTCAGCCTTAGCTGTGCGCATTCTTTTCCTCTTGCTCTGCTGCCGATGGATTATGTAGATTGTTGCTTATATATCCGCGTATTTCCCGCAAATCACTTCTTGCCTGCGGCGCGTAAAACAGCTTCATGCGTCAACCCCAAACTTAGCAAGGATCTCTTTTTCCGGAATCCAATCCTCTGAGTTTGATGCGGACAATTCACCTTTTCTCAATTCCGCCATCAAAATGCCGATTGCCTGTTCTCTTATGGCGTCTTTGCTGTTTTTCGTTACAAGCAGAGGCATACCTTCCATATTTATCGATTGTTGAATAAATATATTGATCGCGTTGGTCTGCGTTAAACCGCAATGCGCATAGATATCCTCTACTGCAAACGAACGAATGAAAAAGGATGCAAGCGTTTTTATCGTTTGCATCCTTTATATAAGTATTGCTTTTTCTTATTACTTTACTTCGCCAGCGCGCCGACCTGGAGCATGAAGTCGCCGATCTGGGCGCCGAATTCGGGGGCGCCCTCCATGATCAGCTTGCCTTCACGTACGGATTCCAGCATGTCGTCGGTGCTCATCAGGATCCCGAGCGCTGAATCGAGGCTGTTGAAGCGCATCGTAAAGAACGGCATCGCGCGTTTGTACACGCCCTTGCCCGCCTTCGTTTTGCCCGCTTTGACGCGGATGTAGGCGGAGATGCTGTCCTCATTGTCCACCTTCCAGGCGTACACACGGTCGGGACTCTTGAGCGCCCACTCGTGGATCGCCTGATGGCCCTGTTTGTTCAGTGTGCTGATGCCAACGCTCAGCAGGTAGAAATAGCATTTCACCAGCAGACGTTTGGTGTCCTCATCCTCGGGGGGCGTTTCCAGTCCCAGCAGGTCCGCCATCTTTAATAGCGCCATCATAAAGAAGGCAAATTCCTTGATGAAATTCAACCCCTTCATTTTCGGCAGGGTAGCGGGGGAGATGTTGCCCTTGAAAAAGGCGTTCATCGCGTCCACGCTCTTGAATTCCAGCTCCACGTATTTCTGCTTGCCTACGCGCCACGCCACCTTGTCGGCGTGTACCTTCCACTCGTCGCCGTTGACGACGAAATGCGTGGCGTATTTGCCGTCCGGCGCCTCCGGGTCCCGACAGCTTACCTGATAGACGCAGTGGATCTTTTTGAACTTCGCGTTCAGCGAGGGCACGTCCGCCACGATCGTTTTCAGCAGCGGCAGCGCGCCGCAAAGAAAAATCTTATTGGTTAAAATTGCGTCTGTTGCCAATTTGACCATCCTTTCTGTCAATGTCAACGACTTCGGGAAAGAAGCAGAAAGGCCGCTCGGTCCATCAGGGGACAGTTCCCGATGGACTGAAGTCAATCGGGATAACCGTCCCCGTGATCGACCTCGCCCAGTTGTCTGAAGTTGATGACATTGTCCTTTTTGTGGGCGCTTAAACCTCGTCGTCCCAGTCGTCGTCCAGCTCAAAGTCCGCTTTCATGACCTCGCGCACCGCATTGATGATGCCGTTTGCGTCGATGCCCAGCACGTTCATGATATCCTCGTGCAGGCCGATGGGCGCGAACTTGTCCTGGATGCCAAGCTTTTTGAACGCGCAGCCCTTGCCGGATTCCACGACCACTTCCGCCACTGCGGAGCCGAGGCCGCCGAGTACGTTGTGGTCCTCCACCGTGATGATGCGGCGGGTATCCATGACCGCCTTGGTGATCGCTTCTTTGTCGATGGGCTTGATGGTGTGCATGTCCAGCACGCGGATCTTCAGGCCGTCCGCCTTCTCCAAAAAGTCCGCCGCCTGGTTCGCCTGGAACACGCAGGAGCCGCAGGCGATGATCGTCAGGTCGGTGCCTTCGCGCACGGTGACCGCCTTGCCGACCTCAAAGCCGTAGTCGGTGCCCTTGTAAAGCGTGTTGTCAAAGCCGCGGTTGATACGGATATAGAAGGGGCCGAAGGTGTTGTACGCCGCCATGACCGCGTTGTAGGTCTCCATGCCGTCCGCCGGGCAGATCACCGTCAGGTTCGGCATGGCGCGGGTCACCGCCAGGTCCGTGATCGCGTGGTGGGTGGAGCCCGCCTGCCCGAAGGAGGTGCCGGAGTGCGTGGCGATCACCTTTGCGTTCACGTTCTGGTAGCAAAGGTCGGTGGAAAGCTGGTCCGCGGCCCTGAGGGACGCAAACTGCGAGAAGGTGGAAAGGAAGGGCACCAGCCCCGCTCTCGCCATGCCCGCCGCAATGCCGAACAGATTCTGCTCCGCAATGCCGACGTTAAAGAAGCGGTCCGGGAATTCCTTCATGAAGTCGCCGATCTTGGTGGATTTCGCAAGGTCGGCCGTCAGCGCGACCACCTCGGGGTGCGCTCTGCCGAGCTCCACGAGCGCCTGCCCGTAGATCTCCGCCGTCTGCAGGGAAGTGGAGTCAATTGCCGTATAGGTCATGCCGCCTGCCATCTTATTCGCCCTCCTTTTCCGCTCTTGCCACACGCATCGCGTAGGTCTTTTTCAGGGATTCCTTCGCCTTTTCATACTTCTCGTCGTCAAAGGCGCCGTAATGCCACAGATAATTGTCTTCAATAAAGTCGATGCCGCAGCCCTTTAAGGTGTTGCACACGATCATCACGGGCTTGTCGGTGTCGTTTGCGTAGGCAAAGTCGATCGCTTCGCACAGCTCGCTGATATTGTTGCCGTCGATCTCCTTGACGATGAAGCCGAACGCCTCCCATTTTGCGCAGAAGGGCTCCAGGCGCATCACGTCTTCGGTCCTGCCGTCGATCATGCACTTGTTGCGGTCCACAAAGCTTATCATGTTGGTCAGCTTATAATGTGCGGCGCTCATGGCGGCCTCCCAGTTGGAGCCCTCGTCGCATTCGCCGTCGCCCAGTACCACAAAGGTCTTGTAATCCTTTTTCAGCAGGCGCGCCGCCAGGGCGGTGCCGACCGCAATGGACATGCCGTGCCCGAGGGACCCGGTGGAAGCGTCCACGCCCACCACCTTGTTGGAATCCAGGTGCATGCCCATGGTGGAGCCGGAGAGGTTGAAGGTTTTCAAAAGCTCCTTATCGTTAAAGCCCAGGTCGCACAGCACCGGCGCGTAGGCGATACCCGCGTGCC
Organism: Clostridia bacterium; assembly: GCA_017430145.1. Taxonomy (GTDB): domain Bacteria; phylum Bacillota; class Clostridia; order Oscillospirales; family Acutalibacteraceae; genus RUG806. Next base: position 28,187 of record JAFRNP010000067.1, read on the forward strand.
CCTTGGAGAGGATGAAGCGGTCTCTGTCCGCCCACTGGGGGTCCTCCACCTTGATATGCATGTACTTGTGGTACAGTACGGTCATAATGTCCAGCACGCTCAGGCCCCCGCCGATGTGCCCGCTGCCCGCCCAGTAGGTGGTATCCAGCGTCAGGTTGCGCAGCTCGTCGGCCTTCTTTTCCAGCCGGAGCCATTCTGCTTTGCTTAATGCCATGTTCTCTCCTCCTGTTGCTTATTTATATTTCGGACGGATCGCCTTGAACGCGTCGTCCGCAACTTCCAGTGTAAACGCGATATCCTCGTCGGAGAGGGAGGCGTTCATAAAGTGGTTGTGGTGCCCGGCAAAGAACACGCCGCGACGCACGCACTCCTGGATCCAGTCCTGATGGATGAACAGGGAGTCGTCGTCCGCCAGCCGCAGGTAGAACAGCGCCGGCTCGCCGGAGACCACCAGATGGAAGCCGTTGTCGGCAGCCGCCTGCTTGAGGCCCTCGGTGAGCTTTGTCGCTTTCTCCTTGAACAGCGCCGGCGCGTCAAGGGCTTTGAGCTTGTTGATGCACGCGATCCCGGCGGCGAAGGGTACCGCGGAATACCAGTAGGAGCCGGTGTAGGAGAGCGAGCTGACCGCGCTCTTGAGCCAGTCCTTGCCGCAGAGGCATGAGACGTTGTAGCCGTTGGCGATCGCCTTGCAGAAGCAGATCATATCCGCCTCAAAGCCGTAGAAGTGGTCGGAGCCTGCGATATCCAGACGGAACCCGGCGCGCACGTCGTCCACGATCAGCGCGGTCCCGTTTTTGGTGCACAGCTCGCGGACCTTCTGCCAGTAGCCGTCCGCCGGAAGCTGGTTGTCAAAATAGTTGCCGTGCAGGTAGGGCGTGGAGATGAACGCCGCGATCTCGCCCTCGTTCTCGGCAAAGACCTGCTCCAGCTGGTCAAAGTCGTTCCAGTCGATATACAGGTTGTTCGCCACGTCCTCGGGCAGAATGCCGGGGTAGTCGATCTTCTGGGTCCAGGGCGAAACGCCGTGGTAGAAGCCGTTGACGAACACGATCTTTTTACGGTGCGTCGCCGCGCGCGCCGCCATGACGGCGCCGGAGGTCACGTCGTTGCCGTTCTTGGCGAAAAACGCCCAGTCCGCCGAGGCGATGGTGTCCACCATCAGTTCGGCAAGCTCCACCATCTTATAGCTGGGGGAGGTCATCAGGTTGCCCTTTTTCATCTGCTCAAGGGCGGCTGCGTCCACGTCGGGGTCGTTGTAGCCCAGCACGTTCGGGCCGTAGGCGCACATGTAGTCCACAAAGCGGTTGCCGTCCACGTCCCAGAAGTAACTGCCCTGGGCGTGGTCGCCCATCAGCGGGAAGGAGGTCACCGGCATAAAGTTGCCTTCCGCAGGGCCCAGATGTCCGTAAACGCCCGAGGGGATGACCTTTGTGGCGCGGTCAAACCATTCGCGGGATTTGGTATAGGTGTTGATTTTCATAGCCATGTTTTCGTCCTCCTTATGCTAAATAGAGCGCTACACGGTCGAGGATGCGGTTGACGTTGTCGATCATCGAGATCATGCCGCCCATGGAGATGGTGCCTTCACCGATGCAGGCCACAGCGTTTACCTTGCCGTCAAACAGGTCGCGCGCCAGGTGGATATCGCAGAATTCCATCATGGAACGGCGGTTGCCGCAGTCCTTTTTGATGGTGACCAGGTGGTGGTTCTTTGCGCGCACCGTTGCGGCGCAGGCGCCTTTGATGCCCATGTAGATGTCGCCGTCCACAATGTGGCTCGCGCTGAACCTGCCGATGGCGTCGTGGTTCGCGATCTGCGCGATCGCCACCGTGATGGTGTAGAACATCAGTTTCGTGCTGATCTCAAAGAAATGTTCGTCCTCCAGCGCCTCGGGCTCCGGCCGCATGTACTTTGCCAGCAGGTCCGTCAGCGGCATAAAGGATTTGAGCAGAAAGCCCAGATGCAGCAGGCCCTTCGAGGGGATCGGCGTTACCGTGCCGTCGATCATGCCGTTGAACTTTTCACAGGAAGAAAAGCCCATTTTGATCGTGCAGTCCGGTGAGCAGCCGTCCTCCATCCGGCAGTAGCCGTTCTTGAAATACAGCGTCGCCGCAGGTCCGCCCGCTACGTCAAGTCCGATGGAGATCATTTTTTTGTTCTTCAGCAGACCGCGGGCTTCTTCATCCAGCTCGCACAGGTTTTCAAGCGTCCCCAAAACGGCGTACATATTGATATATGCCAGCGTTTTTGAATCAGTCACGTATAAACCCTCCTGTATCGAAGCAGCGCTTCGTTATTTATTATATAGTTTATTTTACCAAAACCGAAAGGCAAAGTCAATGGAAACTTGGAAGATTTTACAGTCTGTACAAGAATAAAAAAACAGCCCGTGAACCCAAATTCACGCACTGCCTTTCTATGCGGGATCAAGCCGATCCGTTTCCGTTATTCCGGCTGTACAAAACCGATGAAAGAAGTGAGAATACCCAAAAAGCCTTTAATACCCTTCCAAAGAATCTCAAACATTTGAATTCCCTCCGAAAAAAGTTTTTGAAAAAAGGAAACACATATGCGGATTATTGTGCATTTCCTCTGTTGTTGTCATAATAATATCACATATTTATGAACTATGTGTTAACAAAACGGAAAAATCTTGAAATTTTCATCAAAATTTTTAAACAAATTTTGCATATGGTTTTTGGATATTTTGCATACGCGCTTATGGGCTCGGCGATATATCTAAAAAAAAGATCTGTAAATTGTGAAAAAACCAAAAAAATGACAATGCCCTTGAAAATCCGCACGGATTTATATATAATGGATATAATCTTATATCAAAAGGGTTGACGGATCATGAATGACAAAAAGTATGTGCCGAAAAGCGAGGTCACGACCTACGCGGTCGCCGCCCTCGGTCAGGGCCTTGTGTACAGCTGTATGTCCAGCTACATCACGGACCATTATATGAGCGTATTGGGGCTCAACGCCTGGTTCGTGATTTTCCTGATGCTGTTCGCGCGGGTGTGGGACGCGATCAACGACCCGATGATGGGCGGGATCGTGGATCGGCACACGACAAAATGGGGCCGCATGAAACCCTATCCGGTGCTCACGGTGCTGCCGATCATCCTGCTCACCGTGATGATGTTCACAAAGCCCTGGGGCTTTGACCTGTCGCATAAAACGGTCGGCATGTACGTCTACGTGGCGGCGGTCTACGTGGTTTGGGGCATGGTCTATACGGCGTCGGACGTGCCGTTCTGGAGCATGCCGAACCTGATGACGCCCAACCACAAGGAGCGGGCGAAGATCGCCTCCTACGGGCGCACCGTCGGGGGCGTCGGCAGCGCCGTGACGGTCGCGGTGCCGATTATCCTCGGGTTTACGGCGCTCAGCCGTCTTGAAAACTTTGACGAGATCAAGTACCTGATCATGTCGCTGTCCATGTCGCTGATCGGTATGCCGATGTTTGCCATGTCGTCGTTTAAGATCAAGGAGCGTATCGCGCTGCCCAACGCCACGAAAAGAGACCCGTCGGAGCCTTCCACGCTGTCGCGTATTTCCCACTGTAAGCCGCTCATGATGGTGGTGCTTGCAGGGATCCTGAGCTTTGGCAGATACATGCTGCAGGCGGCGGCGCCGCACGTGGCGCGTTTTGCCGGTTTTTACGTCGGGTTCGACCCGAATCAGTTGCCTCAGGATCAGCTGATCGAAAAGATGAACAAAAACGTATCCACGGTCTCCATGATCATCCAGATCTGCACTGCCATCGGTATGTTTGCCGCAATGATCATCCTGCCTAAGCTCTATGAGAAGTATGAATACCGTACGCTGATGATCGGTTCGTGTCTCGGCGGCTTTGGCGCCGGGATCCTGGCGCTGCTCGTGGGCTGGTTTTCGCACAACCTGTTTTTGTGCATCCCGTTCTTCCTCATTATGGCGATCCCGCTGGGCGTGATCAACGTGGTATCCGGCATCATGGTCTTCGACTGTCTGGATTACATGGAGCTGCAGACCGGCTACAGAGATACGGGGCTTGGTTCCGCCTGCCAGTCCTTTGTCAATAAGCTCGGCAACGCCTTTGCCACCGTTGCGATCATCGCGATGTATCTGGTGACCGGCCTGGACGTCGGGTCCATGAACGGCGGCGGGACCAAGTGGATCCAGGCGGCGCTTGAACTCGGCAGGGGAGAAAACTTTGCCATGTATTCTCTGGTAACGCTGGTTCCCGCCCTGAGCCTCCTGCTGACGGCCGTTCCGCTGTACTTCTACGACATGATCGGCGAAAAGAAAAAGACCGTCATGGAAGAGCTTGCCGAAAAGCGCAGAGAGCGCGGGATCGAGATCTCCGAGTGACCCGTCCCCGATCGGATATGATAATTGCGGCGCGCAGAGTTTTGTACCCTGTGCGCCGTTTTTCAGCGGTTCAGAATGAAGATCGCAAGGTTCAGGTACCCTGCAAGGGTGACCCAGACGAGGTAGGGGACCAGCAGGCGTCCCGCCGTTTTGCTGCCGCGCCGGAACGCGAGCAGGGTGAACAGGATCAATACCCACAAAATCACCAGCCACACGAACGAGAACAAAAACGCCCGGAAGTTGAAAAACAGCAGAGACCAGCAGAAGTTGAAAAAGAGCTGGGCGGCGTACAGCGGCAGCGCCCGGGCGGGCGTTTGCGGGGAGATAACGGCAAAATAGGCGGCAAAGCCCATCATCAGGTACAATACCGTCCACACGACCGGAAAGACCCACGCCGGCGGCGTGAGGGGCGGCTTTATCAGCTCGTCGAAAAGGTCCATACTGTCTTTTGTCAGCAGCGCCGCAAGGCCCCCGACGGCAAGGGGCGCCGCCAATTGCGGCAGCAGCTTTCTGATCTGCAGTTTCATACGCTTCACCTCTTTATTAAGCGTATGCAAAAGGGCGTCGGCGTATGCACGAATAAAAAAAAGCCGCCTCGGAAGGCGGCTGTTGCAGAAAAAAGTAATAAAGTATAAAAGTATGAAAGTAACAAATGCGGAAGGGCTTCGCCCTGATTATAAAAAACGCAGGTTTATTCTATCATCGGGTGCGGGCGTCAGCCCGCCATTGTTTGATACTTTGTATCTTTTATATTTTTTTGATTCTTTGTTTTCGGAACTCTGTTAGTCTTTTACGTACTTATCCACAAACTCCCACACCTTCGGCCAGTACAGCTCCGGGTGCACGTCCACGGATTCCGCGTGCTCGGCGTCCGGGACGGAGAGAAGGTCTTTTTCGGCGGCGCAGGCGTCATAAACGACGTTCATCATCCGGTAGGGGACGAAGTCGTCCTTTTCGCCGTGGATGAACAGCGTGGGGGTCTTTGAGTTGGCAACCGCGTCCACGGGGCTGCACTTTTTCATATCCCATCCGTAAAAGAGCTTCGAATAGGTATTCGCAGCGGGCATAAACGGGAACTCAGGCAGGTGCAGCAGGTTGCTGATCTGGCCGGCGCACTGCTCGTAGCAGTTGGTGTAGCCGCAGTCCGCAATGGCGCACTTGACGTTGTCGGGCAGTTCTTCGCCGGTGACAAGCATCGTTGTGGCGGCGCCCATGGATTCGCCGATGATCACGATCACGGCGTCGGGATCCATGGAGACGATATAATTGATCCATGCGATCGCGTCGTAGCGGTCAAAATAGCCCATGGTGCAGTGCTTCTGCTCGCTCTTGCGGTGCCCGCGCATGTAGGGCATCAACACGTTATAGCCCTTTTCATGGAAGGGGCGCGCCTGCCTTGCGATGCAGCGCGGCTGGGAGGAATAGCCGTGCAGGGCGACGCACCACTTGTGGCTCTCAACGGTTGCGGGGATGATATCTGCGTGCAGCGTCTCACCCTTGCCGTTGATGAGGCGCGTGTCTTCGGGACGGTTGGCCATATACCAGTCGTCGGACTTGCGGAACTCTTCAAGCGTCAGATATTTGTGCATGTTGCCGGGTTCGTTCAGGCTCTCTTCGGGCTTGGAGTTGATATAGCCCCATCTGCCCAGCGCCCCTTCGTAAACGACGGCGCCGGCAGCCAGATACGCGCCTGCGGCGATTGCGGCGGCTTTTGCGGTGGTCCCGAGGATCTTCGTCACTTTAGCCATTCGAAATGCTCCTTTTATAACAAAATTCTCAATATTTAAAAATATCATACCATACCCCGCCGGGTTTTGCAAGTACAAGTTATAAAAAAGAAGGCCGTTTTATTTACGGTTTTATTATGTGCCGTCATTTCGTTCCCGATTTCGCTTGTTTCGTTCTCGGGGCGTTGTTTTTTCTGACATTATAGAATGAAAGTGCAAATTACGGATACCGCACAAAGAATTTTGAGAAAATCAGTAAAACCGCTTGTAAAAAAACGGTTTGTGTGGTATCCTGTAAGTGCTACACAAACTTCATATTTCCTTAACACAGGTGTGTATTTTTATCATTTTGGTAAAAATGCAAACTCTGTCTTTTCATACTTGTGTTAAGTGAAAAGTTTGTGTAGCGACAAATCGGAGCTTTGTATTTTTCGGTGCGGCGGCTTCGGTTTGCCGCACTTTTTGTTTTGCGCGGAAGGAGGATGGCTCTTTTTTGTAAAACTCAAAAAAATATTCGGAAAGGAAAAAACAGAAATGAAAAAAACAATAGCGATCCTGCTTTCGTTCATAATGCTGTTCTGTCTGCTTCCGGCGTTTTCTTCCGCTGCGGAGCTTGTGGGTTCCGCTCAATGCGGGGACAATCTTATCTGCAGAATGTATTCAAATGGTCTTGTGACCATCAGCGGCACAGGACCGATGTGGGACGATTGGCGTTACGAAGTTCTTTTGGAAGGATATCATGTCCCTATGGTTACATTAGAAATCGGAAACGGCGTGACAAGTATTGGGGGTAATGATGATTTATGGAGTGGTGCGTTTATCAGTTGTTCCGATCTTACAAGCGTTTCGATTCCGAATAGTGTGACAAGCATCGGGGACTGGGCGTTTTGCGGCTGCAGTGGGCTTACGAGCGTGACGATCCCGAACAGCGTGACAAGCATCGGGGACTGGGCGTTTGGCAGCTGCAGAAGTCTTCTTGCAATTACGATCCCGAACAGTGTGACAAGCATTGGAAAGCGTGCGTTTGCCGATTGTCCTGAGTTGACAGAAATCAAAGTCGGCGTCAATAATCCTGTTTACCATGCACGGGGGAACTGCCTGATTCAAACCAATAATAAATCATTGATCGCCGGTTGTAAGACCAGTGTGATCCCTGCCGATGGCAGTGTGACGAGCATTGGGGACTCTGCGTTTTACGGCTGCAGGGGGCTTACGAGCGTGACGATCCCGAACAGCGTGACGAGCATTGGGGACTCTGCGTTTTACTACTGCAGGGGGCTTACAAATATTTCGATCTCAAGTAGTGTGACGAGTATCGGAAGACGAGCATTCTATGAGTGCAATGGTCTGACCGGCGTTCATATTTCTGACCTGACAGCCTGGTTGGCGATCAGCTTTGAACATGATTATCTATCAGATTATTCGGAAACATTAGGTTATTATGAATACCCGGATGGTACGTTGGATGTGTGGACTGATTCTGAGTCTATCGAAATATGGGCGAACCCGCTGTGGTATGCGCATCATCTTTATCTGAACGGAGAAGAAGTAACGAATTTATTGATCCCGGAAGGTGTGACGAGTATCGAGAACGATGCCTTTTCCTGTTGTACGGGCATTGAAAGCGTTACGATCCCTGACAGCGTAACAAGGATCGGGGCAGGAGCGTTTTATGAAAACAACGCTTTATCATACGTTTTCTTTAACGGAAGCGAAGAGGCGTGGAATGGAATAGATATTTCGCCGAGTATCTGTTACTCTTGTTATTACCTTGATAACAACGCTTTGTCGAATGCCGCTGTTCATTATCATGCAACAGACCATATTCCCGGCGAACCGATCGAAAGCGTTTTGACAGGAGCAACTTGCGCAAAATCGGGCGAAAAGCATGTAATTGTGAAATGCTCTGTTTGCGGTATCACGCTTCATGAAGGCAATGAAGAGATCCCTGCCACGGGCGAGCATACCGAAGGGGAACCTGTGGAAGCGGTCCTGTCCCCCGCCACCTGCGGAGAAGCAGGCGTAAAGAAGATCACGGTCAAGTGCGCCGTCTGCGGCGAGACGCTCAGCGAAAGCACCGGCGAGATCCCCGCAACGGGCGAACATACCGAAGGGGAGCCTATTGAAACGGTCCTGACCCCCGCCACCTGCGGAGAGGCCGGCGAAAAGAAGATCACGGTCAAGTGTTCCGTCTGCGGTGAGACGCTGAGTGAGATCACCGGCGAGATCCCCGCCACGGGCGAACATACCGAAGGAACGCCTGTTGAAACAGTCCTGACCCCCGCCACCTGCGGAGAGGCCGGCGAAAAAAAGATCACGGTCAAGTGCGCCGTCTGCGGCAAGACGCTGAGCGAAACTACCGGCGAGATCCCCGCCACGGGAAACCACACGCCCGGTACGCCGACGTCAACCGTTTTGCAGCAGCCTACCTGCACAATGGTCGGTTTGCGTATTACCACGGTCACTTGTACCGGATGCGGAAAGATCCTCGATGAATCTACCGCACAGATCGCCATGGTCGACCACGTGGATATAGACTGCGACGGCAAATGCGATAACTGCAGACAGCCGATGTCTGGCTCGGAGCAGCCGCAGCAGCCGGAAAACCCCGGCGGTGAAACGGAAGAGATCTGCAAATGGTGCGAACAACATCACGACAATACGTTTGTCGGAAGGATCACAAAAATCATTCACAACATTCTTTATTTCTTCTCCCGGATATTCGGCAAAAAATAAGGAACTCATCGGCCTGAAAGAACGGGCAGTTTTCCTCGTTCGCCGTCACCGGTATTAAAAAGCATTAACAGAAAAACGGGACCGTATCGAAGCACAATTTCCTTTGGTACGGTCCTATTATATTGTAATCAAAGTCAAAATGGCATCTGAAGTGTTTCTCGCATTGTCCGAACTGCAATTGCAGACAGAAACAGCGTTGACTTGAGGCTGCCTCTTATGAGACAGCCTCTGTATTCACGATTTCTTTGATTCGATTGATAAAAACGTCCATTTCATGAAATACGATCTCCACGATGATCGACCAGTTGATTCCTTCGTAATTGTGGACCAGGCGATGGCGCAGACCGGAAACGACGTTCCACGGGATTCCTGAATAATGCTCCTTGAATTCCGTGTTGAGCTGATAGACTTGTTCGCCGATATTATAGAGCGGTGTTGTTACCGCCCATTGTGTGTACCTGTCGTTCAGCAGCATATCCGGAGATATACCGTGCATTTTTAATTGAACAGACAGTTCATCCCAAAGACGGATAATTGTTTCCAATCTTTCTGCGTCTGTCTGTTTCATGCGATCCTGACTCCTTCCCGCATTACCGAATCGTAAAAGGCGCTGTCCTTGTTGACTTCACAGATTTCAAACGCATCTACATTTTTGCCTGTCAGTTCACGAAGATCCTCCGCGAATGCAAAAATATTACTTTTCTTAAAACCGTCGCCGCCGAATACCACAACGTCAAGATCTGATTGTGCCGTCGCGTCGCCCCTGGCATAGGAACCGAACAGGATCGCGTGATCCGCGTGGTACTTTCTCAGCAGCAGCTGGATCATGGTTTCTATTTGATGTTTTGACAGCATGGGAGCCAGCTCCTTTCTAAAACAGGGAATCTTGTTCCGGAAATATTATAACCGAGTAAAACAATAAAAGCAACAGTTTTTTTATGATTGGTTTTTTGTTTGCCTAAAAGCAAAAAGAAACCCGTCGATTCTCCGAAAATGCAATTGACTTGCGGGCATTTCAATTGTATAATGTAGGCGTATAATTTATACGCTGACAGGAGGCGTTTTGATTGCGAAAAACCATCGATCTGAATTTTAACTGGAAATACTCTCCCTCGTTTGACGAGGCCATGCTGCGGCCGGGGTACGACGACGGCGGTTTTGAGATTGTGGATATCCCGCATACCAACAAGGAGCTGCCGCTTAACTACTTTGACGAAAAATGCTACCAGTTCGTGTGCTGCTACCGCAAGACTTTCCGTCTGCCGAAAGAGGCGTTTGAGGCGGGACGGCGCGTGCTGCTGCATTTTGAGGGCGCCGCGAACTTTGCGAAGGTGGTCTTAAACGGCAAGCCCGCCGGGGAGCACAAGGGCGGCTACACGCCCTTTACGCTGGACGTGACGGAGCTGGTCAACAGGTCCAACAACGTGCTGGCGGTCATGCTGGACTGCACGGAGCGCAGTGAGATCCCGCCCTTCGGCTTTATGGTGGATTACCTGTGCTACGGCGGCATCTACCGCGAGGTGTGGCTGGAGATCACCGAGGAGAGCTTTATAGAAGATCTCTTCATCAAAACGCCGAACGTGCTCAGACAGTACAAAATCGTGGAGGCGGATATCTCCTTCAACAAGCCCGTGAAGGGCGCGGTCCTGCTGAAGGTCTCCGACGGCGATACGGTGCTTGCCGAACGCAAGGCGGAGATCGACGGCAAGGTCCTGCGGGTACGCTGGAACGTCAAAAACGCCCGCCTGTGGGACGTTGACGACCCGCAGCTCTACACCTTCACCGCCGCCTGGAAGGGCGACGAGACGGGCAAACGCTTCGGCTTCCGGGAGGTAAAATTCACCCGCCGGGGCTTCATGCTCAACGGCAGGCTTCTGCAGCTTGTAGGGCTCAACCGCCACCAGAGCTATCCGTACGTGGGCAACGCCATGCCCGCCTCCGCCCAAAAAGCGGACGCGGACCTGCTGAAATACCGGCTCGGCTGCAACTTCGTGCGCACGGCGCACTACCCGGATTCCGTCCATTTTCTGGACCGCTGCGACGAGATCGGTCTGCTGGTATTTACCGAAATGCCCTCCTGGCAGCATCTGGGCGAAGGGGAGTGGCGCGACAACTGCCTGCAGAATATCCGCGACATGGTCGTCCGCGACCGCTCGCACCCGTGCGTCATCCTTTGGGGCGTGCGCGTGAACGAGGGCGCTGACTGCGACGAGTTCTATACCGAGACCAACGCGCTGGCGCGCTCCCTTGACCCCACGCGGCAGACCGGCGGCGTGCGCAACATGCCCCGCAGCCACCTGCTGGAGGACGTGTATACCTATAACGATTTCAGCCATTCCGGCGGGGCGGTCAAGCTCCTGCCCCCGGCGATCGTGACAGGCTTCAAGGCGCCGTATCTGGTGACGGAGCACAACGGGCATATGTACCCGACCAAGAGCTTCGACAGGGAGGAGCTGCGCCGCGAGCACGCGCTCAGGCATCTGCGCGTCCAGAACACGGCCTTCGGCTCCCGCCGGATCTCCGGCGCCACAGGCTGGTGCATGGCGGACTACAACACCCACAAGGATTTCGGCAGCGGCGACCGCATCTGCTACCACGGCGTGACCGATATGTTCCGCGTGCCCAAGCTCGCCGCGGCGGTCTACGCCTCCCAGCAGGACAATTTCCCGGTGATGGAGTCCTCCTCCGCCATGGACGTGGGCGAATACCCCGGCGCCGTGATCGGGCAGACCTATATCTTTACCAACTGCGACTACGTGGAGGTCTATAAAAACGGCGAGTACAAAAGCACCGCGTATCCGGACTTCAGGGCGTACCCGCACCTGCCGCACCCGCCCATCAGCCCCCTGGATTTCATCGGCGACAGCCTGGTCACCGAAGAGGGGCTTGACGAGAAGGCGGCGGACGCCCTGCGCGACGCCTTTGCCGCCGCCAACAAATACGGCTTCGTTATGCCGCCCGTCAACTACGCGAAGGCGGTCTACGGCATCCTGAAAGGAAAACTCAAATTCCAGCAGATCTACGACATCGTGACTAAATACTTCGCCAACTGGGGCGCGGAACAGGTGACCTACCGGTTTGACGGCTACAAGGACGGCAGGCTTGTGAAGTCCATCACGCGCACGGCGGCGACCGAATTCATTCTGCGCGCGGCGGCGGACAGCCTGGTCCTGACCGAGGATAAAACCTACGACGTGACGCGTATTGAGCTGGAGCTGACCGACGGTTACGGCAACCGCCTGCCGTTCTCGAATAACGTGGTGAACGTGCGCGTCGACGGCCCCGCGCGGGTGATCGGCCCTGCGTCATTTTCCCTGATCGGCGGCGACCGCGCCTTCTGGGTGCGCACCGTCGGCAGATCGGGCAAAGCGAAAATCACGGTCGAAAGCGAGGGCCTTGCCCCCACGGAGATCGAACTGGAAATCACAAAGAAATAAGGAGGAAGTTTCCATGTATTATGAAATGACGATCGCGGGCTGCAAACGGCAGCTTCCGCTGTGCAGACTGAACGACGACCTGATGATCGGGGCGTTTGTGATCATCGGCGACTACGAGCTGACCGTGGCGTGCGCAAGGGACCTTTTGAAGATCGCGCCGGAATACGATTATCTCATTTCCGCCGAGGCGAAGGGCATTCCGCTGGCGCACGAGATGGCGCAGCAGCACGGCGACAAAAAGTATTTCGTCGCCCGCAAAGGGCCCAAGCTCTATATGACCGGCGTGTTCAAGGCGGACGTGCGCTCCATCACCACCGAAAAGCAGCAGTCCCTGTACCTCGACGTCGCCGACGCAGAGCTCATGAAAGGCAAAAAGATCCTGATCGTGGACGACGTGATCTCTACCGGCGAATCCCTGTACGCGCTGGAGCAGCTCGTTCAGCAGGCGGGCGGCGAGATCTGCGGCAAGCTCGCGGTGCTGGCCGAAGGCGACGCCGCCAAACGCACGGACATCGGCTTTTTGGAGGAGCTGCCGCTGTTCAACAGCAAGGGCGAAGCGATATAAGCCGACGGAACGCTTAAGCCTCAAAGGAGAAAACGACGTTCGAAAGATACAAAGTATGAAAGTATGAAAGTATCAAATGCGGGCGGGCTCCGCCCGCACCCTGATTTCAGATGATCCCGCGTTCTACGATCAAGGGCGAAGCCCTTCCGAATTTGTTACTTTGTTACTTTCTTACTTTATTACTCTTTTAAGAAAAAAAAGCAGGCCCGGTTCTCCCCGGTCTGCTTTGTGTTAATGAAAAAGGCTTCTTTTGATATCGTCCGTCATCTGGCTGCCGCAGCGGGCAAGCTCGCCGAGCACCCGGTCAACGCCCTTTTCTGTCAGAAACCAGTCGTCTTTGGTGACGCCGCCGGTTTGGACGGGACAGACGAGCAGCTGCGCCTGCGGGAACGCCATGGAGTAGTAGGCAAAGCACCTTCTTGCGTGAAACGCTTTGCAAACGATGATCGCCTTGCTGACCTTCAGCCCCTGCCGGTCGCAGGCTTCGCGGGAAAACACGGCGTTTTGCTGCGTAAACTGCGCTTCGTCCTCTTTGAGGATCGCCGTTTCCGGCACGCCGCTGCGTTTTAAGACGTCCGCCATAAACGCAAATTCGGTCGGGTAGGGGCCGGGGTACAGTTCCTTTTTCGTTTTCGGACCGGGAAACGCGCCGCGCTTGACGCTGTATCTGCCGGAGGGCAGAATAAACGGCGCGTAGCCTTCAGCGTACAGTTTCGCCGCGTGTTCCGGCAGCTCTGTATTGGTTCCGCCGGGGATGAACAGGACGTCCGACGCCTGCGGCGGGTCGGAAAGAAAAATAAAATCGGAAATGTCTTTGATAAAAATCGGTAGGCTCATTTTTTGTATCCTGTAACGTTATTTCTTTTTTTACTCATAAAGACAGGAAGGTGATCCCATTGAAACGCGCGGTTATGATTCTTCTTATCCTGCTGTTGGTCCTGACGCTCTCTTTGCCGGCAGGCACCCTTTTGTGCGCCTGCTTCGATCTCGCCTTTGTACCGCAAAGCGGCGGTGTGATGCTCGTTTTTTCTGTGCTGACCGCTCTGATTTCCGCCTGCCTGTTGGTGCTCAGGCTGCGCGTACAGCCGATGGAAGCTGTGGGAGCCGAACGTGTGCTGTTCGCCATCCTGCCGCTTCTCCTGATCGTAAACCACCTGTTTTATCTGACTCCATGCTTTTTCAGCAAGCAGGTAGGCGGCGTTACGCCTGCGGCAGGCGGGGGCGTTTTGCTGGCAATCGTTTCTGCCCTGTCCCTGTCGGTCCTTTTGGGCATCTTTCTGATGGGCTTGTGTGTGCGGAAAAAAGCGCTGAAGGTCGTCAGCCTGATCGTAACCGTTCTGGCCGGTGCCGCGGTTTTTGTGATCTCTCTCTCTTGTCTGCTTCTGTACGACTTCGGGAAATGTACGGTGGTAAAAGCGGTACCGTCGACGCAAGGCACCTACGTTGCCGAGGTCGTGGACGTGAACGACGGCGCTCTGGGCGGCGCTACGGACGTTTATGTTTACGAAAGCCGGTCTTTCGATACGCCCCTTTTCAGGATCTATAAAAAACCGAAGCATGTCTACAATGACGAATGGGGAGAATACAAAAACATGAATATCTACTGGGAAAACGATACGCTGCTTCGGGTCAACGGGACCCGAATAACCTTGCCATGAGCTTTTTGATGAGCGCGGCGTCCGTTTCGGGCGCCGTGCGTTCGTAAGGAAGGGCGCGCTGCCGGAAAGCGTCGGTGATCAGATGCAGCTCGGCGTCGTTAAGATCGTAAAGGATGACCTCCATGATGTCGAAATGCACGCCCCTGTACCCGAAATCGGTGTGCCGCAAAAAGGTATTGGCGGCGCTGATCAGGTGCTTTTTCTTCTCACTGTCCACCGCCTTTGCGGGCGGGAACCTGCCGCCCGGCGAACGGGTCTTGACCTCCACAAAATGCAGACCATCCAGCGGGTCCAGCGCGACGATATCCAGCTCTCCGCGCCGGGTGGCGTAGTTTGCGGCGATCACCGTATAATCCGCGTCCCTGAGATACCTTGCGGCAAGCTGCTCGCCGCGAAGGCCGGTCCGCAGATGCTCCGCCAGCGCCATCAGCTTTTCCTCCCGATCAGCCGGTCCATGGCCCGTACCGCCGGCAGATGGGCTTTTACGTCGTGGACTCTGAGAATGTCCGCGCCCGACTGCTGCGCGAACAGGTCGGCGGCAAGGGTGCCGAACAGCCGCTCCTGATCCGCTTCTTCCGACAGCGACGAGATAAACCGTTTGCGTGAGAGGCCGATCAGCAAAGCGTGCCCGCGGGCGTCGAGCTGCGAAAGCGTCTGTAACAGCTCGGTATTCTGTTCTGCGGTTTTTGCAAAGCCGAAACCGGGATCCAGGCAGAGCTGCTCCGGTTTTACCCCGGCGGAAAGGTAGCGATCACACAGGCCGTCCAGTACGCGCTGCACGTCGGCAAGCACCCCGTCGGGATAACGGCGCACCGCCTCCGTCTTTTCGTCCCCGGCGTGCATCACGATCAGCCCCGCGCCGTATCCCTTTATAAGCGCCGCCATCTCAGAAGAGAATCCGCCGCTCACGTCGTTGATGATACCGGCCCCCGTTTCCAGCGCGTAACGCGCGACTTCAGGGCGGTAGGTGTCGACGGAGATCGGGATATCCAGTTCGTTTTTAAGCGCCGGCAGCACCGATTTCAGGCGGCGCAGCTCCTCTTCTTCGGATGCGCGTTCGCCGAAGGGCCTGGTGGAGCAGGCGCCCACGTCCAGAATATCCGCGCCGTCAGCCTGCAGCTTTTTTGCGTGGGCAAGCGCCGAAGCGGGGTCGAGATACTTCATCCCGTCCGAAAAGGAATCGGGGGTGACGTTGAGGATGCCCATCAGGTAAGTTTTTTCTCCCGGCGGCAGCTTGCCGCCGGCAAACGAGAAGGCGCGCATTTTTGTTCCTCCTGCCGTTCGTATTTGATCCGCCGGACGGATCTTTTTTAAGGCAACACCGCATAATTCCGGTGTGCGGATTGCGCAGTAGATTTTTTCGTCAGATTGTACAGATTTGACGCCGTCAACCTGGCGGTTGGCAAGGAAAATCTGTGCAGGATGACGGAATAAAGATCAAGCA
>JAFRNP010000068.1 GCA_017430145.1 Clostridia bacterium
CGGATTGCGCAGTAGATTTTTTCGTCAGATTGTACAGATTTGACGCCGTCAACCTGGCGGTTGGCAAGGAAAATCTGTGCAGGATGACGGAATAAAGATCAAGCAAGGCGTGCGCCGCGAATTGTGCGGTGTTGCCTTAACCCCTGAATCTTATAATCGGGGAACAACTTGCGGAGCTGAGAGAACAGTTCAGCGTTCAGCTTCGTTACCTGCGTAAACAGAATCTCATTATCGGCCAATCGTTCTTTCATTGTCAAAGTCCTTTCGTGTGCGCGTCGTAATTGCTGTGCGCGACGCGGCGTTCCGTCTGTTCAACGATCCATTCATGGATCCCGGTATCGGCGGTTGAGAAAAATATCCCATCCTTTACGGGGAGCTTCAGGAACGCGTGGTACAGTTGATTGATCGTGCCGCCGGTGGACTTCCGTGAGCTGTCCGCCGATTTCCCGGAGCTGGTAGACGGGGACGGCAAAGGCTGGCTTTACCGTCACGCAAAAAACATATTTCGTTTCATCCGAAATAATCCCGATCTTGTGAACAAGCAAACGCACGACAAGCTGTCGGGAATCTCCAAAGGTTTTACACGGCAGTGGAAAAAACGGGTGAAGCAATTTCAAGTCCCGTTGTTTTCTCTTAACGACAAAGGCGCGTGGACGCTGCGCTTTGACGGCATCCTCGCCGAAGCGCTGGAAGCCGGTCCTCTGCGGACGGAAGAATACGTGTTACCGCAATCGGTATCCGATTTGCTTGACGACACCGATTATTATCGGATGCACAGAAAAGCAAAAGCTATTTCCAAAAATGGAGGATATACACCGGCAGGAAAAAAGATCAGCGCTAAGAATTTATATAAAACATATTCAATAAAAGGCGCAAGAGGTAAAAAAGGAAACTTCTTATCATACGTAGAACGATGTGAGAAGGAGTTTCCCAATGAAAAAAGCATAAGCCAAATAAAGAAACGGCATATGCAAAAAATACATAAGGCAATATGCGAATAGTTAAAATGGGCAAGATTTTATTCTCGCCCACTTTTTTATAGCTTACTAAACAAAAACTTGGCATTCTTTTATAACCTTAATTCATCCTGCTTGCGCTGTTTTGTGGCAAAGACGCCGTAGGTGACGCCGACGGCCGCGCCGCCGCCGAGCAGGAGGCCTGCGCTCCCATACAACCACCATGGGAGCGTCTTCTTTTGTTCTTCGACGGGTGCCGCTGCGATCTCCACTTTCTTTTCGATCACGGTGGAAACGTCCGCCGTTTTCGTGTATGTTTTGCCGTATTCGTCCTCATAGGTAACGGTAATTCTTCCTTTGGTTTCGCCGAGCTGTTCCGATTCCGCGCGCAGATTGGCTGAAACGTTTTTGCTTTCGCCCGGTGCAAGCTCACCGCCGAAGGCAGTGCCGCCGCCGATCAGCCCTTTAATATCGAAATCCGCGCGGCAGTTGGAAAGCTGCGCCTTGCCGGTGTTCATCAGCGTCAGCGTCACGGTGACCGTATCTCCCTCCACAATCTTTGCGGGCAGCTCAGCGCCGGAAAAACTTAGCTCGGCAGCCTGCCGCACGTCCACGTATAACGTATCGGAAGAAGAATAGGATTGAAACTCACCGTCCTCGTATTCGGCGGTCAGCGTCAGGCTGTGCCGCCCCACGGCGGCGCTGTGGCGGGCGGATAATACAACCTCAAGGATATAGGATTTGCCCGCGCCAAGCCCGCCGACGTAGCGGGTGTTCATGCCCTCCTGCGTCAGTTCGCCGCTGTCGTCTGTCAGCGTCAGTTTCAGGTTGGAGACCGCCCGTTTTTGGTTGGTGTTGGTCAGGACAACCGTCAGCTTTCCCTGCGCTCCCGGAGACAGGAAGCCGGTATCGAGACTGTAATCCGTCACCATCAGCCGCGGCGCGGAGCGGTCTGCCGTCGTCTCCGGCTGGGTGGGACGTTCCGTGGGAGGGTCCGTGTGATCCCGCTCTGCCAGCTCCTGACGCAGGCTGTCGATGACGTCATAGAGATCGGACAGTGCCTCCGCCGTGGCGGGATCGTTGCCAACGGAATAAGATTGAGCCGGTTCCTGTTCCGCCACATTCCCGACGGGTTCATCGGGAGCTTCTTCCGCGAACGCTAAAATTGGAATTGTGAGAAGTACAAGTATCAACAAAAGAATAATCGTTTTTTTCATGTTTTCATTCGTCAAATTGGGGTTTGCCGAGGGCCCGCAGCACGCAGCCTCAGCTGCGTTTTCCTTGCCAAAGCATCTTCACGTAGCACGGCTTGCGTCATTTATTCGGAACTGCGTTGCAACGCTGCTGAGGCAGCATGCTACGATTTTAAATCGACAAATCCATATTTTCATAATTCCCGGATATTCTCCACAATGCTGTTTTTCATGTGCTTGCGGATCTGCAGGCGGAGGTTGACGGCGCAGACGGCGAACAGCGCCAAAACGCCGAGAGCGGTCTGCCAGATATGCAGCGGCTCAAAGACCGGCTTGGGGGTATGATGCCATTGCAGCCAGTCGATCATCCCCGCGCCGAACCAGAACGTCAGGAACGCGGCGAAGCCGACGGCGGAACCGAAGCCGGTCATAAACAGCAGCTCCCGCACGTAGGAGCGCGTCAGGTCTGAGGCGTTGGCGCCCACGGCCCGCAGGGTGCCGATCTCCCGCTTGCCCTCCCGGATGCGGGCGGTGAGGGCGTTGTTGATCATGCTGCCCGCGATGCTCAGCATCAGGATCACGATGGCGAGGATGGCAACGGTCGCCTGCCGCCGGTCGGCGCGTTCCTGATTGGCCCACGCGAAGGCGGAGTAGACGTAGGCGGGCACGCCGCTGACGATCCGGTCGATGACAGAGGTCATATATTCATCCGTTTCCTTCGTCACTTCGCCCGCCATGGTGACGGTCAGGTTCTTGTACTTAAAGCCGTCCGAGAGCAGGCGCAGGCCTTTGGTGGTGGTACAGAATCCGCAGAAGGAGGTGCTCTCATACGGGATGCCCCTGTTTTCCCGGCAGATCGCGCCGATTGTCACCGTGCGGTCCGTGCGGACGTAGTCGTCCGCCAGCTTTCCGTCGTCGGTGGAGCGGGACGTCACAGTGGTCAGCGTGACCATATCGCCCGCGTGAACGCTGCGCTTCGCCGTCTCCAGCGGTTCTCCCCATGTTTGTGATAATCCGTCCTTCTGATAGACCTCGGCGCTGAAACCGTATTCGCCGTTATCCCGCAGCCAGAAGCACAATTCGTCCGGCGCGATCAGAATGATCTCCTCACCGCTGTTCAGCTTGTCCGTGTCGATCCTTCCCTCCAGCACGTATTCTTCCTCAACCAGCTGATCCGGCTCCCGGCTTTTCACGGGAAGAGGAACCAGCGTACCGGTCAGCTTCAACCGATCCTGAAACGCCCGCCAGTCAGAAGAGGCCGCGCCGTCCAGCTTTTCCCGGTAATTCTGCGGGGTCAGCGTTTCCGTTTCCCGGTAATCGTCAAAAAAGAGGGTGTGCCACCAGCAATAATTGGCGATGCGCCAGTAGTCGCTTTCCTTCGGGAACTGAGCCACGGTGTAGATTTCCGCCCGGCCGCGCACGCTGGCCACACCGGGACAGTTCAGCAGCGCCTGTTTGTCGTTTTCCGTGTAGCCGTATCCGCCGGTAAAATTCATATAGGGCGCGTACCTCTGATCGGAGGCAAGGCCGATAAAGTAATCGCTGTACTGCGGATTCATGCCGCTGGACTGATCCAGCAGGAAACAGAACGCCCATGAGGATAAGAATACCGTCACCGCCAGAATCAGCGCAGTCAGCGCCGTGCGCAGACGGTAGAAGCGCAGGTTGCGGCCCGCCAGCAGCCGGGACGCGTCGAACCGCGTTTTGGAACGTATCTTCATCCGCTTCATTTTGCGCCCCAGCTCCGTGTTGCGGATGGCCTGCATGGGGCTGACCCGCGCGGCGGCTGTCAGGGGGATCAGGGACGCCAGCAACACGAAAACAAGGCTTGCCGCCACGCTGCCCAGCAGCACCCACCAGGACGGCAGGAAGATGAAATCCTCCATAAAGCCGGCGATGATTTTCACCCCGAAATACGAGAGACACAGGCTCACCGGGGCGCAGATCAGCGCCAGCACCAGCGTTTCGCGTCCGTAGATCCCCACGATCTGCCGCTTTGTCGCGCCCACCGCCCGCAGCAGGCCGATCTGGTGCTTGCGCTCGTGCAGGTCCGCGTTAAAAGCATTGACGATACCAAGACCGGACGCCAGCATCAGCACGCCGGACAGGATGGAGGAATAGACCGTCTGTCCCCTCAGTTCTTCAAGCGTTCGCCACGCGGCGGATTCGTTCACGGACATCACCGCGGCGTTCAGCTTCAGATCATATTCCGGCGGCGTTCGGATATACGCCGTCAGCGCTTCCTTCCCACCGAGCTCCACCGGCTCTTTGTCGCTTACCAGCAGCGCGGGCAGGTATTGGTTGCTGTCCGGATAGCCCAGCGTCAGGTTTTTCCGTTTGTCGCCGAGGATCCCCGCCAGCGTATAGCGCTTTGTGACCGGCGTTTCAGCCCGTTCCCCCGGGCCATTTTGTACTAAAAGGTTCAGGGTGAGCGCGTCGCCGGGTTTGGCGTCGGCTAGGCCCATCCGCAGCAGCGCGTCCTGTTCCGCGGCGACCTCACCTTCTGCTTCCGGCCAGCGGCCTTCCAGAATCATGGGCTGGTAGTATTCCTTGGCGGTTTCATCCAGCCAGCCAACGGCCGCGCCTTCCTCTTGCTCCTCCGTATAGGCGAACCCCAGCATATGGGCGACGCCGTATTCCACGCCGGGGTTCTGCCCGACCAGCTGCCGGAAGTTTTCCTCTGTCAGATCAAAAGCGATTACGTCCGCCGTGCCGAAATCCCGTCGTCGTATTTCTTTTTGGGAGGAGGACAGGCACGAGACGAAAAACAGCGTGCCGGAGGAAAACACCATGGCGAGGATGACGCCGACGATCAGCGCGGCGTATTGCTTTTTGCGCTTTCTGAGGCTTTGCAGCGCGAAGGTATTGACCGTCAGCCGTTTCATTGCGCCGCCCCCTTGGTATCGCGGATGATCTTTCCGTCCGAAAGTGTGAGCACGCGCTGGGCCTGCTCTGCCACGCTGAGGTCGTGCGTGACGAGGATCAGCGTGATCCCAAATTCCGCACTGACGTATTTCAGCAGCGCCAGCACCTCCCGGCCGGACTTGCCGTCCAGATTGCCGGTGGGCTCGTCCGCGAACAAAATGGCGGGCTTGTTGGCAAGCGCCCTTGCGATGGCGATGCGCTGCTGCTGGCCGCCGCTCATGGCGGAGGGCAGGTGCCCGATGCGGTCGCCAATCCCAAGCACCTCGACCAGCTTATTCAGATACGCCTCATCCGGCTTCTTTTTATCCAGCATCACGGGCAGCAGGATATTCTCCATGCCGGTGAGCTCCTGCACAAGATTATACGCCTGAAACACGAAGCCGAACCGCCGCCGGCGCAGGATGGAAAGCTGGTTGTCGTTGTACTTTTTGAGCGATTCCCCGTTGTAGGTCACCTCGCCGGAGGTGGGGTTTTCAAGGCTGCTCAAAACATGCAGCAACGTGGATTTGCCAGAGCCGCTGGGGCCGGTGATGGCGGTGAACTCCCCTTGCGCAAACGAGAGGTTCGCGTCGTCCACCGCCTTGATCACGTTTTCGCCGCTATAATATTCTTTTGTAAGTTCTTTGCATTCCAAAATTGTCATGGCAAACGTCCCCTTTTTTCGTTTTCAGGTTCATAATATACCTCCAACCTTACGATAAGGTGAATTGAATCTTACAATTTCGTAAGGTTAGGACAAAAAACAACCGGGCGCGGCTGCGTCCGGTTCGCGTTATATGTCTATTTTTCTATTGGCGTCGATTTTCGGGAAACACAGAGTCAACCGCAATCCTTTTTCGGCATTCTCTGCCGTGACCGTACCGTGGTGCTTTGATACAATTTCTTTGGTGATCGCAAGTCCAAGTCCGGTGCTTTCCGGCGAAGCGTTCTTTGCCTTGTAAAAGCGCTCGAACAAATGCGGCAACTCAGAAGCGGGCACGCCGCCGCCGTTATCTTCCAACGTCAGAATAACGCTTTCGTCGCTGTCCTGTATGACAGCTTGAATCCGTCCGTCTTCCGGCGTGTGCTCGCAGGCGTTTTTCACGATATTGGAAAGCGCCTCTCCCAGCCACGCGCGGTCGCAGCGAAGAACAGCAGCCCCGGACAGTTCAAAACACTTTTGCTGATACAGGGGACGGAACGCTGCAAACGTTTCTTCCGTCAGCGTATGCAGCGCGGCGTTTTCAAACGTGAAGTCGAAGCTGTCCGCCCGGATCTTCTGGAGCTTGAGCAGCTCGGCGACGAGGCGGTCCGTCTTTTCGATCAGGCGCAGCTCCTTTTCGGCGTTCGGGTTCCCGTTCTGCGCGTCCAGTTCGCAGTAAAGGCGCAGCCCTGCCAGCGGCGTTTTGAGTTGGTGCGAGACGTCCGCTGCGAACGCCGCGTTTTTGCGGTCAACATCCTTTGCCCGCTGTTTTTCCAATTCCAGCCGGGCGATCAGATCCGCAAGCTCATTCTGCAATAACGCTATGTCGCCCTCTCGTAAACTGTACGGCAACTGCGCACCTTGTTTCAGATATGCGTCAAGCGCGGACCGCAGCGCGGCGGTTCTTCTCCTGTGCAGGAGCAGCAGCACACCCAGAACGACAATGACTACGCCCATCAAAACGATGGCGATCCAATACCACTTCATTTTTCCGTGTACCTGTACCCGACACCGCGCACGGTTTCGATCCGATCCTTTCCGATTTTTTCCCGCAGGCGGCTGACGTGGACGGAGAGCGTGTTGTCGTCGATATAGTCGCCGTCGATATCCCAAATCTTTTCCAGCAGTGCGCCGCGCGGTACGATGACGCCCGCGTTTTTGACGAGAACGGATAAGAGCTGGAATTCCGTCGGCGTCAGAAGAATTTCTTCGCCGTCTATATCTGCCGTCAGCTTTTCGATGTTCAGGAAAGAGGGCTTTTTCTCCGCGGCGCGCCCCGCCCGACGCAGCAGCGCGCGGATGCGGGAGGTGAGCTCCCGCAGCTTGAAGGGCTTGGTCACGTAATCGTCCCCGCCGCAGTCGAGTCCTCTTACAATCTGAAGCTCATCGTCGCAGGCAGTCAGGAACAGGATCGGCGAGGAAAACCCGTTTGCCCGCAATTCGGCACAGAAATTAAAGCCCGTACCGTCCGGCAGCATCACATCCAACAGGATCAGAGAAAAATCGGTCTCGATCAGCAGCGTCCGGGCGGATTGTAAAGAATCCGCCGCCGCGGGCAGATAACCCTCCCGTTCCAGCAATTCCATCAGACCGTCGCGCAGAAACGCGTCATCCTCCACGATCAGTATTTTGTCCCGCTGCATACCGTTGTCCTCCTGTTTTGACGTATTTTTATCATAGCGTATTTTTGCTGTTTTTGCAAGTATCATAAGAGTGAATGTTTTATCATTTCAGTTTATAAAAAACTGCCCGGTTCCAACAAAGAATCCTTCTGCATAAACCATGGAATAGATGGATAACACTGGAGAAACATTAAGAATGTTAGACAAAGTTAAAAACCCTTGACTTTTTTCAAATAAAGTGCTAATAATAATATTGAAACAGATTTCAATGAATTATGTTTCGACATTATTGATATTAAGGGATTGATTTCATGTTCATCGGCAGAAAAGAAGAAATAAAAGAATTGTCAGCACTTTTAGGTGAGATCGGGAAAGCCGGAATGATTTACGGCAAACGTAAGATCGGCAAAACAACACTGATCCGTGAAGCGCTTCAATATTCGGACAAGACAAACGTATATTATGAATGCATCAAAGGTTCCATGCAGGAGAATATTGATGGTCTGACGGCTGAGCTCGTACACTGCGGCGTCGTGCCGGGAGGTGTACGTTTTGAAAGCATGGCTGATATGTTCAGATTCCTGAACACATTACCGGGGCTGTTCAATATCGTAATAGACGAATACCCTTATCTAAAAAGTATGACCGATGGCAAAACCGTGGATTCCATGTTTCAGACCATTATTGACAACCGTCTGAAGAACTGCAATCTGCTGTTATCCGGTTCGCATATCCGTATCATGCGCGATTTGTTAAAGGAAAACAACGCGCTTTACGGCAGATTTCAGTGCATTTTTCAATTGAAGGATCTTTCTTATCACACGACCGCAGCGTTTTATCCTGAAAAGAGCGCGTATGCCAAAATCGCGCATTATGCTGTTTTCGGCGGCTCGCCTTACGTGAATCTGTTTCTGTCGCCGGAAAATGATCTGCGTGAGAACATCCTGCATACGATCCTGAATATTAACAGTCCTGTTTTTCTGTATGCTTCCCATCTGCTGATGTCTGATTTTACCTCAACCCTGCAAGCGGAACGGATTTTCTCGGTGATCGGTAACGGTTCAAAACGTTATTCCGAGATTGAGTCAAAACTTTGCATCGAAAAGACCGGCGCGCTCAATAAACAATTGACTCCCTTAATCGAGATGGAACAGATACGGCGCACTCTGCCGATCAACCGGGAAAACGACAATAAAAAAGCAACCTACGAGCTCAGCGACAATCTGCTGCGGTTCTATTATACCTATGTGTATAAACAGAAAAGCGCACTTGAGATGTTGGGGGCTGCAGCGTTTTACGATGCATATGTTGAGCCGACAATTACGGAATTTATATCCCGCAGATTTGAAGAGATCTGTCGAGATTACTTTTCTCTGCTGGCACGCGCCGGTCGGCTGAAGGGCGTAAGAAACATCGGTCGCTATTATTACGACGATTCGAAAAACAAAAAGAACGGCGAATTTGACGTCGTTCTGGAATACTTCGACGGTTACGACGTGTATGAAGCAAAGTTCCTGCAAAAACCAATGGATCTGACGATGCAGCACCACGAGGCGGGCCAGATTCGGGAGATACGGGATTTCGCCGTTCGGTCCATCGGATTCATTTCTGCAAACGGTTTCGCAGAAACGGAGGAGGGATACAATTATCTGGACGGAAACGCGCTTTATCAGCTGGACTGAAAAACATTTGCACACAATCAAAGCAAAAGAGTTTGGATATCCAAAAAGAATCATAACTCTCAAGTGCTCTCTTTTTTGCCCCTTTACATCGCAAACAGCTCTCAGACGAGAGCTGTTTTTTCGCGGTGATCGCAAAATCGTGATATGTACAGTCTGATTCAGAGATCACAACACGAAGAGGTTCCTTTATTGCAGAATACCAGATATTCACGCCGCAGTGCTTGCAGTTGGGACGAATGTCATAGAACGGGATATGCCCGTCGCACTTGGGACACTGCAAAAAACCACTCCTGTCGTAAAAAGCAAAGCCGTTGCGGATCGCGCTCAGACGGATCCCCGGCTTAGCGACGGTATCCGTTCCCCTGCGCTGATAAAACATTATATTCTCTTTGATTTTTCTCTTGTTTTTCCTGCAGTTTTGACGTATGATAAGCATATCGGATCGCGGTATGAAAAAAGATGATCGCCGTTTTTGACAGGAGGCATGGTTTTGACTGAACATATCATCAGTATCACCTGGGGCAAATCGTGTAATTACGTCCCCCAGGACGTGGAGGAACTGTCCTGGGACGGTTCTCTTGCGTTGACGAACGGTACGCTCGGAAGGGCCGATCTGCTCCATTACCGTTACGTCGCGTGGTCGCAGGCGGAAGAGATCCCCGAGACGATCTATGACGCGGCCGCAGCCGCACAGCCGGAAAACGCCGTTTCCTGGCGATCCGCCGTGATCCCGGGCGGGCCGCTGACGTTGGAAGGGTTGCGGCTGCGGCTCAGCGGAAACGGCGACACCGTGGTTTTTCTGCGGTTTTCACATACGCAGATCCGGTTTTGCCTGCGCGATCTGCTGGAAAGAGAACGGCTGCGGTTCCACGCCGGCGGAAAATATTCCGGCTTTCCCGTTGACGTTTTCCTCGGCCCGGACGCGCGTCCCAGACTGACCAAAGCGCGCTTTCTGCGGGAGCTGCGGGAGAACGCCCGCGCGGGCTGTCTGTTGACGCCGGACGACTTTGAAAACAGCAATAAACGGTATTATCATTCCATGTACGGCGCCGAGATCCTGCCTTCCGAAACGATCCGGGCGCGGTTTTCTGTTGAAAACTACGCCTGCCTGCAGGGGGACGCCTGCAAAGTCAGAATACAGCTTACCGCGATTCTGGGATATGCGGGGGATTTTACGGAAGAAGCGCATACTTTTGCGATCGGTATAGGGAATTGGAGCCGGACGGTCACACATATCTTCACCAACAGAAGGTATATTCCCAAACTGGAAGAGATTTATATCCTGATCCCTTGGGCGGTATTTTCGGAAGAGACCAACATGATCTCCGTCACACACTTATCGGGCGATTCCGCTTTATTGCTGCACCGGATCGCTTTCGGAGCGGAGCCGTCCATGCTGCCCCGCACCGCCGCGCTGCCCGCGCTGCCGGAAAAGCCGGATTTCCATGTGGGAACGGAGACCGATCTGCTGACCCCCGCCAACGGAGACGTTGATGCGCTGCTCGATCTGCTGCACCGCGATCACCTGGGCAACTACGTCGCGTTCAGAGAGCGGGCCGCCTGGGCGCCGGAAGAGGACCTGACGCGTTGGGCGGCGAAGGTGAAGGAATACGGTTTTCTGGCCGCAACGTGCTGCGCCGCGCCCGAAACGGAACAGATGCTTGACGCCCTTCTCGGGGACCGGTATCTGGGAGAACAGGCCCATGAGATCAGCAATCTGGCCTACGGATGGGGCATTCCCGATCCGATCGGGGAGAGAAAAAACAGGACCCTGAAAGAGTGCAAAGAGAGCTATCTCAAACGCATGGGGCCCCATCGCATCGTCGGGCAGGCGCTCCCGCAGCAGCATCTGGATTATGAGGCCGGCGTTCAGCTCGTCATGACGGAGAGCCCCACTTCTCATGCGACGCTGGATCTGCACGCGGCCCGCGGCGCCGCCAATGCCTACGGAAGGTCCTTTTGGGGCGTGCACGTCGCCAATCACGTCACGCGGGCGCCGCTGGACTATGACCATGTGAGAAGATTGTTCATCCTGCTGCACCAGTGCTGGCTGCACGGCGCTTCCATCCTTCAGGATGAAGAGGTTGCGTACCGGTATAATCACGACACGATATATTCTTATTCCGACGAACTGCCGGAGGCCTACCGGAAGATCTATCAGGACATCTTTCACTACGCAAACAATATCAAGCTGGGAAAGCCGCTTGTTTCCACCGGTTTTTTACAGGGCAACTATGATCTCCTGATCGGCGGCGCGCAGGCGGAACCCCATACCGCCCGGACAAAAGTCTGGGGAGCATTCGGCCCCGAAACGGAATGCTGGGAATTCGATACGCCCGAAAGCGGATGGAAACTGCTG
This sequence comes from Clostridia bacterium, assembly GCA_017430145.1. Classification (GTDB taxonomy): domain Bacteria; phylum Bacillota; class Clostridia; order Oscillospirales; family Acutalibacteraceae; genus RUG806. The sequence goes on from JAFRNP010000068.1 coordinate 11,420, forward strand.
GACCCGTATATGCCCGGCGTATGGCTCTATCCCGTTTTGCAGGACCGCAAAAAGATCCGGCTGTTCTTTTCCGGTTCTCCCTGCGGACAGGTGGATCTTGTCCCGATCACCGCGCCGGTGGAAATCCTTTTGCAATATCCCGTTCTGATCCTGCCCGGCTGGAATACCATGACGCCGGAGATCTACGACAACCTGTGCGAATACGCGGACCGGGGCGGCCATCTGATCCTGTGCGCGGCGCAATGTACCGAACACGTCACGCGGGACTTCCTGCAAGACAAAGAGGATTTTGCGTTCATCAACGGCGGCGATCTGTCTGCGTTGGCGGGCGTAAAGGTCTCCGCATCCGACGCCGTTGCCGACGCAGTCTGCTTCGACGATGAAACGGTACCCTTAAATCCCGGTCTCAAAGTGCTGGAAACGGTTCTGCGCGGCGCGACCGTATTGGCTGCCGACAGGCTCGGCAATCCCATTATCGTTGAGAAAAAACATACCGCAGGCCGCGTGTGGCTGCTGTGCGCGGGAGAGTACTGGGGCGCCGGGGCGCTTGATCTTCTGCGGCCGTATTTGTGCAGGCGCATCGTCCGTGAAAACGAACAGCCCGTCTGGATCACAGGCGAAACGAGCGACGTGGACTTTTACGTTTTTTCGCAGGATGATAAACAGCGTATCGTTCTGCTGAACACCGACTGGTCCAGCGACCGGAACAAAAAATACGTTGCCGTGAACACGTCCGCGCTGCGTATGGAAACGTCGGTAACGGAAGGGCGCGCCAAACACATTCTGGTAAAAGACCGTTTTGCCCTTTCTTTTGAAGTTCCTTCCGCGATCATTGCGGACTTTACGGTCGGCGATGACCGGCTTTCCTTCACGGTAAGCGGCGCGGGAATGGTTTCGATAGAGGTATTTACCGATCCTTCCTTTCGGATCATCCCCGGCGATGCAGGGAAATGGAAGGATAACGCGCTTCGGATCGACATGGGGGACACCTGGTCTGAGAAAAGAATCGATATTCCTTTGCAAAGAGCAGAATAACAGAAACCGGCGTGCCGAAAGGTGTGCCGGTTTTCAAAACGAACAGATCGATATATGTTGTCAGGATTATCAAAATATTGATCATCATATCGTTACCCTTTTCTGATAAATGTCGTTTAAATGGATGAAGGGAGTGGATCGCATGGAAGACAGAGAAATCCTTCAGTTGTTCAACGCGCGGGATGAAGCCGCGATCAGCGAAAGCCGACGAAAGTTCGGCCCGTTGATCCTTGCGCTGGCTCTGCGTCTGCTGCGGTCAAAAGAGGACGCGGAAGAGACCGAGAACGACACTTACCTCAAGGTCTGGAATGCTGTTCCGCCGGCGCAGCCGTTGCCTCTCGCGCCGTATTTTTCGGCGGTGTGCCGCCGGACGGCGCTGGATCGCTTGCGCACCCGCGCCCGCGCCAAGCGCGGCTCAGGCGTCTACGAGGAAAGCCTGTCGGAGCTGGCGGAGGCGATCCCGGACGGCGACGACGGAAGAACGTATGCCGACACGGTAGCGCTGAAAAACGCGCTGAACGCTTTCCTGTCCGCGCTCACCCCCGACGCCCGACAGATCTTTCTGCGGCACTACTGGTGGTTCAGTTCCGTTAAGGAGATCGCCAGCGCCCGCGGCATGACGGAAGGGGCGGTCAAAATGAGCCTGTCCCGGACGCGGGCCAAGCTGAAAGACTATTTGAAGGAGGAACAGCTCTATGATACCGAGTGATATTACAGATGCGCTGAACGACGTCGATCCGGGTTTTGTGAAAGAATCACAGCCGGAGCCCGAAAAAGGGAAGAAAGCAACCGGCAGGATCGTTGCGAAAATCGCCGCGCTGGCGGCGGCGTTGGCCGTGATCATCGGCGTGGGAACGGTGATCGCGCGGCATGGCGCAAAAGACCCGACGCCATCCATCCATTCAACAGAAAACGAGCGGCCTTCCGAACAGGCCGCCGGGAAAAAAGGCGCGCCCGTCACCGCCGCGGGGCAGCCGGCAGAGGATGATGAGACCGCCGAGGCACTGCTGCGCTCGCTGACGGCTTACGCAGCGGAGTATCCCGCGCAGACGCCCTATCCTGCGGAGGGGGATTTCGCGCAACAGTCCGCGATGGACGCGTGGTATAACGCCGAAAGACAGCGCAGAACCTATTTCGGCGCGGGACAAACGCTCGATTCGTTTTTTATCCGCTCTTTACCTGCGTTTTTGGGCGGAAGAGAGGGCGATAACGCGGTTTGCTCGCCGCTGAATATCTACTTTGCTTTAGCGATGCTCGCGGAGATCTCCGACGGAAACACACGGGCGCAGGTGCTTTCGCTGCTCGGTTCTCCGGATATAGAAACACTGCGTGTACAGGCAAACAGGCTGTTCAACGCCAATTACCGCAATGACGGCTCCGCATGCTGTATCCTTGCGGATTCACTATGGCTGAACGAGAACGTGACTTTTAAGAGCGGCACGCTCAAAACGCTGGCGGAAAGCTATTACGCATCCACCTATCGCGGACAACCGGGAACGCAGGAATTCGACGACGCGATCCACGCATGGCTCAACAGCCAGACCGACGGACTGCTGCGGGATTTCGTCTCCGGGATAAAAACGGATGATCTGGACGTTCTCTCCTTGTATACTACCGCGTATTTCGGCGACAAATGGATGGCGGAATTCCAGACGGACGCCACAAAAGCGGGCGTTTTCCACAGCCCCTCCGGAGATACCGACGCCGACTTTATGAACGCGACCGATCTGTGGGGCCAATACTATTGGGGCGAGTGTTTCGGCGCGGTCAAAAAAGTGCTACAGCAGCAGGGGACCGTCTGGTTCATCCTGCCGGACGAGGGCGTTTCGCCGGAAGACCTTTTACAAGACGAAGAAGCGCTTCGGTTCCTGTTCACGCAGAACAAAGACGCCGATTGGCAGAACGCCGAATCGCTGCGCGTCAATCTGTCGGTCCCGAAATTTGACGTCAGCTCCAACCGTTCGCTGAAAGACGGGCTGGAGGGGCTTGGCGTGACGGATTGCTTCACCGAAAAAGCAGATTTTACGCCGCTGACAGACGAAAAGATGATCGCCGTTTCCGACGTGATGCACGGCGCAAGGGTGATCGCGGATGAAAAGGGCGTAACTGCCGCGGCGTATACCGAAATGCGGTTGTCCGGCGCTTCCATGCCGCCGGAGGACGAGATGGATTTCGTGCTGGACCGCCCCTTCCTGTTTGCAGTGATCAGCGACGATCAAATGCCTCTGTTTATCGGTATCGTCAATCAACCGTAACGTTGGAGTTGCCTTTATACCTCAGCTTTTGTATTATTTGACCGGTCTGAAAGAAATGAATACTTGAAACCCATCTACGGCTTTGCGCTGAAGAGATGCCGGGATCTCCATGACGCGGAGGATCTGACGCAGGATATCGTTTTAAAGATATTCCGCGCCTTACTGAAACGCGACGATATCGCAGACGTGCCGGGGTTCGTGTGGACGGTCGCGCACAATTGCCTTGTCAACTATTATCGCGACAAAAGATATGCCGTGGCGGAGCTGTCCCCGGAAGAGGTTTCCGGGCAGCTTTCCGACGGCACGGATATGGAATCCGAACTCATCAGGCAGGAGGAGATCCTGCGCCTGCGGCGGGAGATCGCGTATCTTTCAAAACTGCAAAGAGAGATCGTTATCGCTTATTATTTTGAAAATAAGCGGCAGAATCAGATCGCCGAGGAGATGGGGATCCCGACCGGAACGGTGAAATGGCACCTGTTTGAAGCAAAAAAGGAGTTGAAAAGAAGTATGGAAAATATAAATACGCACAGTCAGTTTATCTTTCACCCGATCCGCTTTTCCGAGATCGGCACCAACGGAAGAGTCGGCGAAAACGGACCGAATGAAAACTATTTCAAAACGGCTCTGCCGCAGAACATCGTGTATCAACGCCGCTTACGGACCTTTTTACAGGGAGGGAAAAACCGTCAATTATTTCCAGTTTGATTCCGAGTGGTCGGGAAAACGGATCGACAACGGCTTTCTGTATAAAGAAGAGGAGTATATCCGGCTCGTCGGAAACCTGCTTGCCGGCGCTCAGCTCAAGCCCGAGGACGCCGCGTTTCTGGCGCAGGCAGGGCTGATCAAAGTTTGCGGCGGACCGGACGGTAAGCATGAGACCGCGCTGCAATGCGTTTTGATAAACGACGCCGCGACAGAGGAAAAACTGGTTGCGATCGGCGACAGGATCAAGAAAAAGCATCAGGCGGCGTTTTCCGGATACGTCAGGCGTTATACCGACGCGGTCCTTGCCGAAACGCCCGCCCACCTGAGAAAACTGCGGGAATATGAGCTGCAGTTCACCGTTTTCGGCGATAAGCGGTTTGTCACCAACTGTCTTTGCGAGCTTGTCGGGAACGGGAAACTCAGGCTGCCGGCAGAAAAGCAGAAGCCGGCGCTGAGCACGGTCATCCTGCGTAAATAAATAAACAGCCCCGGGCGCCGAAAAAGCGCGCGGGGCTTGCCGTTCGTATCGTGCATGATTCCTCTCAAAGAATCCTCTTTCTGTCGAAAGAAATAGTTTTTTACTCCCCGGAAATGGGTTTTCATGCCGTTTGTCTTGACTTTTTTGGAAGGATGCGTAAAAATGGATACAGAGGATCACGGAAAGGAGTGGCCGCCATGAGGATCGCATTATGCGACGATGAGCCGAACGAGACCAGACAGCTTTCCCGGCTGATTGAAGAATACGCTGTGAAGCGCAGCTACGATATCACGTACGATTGCTTCAGCGACGGTCCCGCTTTGCTGCGGCAGGAGCGGTACGACCTGTATTTTCTTGACTTCCGCATGGATGAAATGGACGGAATAGCGGTGGCGAAGGCGCTGAAGGAAAAATTCGGCAACGCCGTCACGATCTGTTATCTGACCAGCTATGACGCTGCTGCGGCCGAGATCATCAATCAGGGCGTCCATGCCGACGGCTTTTTGAAGAAGCCCGCGGAAAAGCAAGCGTTGGAACAGAAGCTCGACCAGTTTTACCATACCTCCTATTTTGACCGCTTTGAGCTGCGCAAGGGCAAAAGCTTCCGAACGCTCTACGCGCAGGATATCCTTTACGTAGAGGCTGCCGATAAGCAGGTGCTGATCCACACGTGGGACGACGCCGAGCGTTACAATTACGCCATCGGCGAGATAGAAAAAATGCTGCCCGACAAACTGTTTTTCCGGATTCAGCGTTCCTTTATTATCAACTTTCAGTATATTTATTCCTATAACGCAAAGAGCGTAACGATGCGCAACGGAGACGTACTGTCGCTGAAAGAAAAGGATTTTCCAAAGGCCTACAGAGAATATATGTTTTTACTCAACCGTTGAGTTTGTTCGGGAAAGGAGAGATTTGCCATGCTTGCCGCCGCCGAAGCGCTGCAGCGTAGCATGCCTTTATGGTCGCTGCTTTCGATCATCAATACGCTGCTCGTGATCGCGGGTTGCGCCATGTTCACGGCTGTGCTTTTTCGCCTTCCGGTCCGCAGGACACCTCTGCCCCGGATCGCGTGCGGCGCGCTGGCGCTTGTCTGCGGCGCGCTGGATCCCGTGCTGCTGCGGACCGGCTCCGAGGGCGTCGCCCTTGTCTGGTCCGCCGTCGATCTGCTGCTTCCGTTTGTTTCCATGGCGCTGCTGTTCCGCGGGAAGGGTCTTTGGAAAGCCATGCTCACGGCAGCCGGCTACAGCTTTGTTGAGGATCTGAGCTTTCTGATCCTGCTGATACGATACAGTTTCAATTACGAATCCCGCAACGATGCGTTGGAACTTTTGGTCGCCACACCGGTCAATATCCTTTTTTTCGGCGCGGCGCTCTTCCTGTTCACACGGAGCTTGAAAAAGCGAAACGCCATGCTCGATCTCACGAAGACCGGCGTAGCGCTGTATCTGCTGGTCGTGCTGACCACCGCCGTTTTCTTTACTACCCTGCTCGTGATCGGTCCGACGATCTCCGAAACGAAGCGAATGGAATTTTTGCTGCTTCTGCTCAACATTCCTCTGATCAGCGCGACTGTTACCTTTGCGCTGATCCGGTATTTTCGCATGAAAAACGAATCGGAGAATTATAAACGTCAGCTGCAGATGCAGATCGCGCAATTTGAGCGGATGGAGCGAATCATGGAGGACGTGCGGATCTTCCGGCACGATTTCCCGAAGAAGATGCGCCCGATCGTAGCGTTTCTGGACGCGGACCGCCCGGATGAGGCGAAGATGATCGCGGAGCAGTTCAGCGATTTTGCCGTGCGGGTGGGAGACCGGTTCCACACGGGCAATTACCGTCTGGATACGGTGCTGTCCTTTGAACAGCAGCTTGCCGAAAAGGACGGCATCACCATCGACGTTTCGTTCGACGCGGCGTTTCCCGCCGACGGGATCGATCCGGACGATATTTATACGATTTTCCCCAATGCGCTGGATAATGCGATCGAAGCGTGCCGGAATCTGCCGGAAAACCGTCGTGTGGTCACGTTCCGCTCCCGGATGGACGTGCAGACCGTGTTCGTCTCGATCCGCAATCCCGTTGCCGGCGAGATCAAAACAAAGAATGGCATGCCGCAGACCAGCAAGCCGGATAAGGCCGCGCACGGCTACGGCTTCCGCAGCATCAAAAAGGCTGCGGCGAAGTACGGCGAGGACAACGTTTCGTTTCGGATCGAAGACGATATTTTTGAGCTGAGGCTGTTTTTGAACTATCAAACGCCGTCAGGAAATGAAAGCTGAAGATCATTTCTACTCCCCTGAAACGGCTTTTCACGCCGAAACGGTTTACAATCTGTTGTAAGAATATTACATTAAACAGGAATGATTCTATGAAAAGGAGCTGTATGTATGAACAAGAAACTGAAATCTGCTCTTGGCGTGTTTCTTACGCTTCTGCTGATCTCGCTGCCCTTGTGCGCGGTTCCGGCGTTCGCGGAGGGCGCCGGCGTAAAAGCCGACGGTAGCTGCGGCGGCGGTCTTACCTGGACGCTGACCTATAACGGCGTTCTGACCATCTCGGGCAGCGGAGACATGAAGGATTACTACAAATCCAACGTTTCGCTTCTCGGCAAGGAACGCGCGCCGTGGTATGACTACCGGTCGGAGATCGGCGCGATCGTGATCGAAACCGGCGTGAGCAGCGTCGGCGAATACGCGTTTTACGGTTTTTCAAGGCCGGTCACCGTTCAGCTTCCGCAGAGTATGGAGCTTGTGGGCGAATACGCGTTTGAAACGGATAACGCCGTCAGCGCGGTGTATTATATGGCGCCCGTCGGTCAGTTCGGCTCGATTCAGATTGGGAACTATAACGGCAAGTTGATCTCCGCGCCGCGTCATTCGCACGTTTCAGGTGGCGGCACCTCCGATACACGGCAGGAAAATCAAACCGACGCGACCTGTACGGCGGCAGGCGGCTATGACATGATAGAACGCTGCCAATACTGCCAGCTGGTGCTGAACATCACCCATCAGACGATCCCCCGGAAGAGCCACACCCCCGGCGAAGCCGTGATCGAAAACGAAGTCGCAGCCACCTGTTACGCGCAGGGCCACTATGACAGGGCCGTTTACTGCGTCGATTGCGGCGTGCAGCTTTCGCGGAACAGCGTCGTGAGCCCCGCGGCCCACGGCGAAACGGCCGTCCGCGTGGAAAAGACGTGGGACAACGGTTTCCCGCGCCACAGCGACGTCACCTATTGCACCGTCTGCGGCGGGGAACTGTCCCGCGCGTATCATACGATGAAGCTCAGGCTTACCAGCGGCGAAGACTTCTGCGCCGATCCGCATGATCTGGAAGCGAAGATCTCGCACCGGGTGGAGGTCCTGTGTATGGATTGCCGCCCCGGCGGATATGAAGTTGTGTTGTCATCCACTCATATCGACAGCGGCGACAGCGGTTCCGCGATCCGACGGGAATCCTTCGTTATAACCGCGCCGACCTGCACGTCCGACGGCGTCGCCGAACACTGCAAGTATTGCATCCCCTGCAACGATTTCAAAAACAGGCTTTCTGAGGTGCAGGAAGAGCCGCTCTTTGACGGAGGAGAGCCCTTCTTCAGTCGGTATTCATGGATTAGTACCGTGCTCCCCGCGCTCGGTCACGACTATGACGAGGGCGTGATCACCACCCCTGCCACCTGCACGGCGGAGGGCGTGAAGACCTTCACCTGCCACAACGATCCGTCGCACGTCTATACGGAAGCGGTGCCCGCCACCGGCCACCCGAACGCGGTCACCGTCCCCGAGGCGGCAGCCACCGCCACGGAGCACGGTCATACGGAGGGCGTCTGGTGCCCCGACTGCGAGGCCTGGCTTTCCGGCCACGAGGTGATCCACAACACCCTGGGCGAGCGCGTCTATCTGGATGAATACACCGAAGACGGCGAGCGGATGGTGAGGATCCAATGTACCGTCTGCGGCGGGGAAGGTCTGTACGCGATGGAGCCCGTTCCCGCGCCGGAAGCGCCCGAAGACGAACCGCCCCTTTCCGGGATCCAAAAGGCGATCCGCAGTATCATGGATTTCTTCCTGCGGTTGATCAAATGGTTAACGTCATTTAACAAGTGAAACGGAGGTTGCGATCCGCCCGATTTGACGGGCGGGTCGCTTTTTACTCCCTCGAAATGCGTTTCCGCGCCGGTTCGCTTGCCTTCGCTTTTTTTCGTGATAGAATGGAGCCATAGGAAAAAGCTTCCTATACAAAATTGATTTTGAAAAAGGAGCAATGAACATGAAAACGACTAAGAAGCTTTTGTCCGTCTTCCTTTCCGTGTTGATGGTCGCTATGACGTGCGTTTCCTTCGGCAGCCTCGCGTTCGCTGAGGACGCGGCGGTCTTCGCCTCCGGCGAATGCGGCGATCAGGGCGGCAACCTGACATGGACGCTATCGACCGACGGCGTACTGACCATTTCCGGTACGGGCGCCATGGCGAACTACCCCGACAGCACCGCGGCGCCGTGGGCCACCAATCAGCTGATCGACATGGATGCGCTCGCGCTGCAATTTCTCGCTTCCAAAGGTTATTCGTTCAATTCCATGCAGGAGGCGGAAGCTTACATAGAAGCGCATCCGGAAGTGATCGATGAATCCTTTGGGAACGAAATGCAAATCTATTATTATGAAACGGTGTATAGCCTTCCCATCGTCAGATCCCTGATCATTGAAGAAGGCGTAACGTCGATTGCACGCGTATTCTATCTCGGGCTGGACAGCGTTTCGCTTCCCGCCTCCCTGTCGGCCGTTCCCGACGGCGCGCTTCTTGTTGACGGGACCCTGACGGTACACGGGATCGGGACCGACGTCTCCAACGTCTGCTTCCGCGCCTGCCAAGACGGCTACGCATTCGCAACCAAAGCCCAGCGGGACGACTATTGGACCGTGCAGAATCAATACTATGCTGCCGCTGTGAATCTGTCGCATTATATGATGCCGTTCACGGATGAACAGGTACAGGCCTACATGGAGGCGCACGAGGGCATGACTGAAGCAGACGCCCGCGCCGAGATGCAGCGCAACGTGGAAAATAACGCCCGCGTGCTTAGCGCCTCGTTCGGCGTTTCGGGCAGCAGCGCCGCGGACATCCTGCACAAAGCGTTCCTGGGAATCGACGGCATACTCGGCACAAGTTACGCGGACGACGCGGCCCTTGCCACGAGCTGGAACGCCGATACGGCTTCCGTCTGGTATCAGAATTCGTTCAAACCCACGCTTATGACAAAGTTCTTCGGCAGCGCGGATCCGCAGGACGTCAACGTGCAGGATCGCAACCTGAAGCTCAGCGATATCGGCGGCGACCATTTCTGCCTGCCGTGGGCCGTGATCGAAGCCCGCTGCGATTCTCTTGCCCGTTCGCAGAGCGAAGGCAAAGGCGCGAAGCTCGTGAGCCTCGGCGGCCACGTTATTGAAAATCACGAAGCGAAGGCCCCCACCTGCGGCGCTGTGGGCTGGGACGCGTATCAGACCTGTGCGAAATGCGACTACACCACTTACGCCGAAAAGCCCGCCACCGGCGTTCACACCTGGGGCGAATGGACGGTGACCACCCCCGCCACCGCCACAGCGGACGGCGTAAAGACCCGCGAATGCGGCGTCTGCCACGAAACGGAGACCGACGTGATCCCCGCTACCGACGCGCCCTCGAACCCCGATACGCCCGACACCCCGGATAACCCAGGCCAGAGCGACAGCGGAAAATGCGTCTGCGGCGAGACCCACACCGGCTTCTTCGGGAAGCTTCTCACCTTCTTCCACAAGATCATTTATTTCTTCAAGAACCTGTTCAACAGATAAATCCACACCTCTTTTCTGCGCCGGGACGGTCCGCCGTCCCGGTTTTTCAACAGCTCTGGGGCGAAGGAGAGAAACAAAATGGAAAAGATGCCTATGATTGTTGTTCTGAGCGTTCCCGTTCTGCTTGCTTTTTGTGCTTCCATTTGTATAATAAAAATCATAATACGTGGCACGGAATTGCTGCTCGGCATCCGGCAGGCGTAAATCACATCCGATCAGGAGGTATTATCACATGGCAGTTCTTCGATTCCTCGGCTTGCCCGCGGCTGTCAGGAAATTCATTTCTATCCTCACCGCGCTCCTCATTCTGACCTTTTCTCCTCTGGCCGTGTTTACCACGCATGAGGAAGCGTCCAAATATATGCTGCCCGGGGATGAGACCTTTTCCGGCGCGGTCGGTTCCGGCTGGACGGTCGGCTTTGCCAAAGCGGTTTTAACGCCGGACGACGTGGGGGAAAAGACTTACTATATCGCCGGGTATAATTCCAACAATCCCGCCGAGGGCGTGCTGGATGATATCTATGCCCGCGCCGTATATCTGGACGACAACACCGGACGCGGTGGGGTCGTTCTTTGCGCCATCGACTGCGTAGGCTTAAGCCGACACGATATCAACGAGATTCGTGCCGCCGTGATCGAAAGCGGCAAGATCCCCGGAATAAAATCCGTCAACGTCTGTTCCACTCACACGCATTCGGCCATTGATACACAGGGGTTGTGGGGAAAGTCCTATTTCAGCGACGGCAAGGATGCGGATTTTCAGAACCGCTTGAAAGCAAAAGCCGCCGAGACGATAATCGCGGCGTATGAAGCGCGCAGAGACGGCGAGCTGTATTACGGTACCGTCGATATTTCGGATAAGCTTGCCGATACGAGAACGCCGGTAGATTATAACCCGCTGCTGACAAGATTCCGCTTTTCTCCGGCGGACGGCGGCGCGGACGTTTACGTTGTGAATATGTCCTGTCATCCCGAATTACTCGGCAGAGGCACAAAAAAGGTCAGCGCGGACTTCCCGGCCTATATGGGCAAGGAGATCGAGGCGCAGACAGGCGGGGAATTCATGTTTATCAACGGCGCGATCGGCGGTCAGATCTCCTCCGACAGAATTGACGACGTTCTGAAGGACCCCGACCTTGACTGTGAAGCGTATATGAAGGAATACGGAAAAGAGATCGGAGAGATCGTGCTGCATATCGCGAACGAGCGGCAGATCGCTCCGCTGATCAATATCAAATCCGCGACTTTGTCCGTGGAATGCGATAACACGATATTTAAGCTTGGAAAGCTGATCAAAATACTCGATAACGATATTCAGAAGCAGCCGTTCAGCACGACGATGCATATCCTGACGGAGATTTCTTATATGGAGCTCGGCGAAAAACAGATCGGCATGTTCCTGATCCCGGGTGAGCTGTATTCCGAGCTGTACAGCGGGAATTTTCTTTCCGCGGAAGAATCGGCGAACGGCTTTGCCGCCGATTATAAGGTCCTGTCTCAAATGACGGACTGTGAGCATAGCTTTGTCATAGGGCTTTGCAACGACGCATTGGGTTATATCATTCCCGACAACGACTTCTTAAACAACGAATGGCTGGGTTTCTTCGATATCTGCAAGGATCAGTTCGGCAGAACGCATTACGAGGAAACCAATTCCGTGGGACCGAATGAAGCAAGGGCGATTCTCGAGGCGATGGATGAACTGATTGCTTCATCGAAGTAAAATTTTTTCAAGGGAAAAACCTTCTCTTTGCTCACTGGTATAACAAAGAATTGCGCACCTTTTTTTGCCGGGACGGTTCGCCGCCGGAGCTTCTTTGCAAGAAGCGCTGTCTATAACCTCAACCAAGATGTCCCCCGCCTCTTAGGCGACGGAGTCCATCTTGAACTCAGTGGTGGGATACAATCCCCCACTGAGTTGGGGCTTTCGCCCCGTCGAGCTTGAATGACGGGGCATGCGCCCCATATTGAACAAGCCTGCGCATATTCGGATTCTGCACTGCCGATATGCGCAGGCTTTCAATGATGCAGATATTGTCAATGCACGTTTTGTGAACGATTTGATTTTACTGCCGCTTTTTTCTTTCGCTCTGCGAGCTTGTGATCCCGTTCTTCCTGTTGCTGTCTGCGGCGGGCTTCTGTTTCTTCTTTTTCCCGTTTTTCTTCTTCCCACATGCGTTCACGCTCTGTGAGATAATGCGGCGGCGGTTCGCCGATCCATTCGGAAACGGTATCCACGCTGCGGTTGAAGCGCTGTGCTTCAAATTCGGCATCCTTCGGGTTTAATTCCTGATGGGCCCCTGTTTCAAGCGGAAAGCGTAACAGTCGCCGGTGAGCTTTGAGCCGATCCTGATTGAGCGCCTGCGACAGTTCTTCCGTATCACGGTAATCGGATAAGGTTCGGTCAATTTCATCCGTCAGATTGTTTTCTTCGGTTTGCAGCTTCGGGATCAGCGTTTTCGTATCTTCAAGCTTTGTCTGAATCCTTACGGAGGTCTTCCGGAGAGTCGGCGCACAGATGATATAATACCCGACGTAGCGCGTAATCAAGCTCGTCTATATGAAGCTTCAGGTTTAATATTCCTGTCTCAAAGCCGTTATGGGGTTTCCTCAACAGCTTCGGCGTTCGTTTCAGCTTCCGCTGCAATTCGGCAAGCTCGGATATCTTTGTTTCCAACTCTTGGATAAGTTTTTCTGCATAGGGCAAGCATTTGTCGGTATCTTCAACGTAGGATTCCGCGCCGGATCTTTCCAATCGCACTTTTCCGCGGCGGAAGTCCAGCTTGATAAGATTGATCCGCAGCGTTTTCAGCTTTTCGGCAAGCTTTTCTACGGAATTCATAACGGCGTCTGTCAGAAGCTTTACCGTTTCTTTCAGCGACCGCAGCAGCTTGTTGTCCTCCCGGATCAGCCGGTTGATTTCGGCTCTTTCTGTCGGCTTGCCCTTGCCGCCGACGGCTCTTGCGGAAACGCCCTCATAGATCGTCGGCTGCTCGGTGATACCGCGCGCGGCAAAGCTGCGGTGGTCGATTCGTGTATCAAGCTGTTTTTCCTCCAACGCCCGGTTGACGATATCCGCCCAAAGCTTGCGCCATTTGATGAGCTGTTCTTCGCTGTTCCAGCGCTCGGATATGGGGTTCTGCCTGCCGTATTTTGTGCTTTTCGGATATTTGTTCACGCGCTGATAGTCTGCTGCCTGCGACGGCGGCAGATATTTTTTTCGCCGTCTACATAGTATTGATACTGCTTTTCCCAGCCCTCAGCCTGTACGGCTTTAAACTCGGCGGCGGAAACTTTTGCCGCGACGTTTCGCTGATTTTACCGGAAAATGAGATCCCGATCGCGAGATATGTTTATAATTATAATATTGTTTTTATACCGGCCGCTCGTGTTTCCATGGGGGCATCCGCCTTGCGCTTCACAGGAGTATCTGTTTTCAATACGTTTATTTACGGCGGAAAAAACTGTCTCAAATCGATCAACAGCGGAACCTTTTATGGGTTCCGCTGTTGTTTTCGGTATAATATGCATATGCCCGCCGGCCTTTCGGAAGGCAACAATACGTTACCGTACCGCCAATTTCCGTCCGGCGGATGATGATTTCTGACAAACGGGAACAGCTATTTCAGAAGCGCGTTTACGGTATCGCCGTGGCGCTTTTCGTCTTCTTTTACGCTCTGAATTTCGGAAAAACGTTCCGCGACCGGCGCGTAGGTATCGGCCGCCCCGTACTCGAATTTTGCAATGATCGGGTAAAGGCGCTTTTTGCAGAGAAGCTTATACAGAACCGGCAGCAGCGTCGCCAGGGCCTTTTTCGGCTGTAGGGTCTGATTCGTAAGGGCTTTGAAAACGGCGGCGTGGCGGCCCTCCTCCGCGGCAAGACGGCGAAACGTTTCAGCGTCTTCTTTTTCCCTGACCCTGTTCGCAAGGGCGTTGTACATCAGTACCGCGTCCAACTCGCCCTGTTGTGCTTTCAGCAGTGTTTTCATATCTTGCCGATCCATCTGCGGTTCTCCTTTACGGTTTGAGAAACGATTTGGCGAAACCGGCGGCGGCCTTCAGGTCTTCCGCGTTCGGCCTGCCCCTGTGGACGCCCTTGAACTCGCCGCGGCAGTGGAATTCTCTCTCTTCCATCGGGATGCCCACCTTATCCGCCTCCGCCTTTACCTTTTTGTAAGTGGAGTTCAGCATGGCGGCGGAACCGAAATTGACGATTTTGCCGACCTTTTCTTTATCGAGCGACTGCACGAAGCTTCTGACTTCGGGATCGATGCTGAAGGCGTAATAGGAATTACCCAGGAACAGGATATCGACGGGCTCTTCGACGGGTTCGCTGATGGGCAGCGCCTCCACGCCCAGCGCTTCGGCGACGGCTTGGGCCAGCCGTTTGGTGTTGCCCGTTTTGGTATAGTATCTGACTGCGTACGTCATTTTTTCTTCCTCCGTTCTTTACAGGATCTTTTCGACGGCCGCCCGGACCTCGTTCATGTCCGTGGTGGGTTCAAAGCGGGCGATGACCTTACCTTCGCGGTCGATCAGGAACTTGGTGAAGTTCCATTTGATATACGCCTTGTCGCCGTATTTTTTGTTGTTCATATCCGAAAACTTGCCCAGCGCCGCATTTTTAAGGCCCTTACCGAAACCGGCAAACGGCTTCTGCGTCGCCAGGAACGCAAAGAGCGGGTCGGCGGTCTCGCCGTTGACGTCGATTTTGGCAAACTGCGAAAAATCGGCGCCGAACTTCAGCGTGCAGAAGGAATGGATCTCGTCCGCGTCGCCGGGCGCCTGGTTCGCAAACTGGTTGCAGGGGAAATCAAGGATCTCAAAGCCCTTGTCCTTCAGGTCCCGGTACATAGCCTCCAGCGGCTCGTAGTGGGGCGTAAAGCCGCAGCCCGTGGCGGTGTTCACCACCAGCAGCACCTTGCCGCTGTAATCGGACAGCTGTTTCTCGTTCCCCATTCTGTCTCTGACCGTAAAATCATAAACCGTTTTCATGTGATAGTGCCTCCTGTATATTATTTTTCTTTTTGGCTGCCTAATAACTCATACAAAAGCGTGTAAAGAGCCCGTGCTTTTTCCGGCGGCAGATCGACGCAGTTTGCCGCTTTCAGCGGCACGTCCTTTGCCTGCAGCTGTAATTCCCGCCCCTTGTCCGTCAGCGTGATCACTACAACGCGCTCATCCTCTTTACTGCGCTGCCGTTCGATATACCCCGCCTGCTGCAGCTTCTTGAGCAGGGGAGAGAGGGTGCCGTTATCCAGCATCAGCTTTTCGCCGATCGCCCCCACGGTGATCCCGTCCTGTTCCCACAGCACCAAAAACACAAGGTACTGCGTATAGGTCAGCCCCAGGGGCTGCAGCAGGGGCGTATACAGATTCGATACATTGCGCGCCGCGGCGTAAAGGGGAAAACAAAGCTGGTTTTTAAGCTTCATCGCCTCGCGGTAATCGTATGCCATTGAGATAGCCTCCACAAATGTTTGATTCAATTATATTTTATCAAACTTATTTGAAAATGTCAAGTCTTTTTTTTCAGATCCGAAAAAAAACCGTTGCCGGCCCGGCAACGGTTTTTTGAAACAGTGAGGCTTTTACGGAATATGCCGCGCGCAGCTGCGCGTTCAGAAATTAAAGACGGCGAAGATGGATTTGAACAGGGCGATAATATATTTGAAGAAGTAGGAAAAATGCTCGGCGTCTTCGACCGTGCTCGAGTCGGAGAGGAACAGGTTCATCGCCGCTTCGTCATTCGGGTCAAACAGGTCGAAATAGGTCACGATCTCGGTTTCGTAGGTGTCGGGCTGATTTTCGTCGAGCGTGATGAGCCGCACGCCCTCCTCTTCGCTGTTATAGGAACGGAAGCCGACGCCGGGCGTGTTGACAAGGTCGACGCCCCTGTAACTCAACTCGTAGGAATTCACGTGGTCGTGCCCGAAGAACATGGCCATCACGTCGCCGCGTTCCAGCACGGCGTCAAACTGGCCGTTGGAATAATTCGGCGGGCACGGCGTTTCGGCAAGCGTTCCCTTTGCGCCATCCGGAAGCGTATAATACTTCCCGTTGTGTCCCACGCTGCCTTCCACCCAGGCGTCGTGTTCCTCCAACGCGTCCCAGATCTCCGGGATCACGATGTGCTGGAACATCAGAGACGGGATCTTTTTGCCGTTTTCCTGTTCAAGCCGTTCGGACGCAGTCTTGTACCATTCGATCTGTTTTTTCGTTACGCAGCCGTAACCGCCGAGATCGTTTTCGTTGTTATAGGTACCCGAATCGATCATCCAGATGTTGCTCACCATCACGTTTTTATCCGCGGAGGAATAGATCGGGACGTAGTACGTGCCGAGATTGCTTTCGCCGAAGTCCTCGCCCGCGCAGCCGATAAAGCATTTGTACCGCTCGTACACGGACATCTGATACGCCTTGTTTGCAGTTGTGCTTTCATCGTCGTGATTGCCGTAAACCATCACAACGGGCGTGCCGAGGCGCTCAAACATCGACATGAATTCATTGATCGCCAGCGCGGCGTACGGTTTGACAAGCGTGGAGCTTGCAATGTTGTCGCCGGTTAAGACGATCAGATCGACAGGATAATCGGCGAGCACTTTTTTCAGCACTTTTTTCGTGATCGTTTTCATCGGGTAATAATCCTGGATATCGGCGATCTGCATGATGCGGAATTTCCCGTCTTTTCCGTATTGCAGATGGGTATCGGCTTCTTCGCTCGTTTTCGCGTATGCGGTCACACATGCGCAGGAACAGACAAGTGTGATACTGAGAATGATCGCGGCAATTTTTTTAATCATAGCAATTTCCCCTTTTTTTGTTATCATTTTACCATTTCTGTTTCGAAAAATCAACGGAAAAATTTGATGGTCGTTTCGGGATCAGCCAACCGGTCATTCTTTTTTTTATTAGGGCAACACCGCATAATTCCGGTGTGCGGATTGCGCAGTAGTTTTTTTCGTCAGATTGTACAGATTTGACGCCGTCAACCTGGCGGTTGGCAAGGAAAATCTGTGCAGGATGACGGAATAAAGATCAAGCAAGGCGTGCGCCGCGAATTGTGCGGTGTTGCCTTAGAGCAGCGTACAGACCCATGCCGCCGCAAGGCACACCGCCGGGATGACGGGCGCCGCCGGCGGATCGGTTACTTCTTCTGATGGCAGGTCCCGCTCATCGCACAGTGCGCGCAGTTCCCGCCGCAGGACGAAACGCCCTTTTTCTTATCCTTCCGGAGTTTCACGACGATGACCGCGACGACCGCGATCAGCAGGATCGTGATCAGAACCGTGCCGATGTTAGCCGTCAGCCACGTGAGCATACGATCGCTTCCTTTCGTATAGTCAGATTTTCTTCGTCAGCTTCGTCGCTTCCTTGTACTTGCGGAAGAACAGCATGTACACCATGCCCGCAATGATCGCCAGCGAACAAATGAAGCCGATCACGTTGAAGTTTCCGGTGAACGCGCCGCCGATCTGGTTGATGCACAGCGATACCGCATAGGCGAAGCCGCACTGGTAGCCGATGGCGAACCACGTCCATTTGGCGTTGTTCATCTCGCGTTTGATGGCGCCGATGGCCGCGAAGCAGGGCGCGCACAGCAGGTTGAAAACAAGGAACGAGAAGCCGGTGACGCCGGTGAACGCCTGATGCAGCGCCTGCCAGGCGGTGAGCTCGCCGCCGCCGTAGAGAATACCCATGGTGCCCACAATGTTTTCCTTGGCCACCAGACCGGTGATGGAGGCAACCGCCGCCTGCCACGTGCCCCAGCCGAGCGGGGCGAAGATCCAGGCGATCACGCTGCCGATGCGGGCCAGTATGGAAAGATCGAGCTCATCCTCCGCCAGCATACGGAAACCGTCTGCGGTGAAGCCGAAGTAAGAGGTGAACCACACGAGGATGGTGGAGAGCAGAATGATGGTGCCGGCCTTTTTAATGAAGCTCCAGCCGCGCTCCCACATGGAACGGAGCACGTTGCCCAGCGTCGGCCAGTGATAGGCGGGCAGCTCCATCACGAAGGGGGCCGGGTCGCCCGCGAACATCTTCGTCTTTTTCAGCATGATACCGGAAACCACGATCGCCGCCATGCCGATGAAATAGGCGGAGGTGGAGATCCACGCGCTGCCGCCGAAGATCGCGCCCGCGATCATGGCGATAAAGGGCACCTTTGCGCCGCAGGGGATGAACGTGGTGGTCATGATGGTCATGCGCCTGTCGCGCTCGTTTTCAATGGTACGGCTGGCCATGATGCCGGGCACGCCGCAGCCCACGCCGATCAGCATGGGGATGAAGGATTTGCCCGAAAGACCGAACTTGCGGAAGATACGGTCCAGCACGAAGGCGATACGAGCCATGTAGCCGCAGGCCTCCAGGAACGCCAGCATCAGGAACAGCACCAGCATCTGGGGCACGAAACCCAGCACCGCGCCCACGCCTGCCACAATACCGTCGAGGATCAGGCCCTGCAGCCATTCGGCGGCGCCCGCTTTTTCGAGCAAATTGCCCACAAGCACAGGCACGCCGGGCACCCACACGCCGTAGTCGGCCGGATCGGGCGCTTCAAAGCCTTTTTCGGTGAAGTATTCCTTCGCCTCCGCAAAGGTCATACCAACGGTTTCTTCCTCGTTTGCGTCCTTGGGGATAGCGTCGTAATAGGCGGTCAGGGTGCTGATCTCCAGCGTCTCCTCATCCTCCACGTCCACCGTGGCGGTTTTTTCCGTGGGAACAAAGGCGTCAAGCTCCGCTTTTGCGGCCTCTTCGTCAAAATCCTCCGCCTCGGGGTCTAATTCCGTAAACGCCTGTACCGCGTTCAGGGCGTTGGTATACTCGTCGTTGACTTCCTCATACGCCTTGGTCCCGATGCCCAGCAGATGGTAACCGTCGCCGAAGAGGCCGTCGTTTGCCCAGTCGGTCGCAGGCGCGCCAACGGCAACCATGGCGATCCAGTACACGAGGAACATCACGGCGGCAAAAATGGGCAGGCCCAGCCAGCGGTTGGTTACCACCTTGTCGATCTTATCCGAGGTGGAAAGAGAACCTGCGCTGCGCTTTTTGTAACAACTCTTGATGATAGAGCCGATGTAAATATACCGCTCGTTGGTGATGATGCTCTCCGCGTCGTCGTCCAGCTCGGCTTCCGCGGCGGCGATATCCGCTTCGATATGTTTCATCGTATCCGCCGGGATATTCAGCTGTTCGAGAACCTTGTCGTCCCGCTCGAACACCTTAATGGCGTACCAGCGCTGCTGCTCCTCCGGCATGTTATGAACAACCGCCTCTTCAATATGTGCCAGCGCGTGCTCCACCGGGCCGGAGAAGGTATGCATCGGCACCGTTTTCGCATTGTTCGCGGCGCTGATCGCGGCCTCAGCCGCTTCCATCACGCCGTTGCCCTTCAGCGCGGAGATCTCCACGACCTTGCATCCGAGCTGTTTGCCGAGCTGTGCCGTGTCGATCCTGTCGCCGTTCTTTTTCACCACGTCCATCATATTGATGGCCAGCACCACGGGGATGCCCAGCTCCGTAAGCTGCGTGGTCAGGTAAAGGTTACGCTCGAGGTTCGTGCCGTCGATGATATTGAGGATGGCGTCGGGCCGCTCGCCGATCAGGTAGTTTCTCGCGACCACTTCCTCCAACGTATAGGGAGAGAGAGAATAGATACCCGGCAGGTCCGTGATGGTCACGTCGTCATGCTTTTTCAGCTTGCCTTCCTTCTTTTCCACCGTCACGCCCGGCCAGTTGCCCACGAACTGGTTGGAACCGGTGAGCGCGTTGAACAGCGTGGTCTTGCCGCTGTTCGGGTTGCCTGCGAGAGCGATTCGTATATTCATATCTTGATGTTCCTTTCTGCCGATACCGGCTTTGAATGATTAGCAAACGCTAACCATTGACTGAAAAAATATTGGGGACTGTTCCCCTCGCCGTCATTATTCCACTTCGATCATTTCCGCGTCCGCCTTGCGGATCGAAAGCTCGTACCCCCGTACCGTGACCTCCACCGGGTCGCCGAGGGGCGCCACCTTGCGGATATACACCGGGGTGTGCCTGGTGATCCCCATGTCCATGATGCGGCGTTTGACGGCGCCTTCGCCGTGCAGCTTTACCACGGTGACCGTTTCGCCGATCTGTGCGTCTCTGAGTGTTTTCACTGTCGTTTCCTCCTATATCAGTTATTTAAACCATTATTTTTCTCGCCAGCGCTTCATCCACCGCCACGCGGCTCTCCTTGACCTTTACGATCAGATTTCCCGCCAGTGTGCTTACGATGCAGACTTCGCCGCCGACGTGAAAGCCCAGCGTTTCCAGATGCTGTCTGACCTCCGGGCTGCCGCCGATCTTTTTTACGATCTGCGGGCTGCCGACGTCTGCCATGCTGAGAGGTATCATTTCGTTTCCCCCTATCCGTTTAAATTAGCATGTGCTAACTTGTGTTCAAAAAAGAGAAGTTAGCAAACTCTAACCGAAAGTCAAAAGAATAACGGTTAGCAGCCTCTAACCACTCCATATTATAGTTAGCTTTTGCTGATTTGTCAAGCGTTTTTTTGATTTTCCGTCCGGAAAAAAGGTTTGATCGTTTTTCGGAAAAAAGCGACAGGGGCAACACCTGAGAACCCGATCGTTTACGTCACCAGCGGAAGGATCGCGGAAGCGTTCAGCGTGAAAAGAAGGTCCACGATCTCTGAAACGGATACGGCGTAATCCGAGCGGATCCACTGGGTGAGGATGCCGAAGCTGCCGTCCAGCAGGTACGAATAGATGTATTGCTGCTTTTCGGCGTCCATCGTAAGCTGCATATGTTCAAACAGATACAGCATGGAAATCTGCATGAACCGGGTTTTGAACGCGGGATCGGCCGCCGTGACCAGCAGCACGCGGAACACTTTGTCGTTATCGCGCACGTACCGCAGAAAAGAGGTCAGATATTCTTTCCCGCCCCCCGTCGTCTGCTCGCCGATCTTTTTGATATGCGCCGCGGTCTCTGTCAGGATCTCGTCTTCCGCCTCGGCAAGGACCTCTCTCGGTTCGGCGTAGTGCGCGTAAAACGTGGAACGGTTCAGTTCCGCCTTTGCGCAGAGCTCCCGCACGGAGATCTTTTCGATCCCGCCCTTTTCTTCCAGCAGCTCCAATACCGCATTCTGAAACAACTTTTTGGAAAGCCTTGTGCGCTGATTGTCTTTCACGTTCATCCGATTATTCCGTCACTTTCCGGCTGTTTTGTCGGGCTTACCGCCAAATTTATGCAAACTGATGATTGCAAATCCGACATTATGTCTGTATAATAAAATTGTAACACAGGGTATACGGGTTGTCAAGAGGAGCGGATCATCGTTGAAAATGAAGAACGAAAGAAAGAAAAATGACTTTTTCGACCGTAGGCTGCCGTGCAGCCGCGTACAGAGCGAAACCGTCACCAACAGCGAAAAATGGCTGGGGTATCTGATCGGTCCCGCAGGCGCTTTGCTGCTCAACGCGGTGCTGGCCACATACCTGAACGTCTATTACACGGACGTTTTGAACCTGACGCCTCTGTGGGGCGGGGTGTTCCTTACCGCGTTTCCCATCGTCTCTAAGATCATTGACGCCGTCACGAACGTGGTGATGGGGCAGGTCATCGACCGTACGAAAACCAGAGAGGGCAAGGCGCGGCCGTGGCTGCTGCTTTCGGCGTTTTTAGTGCCCGTTACCGGCGTGCTGCTGTTCACCGTGCCGGAAAGCAGCGACGCTGTGAAGGCCGTATGGGTGATGATCAGCTACAACCTGTTCTATTCCTTTGCCTATACGATCTTCAATATGAGCCACAACCTGATGGTTCCCCTTTCCACCCGCGACGGCACCGCCCGGGGCGGCCTTTCGGTGTTCAACCAGATCACCACCATCATGATGAGCGGCATCCTCGTGGCGCTGGTCTTCCCCATGGTCATCATGCCCATGATCGGCGTGGACAAGGGAAAATGGATCACGCTGATGTCCTTCCTTTCCATCCTCGCCCTGCCGCTCACGCTGCTGGAATACTTTTTTACCAAGGAGCGCGTCACCGAGGAAGCCGCGGCGGAGGAGACGAAACTCTCCTTTATGAAGCAGATGAAGATCCTGTTTACGGATAAGTACATGATCCTCATGTACGCCTATTTTCTGATCTATACGGTCGGCACGACGCTGAAAAACCTGGGCCTCGTCTACTACTGCAACTATGTGCTCGGCACCTATAACGACGGCGTCACGCAGATGCTGGTCTCCGTTATCGGCGGCATCCCCATGGGCATCGGCATCTTCGCCGTGTGGCCGCTGGCAAAAAAGTTCGGCAAGCGCAACGTGACCATGGCGGGTTTTATCCTGTACGCCGCGGGGTCGCTGATCTGCTGGCTGTTTTCCCACAACCTCGTGATCGTTTTGATCGGGCAGTTTATCAAGAATATCGGCGGCCTGCCCTGCGCCTACGTGTTTATGGCGCTGTTCGCCGACTGCCTGGACCATCTGGAATGGAAAAAGGACCTGCGCATGGACGGCGCTGCCATGTCCATTTACAACATCATCGCGGTGGCGATGGTGGGCATCATGACCGGCGTGTTCAACTGGATGCTGGCCAAGGCCGGTTACCTCGCGCCCATCACCGCGAACAGCGTGACGGAGGCAGCCTCCAAGCTGGCGGAAAACGGCTGGACCGCGCAGGTGGCGCCGGCGGAACTGAAGCCCGCCGCGGACGGCGTTCTCACCGTCGCCATGCAGCAGCCGGACAAAGTCAACTGGGTGATCGCCTTCGCCTTCGTGGGGCTGGAGGTGTTCACCGGTATCGCGCTGGTGGCGATCCTGTTCTTTTTGAACGTGGAAAAGAAGCTGCCGGAGGAGCAGGCGGAGATCAAAGCGCGGCATGAAAAAACGGCGGAGGGGAACGAAGCATGAAAGCGATTAATTTAAGAACGGAATACCTGGCCGACCCCGTCGGGATCGATATCGCCAATCCCCGCGTGTTCTGGAACTGTGCGGGCGGCGTGAAGCAGACTGCCTACCGGATCGTCAGCGAAAATTGGGATACCGGCAGGGTGGAAAGCGACAGCATGCGTGCGCAGTACCCGCTGACGCTGGTCTCCGGCGAACGGGTCAACTACAGAATAAAACTCTGGGACGAGAACGGCGAAGAGGGCGACTGGAGCGAGCCCGCGTTTTTTGAGATGGGCATGCTGCGGGCGTCCCACTGGCGCGCCGAATGGATAACCGGCAATTACGCGGTCAACCGGAGAAAGCGGTATCCCGCGGATCACTTCCGCAAGACGTTTGCCTGTAACGGCAAAGTGGAGCGGGCGCGGCTGTATATGACCGCCTGCGGGCTTTACAGCGCCGAACTCAACGGCGAACGCGTTTCCATGCCGCTGGCGCCGGGGATCACCGATTACCGGAAGCGTGTACAGTACCAGACCTACGACGTGACGGCGCTTCTGAAAGAACAAAACACCCTTGCCGTGGAGCTGGCCGACGGCTGGTACCGGGGCAGCGTCGGCGCGTGGGGGCTTCGCAACCAATACGGGGCCGAGACGAAACTGCTTGCCCAGTTGGAGATCGAGTATACGGACGGCAGAAAAGAGCGGGTCGTGACAGACGGAAGCTGGGAGTGGTCCGACGACGGCGCCGTCCGCTTTGCCGACAACAAGGACGGCGAGGTTTTCGACGCCCGCATGACGCCCTCTTACGGCGGGCGCGCAAAGGTCACTTCGCACCCCGTCACGCCTACCGCCTCCAACAACGTGGCCGTAGCGGAAAAAGAGACCTTTTGCGGTACGATGGCCGTTACGCCGGGCGGCAGGAAGCTGATCGACTTCGGGCAGAATATCGCCGGGTATATCTCATTTCAGGTGAACGCCAAAGCCGGGCAGAAGATTACGTTCCGCTTCGGCGAGCTGCTGAAGGACGGCGAGCTGTACCAAAAAAACATCCAGTTGTCCTTCGGAAAGAAAACGACGCCCCTGCAAAGAATAGAATATATCTGCAAGGACGGCGTAAACGAATACAAAACCAGATTTGCCATTTTCGGCTTTCAGTACGCGGAGATCGAAACGGACGTCGCCATTACGGCGGACGACGTGACGGCCGTCGCCGTGTATTCCGATCTGGAGGAGACCGGGTCGTTTGTCTCCTCCAATGAGCTTCTGGACCGTTTCGTGGACGCCACCCGCTGGTCCGCCAAAAACAACAGCGCCGACCTGCCTACGGACTGCCCCACGCGGGAGCGCCACGGCTGGCTCGGCGACGCGCAGATCTTTCTGGAAACGGCCGGTTATCTCTTCAACTATCTTCCCTTCGCGCGCAAATTCGAAAACGATATCTGCGACGCGCAGAAAAAAAACGGCTGCTTTACGCAGATCGCCCCCACCGGCGGCGTGGATTTCTATATGCATCCCATGGACGGCTCGGCAGGCTGGTCGGACGCGGGCGTGTTTATCCCGTACCGGCTTTACCGCCTCTACGGCGACAAGGCCATGCTGACGGCGCACTACGACCGGATGCGGCGCTTTGCGGAGTATAAGATATCCACGCTCGGCAAATGGTACCCCACCGCCCTGCCCACCGGGATCGGCCCCAAATATGCGCGGTGGATCTCCAACTACGGCCAGTCCTACGGCGAGTGGGCGGAGCCTGCGGACGTGAACGCCTTCGGCGTTTCGGATTTCGTGTCGCCCCACCCGGAGGAGACCACGGCGTATATCGCGGTGCTGATGGAGGTCATGGCAGAGATCGCCGGGATCCTTGACAGACCGGACGACAGAGCGCGGTATCTTTCCTATGCCGAAAAGGTGCGGCGCGGTTACCAAAAGCTGGTGGAGACCGAAAAGTATTCCCTCGATACCGACCGGCAGGCGAAGCTGGTGCGCCCGCTGTATTTTGACCTGCTGGATGAAAAGCAGACCGCCTACGCAAAAAAACGCCTTTTGACGGCGCTGGATCGTTACGGCTGGCGGCTGGGCACGGGATTTCTCTCCACCCCGCTGATCCTGTATGTGCTGGCGGAAACGGATATCGCGTACGCCTACCGTCTGCTGGAAAACGAGGAGCTTCCCGGCTGGCTCTCCATGCCGAAGGCCGGCGCCAACACGATCTGGGAGGCGTGGGAAGGCCCGAATAACGAGCAGGGCGGCATCGGCAGCCTGAACCACTATTCCAAGGGCGCGGTGGTGGAATGGCTGTTCAAGGAGATGTGCGGCATCCGTACAGACGGCGAAAATCATTTTGTCATCGCGCCGAAACCCGGCGGCAGCTTTACGTTTGCCGAAGCGGCTTACAGAAGCGTGTACGGCGAAGTCAGAAGCCGCTGGCAGAAAACAGAAGACGGGTACCGGTATGAGATCACGGTCCCGTCCAACTGTACGGCGGAGATCCTGCTGCCGGACGGAACCGTCAGGACCGTCGGCAAAGGAGAATATACGTTATGATTTTAAAACATGATTCGTAAAAACGGCCATGGGTGCGATGCTTTTCCGGCGTCGCACCCATGGTTTCTGTCAGTCGGTGAATTTGTTGAGGAATTCTCTGAGACGTGCGCTTTTCGGGTTTTCAAAAACGATCTGCGGGTCGCCCTGTTCCTCGATGACGCCCTTGTTCATAAAGATGATCTCGTCGGAGACGTCCTTCGCAAAGGTCATTTCGTGCGTGACGATCACCATGGTCATGTGGGTGGACGCCAGCTGTTTGATGACGCGCAGGATCTCGCCCGTCAGCTCCGGGTCAAGGGCGCTTGTGGGCTCGTCAAAAAACAGGATCTCCGGCTTCATGCAAAGTGCGCGCGCAATGGAGACCCGCTGCTGCTGGCCGCCCGAGAGCTGCCACGGGTAAAAATCCGCCTTGTCGGACAGCCCCACGTCGCTGAGGATCTGCAGGCCGCGCGCCCGGATCTCCTCGATCGCGGCCTTTCTGTCTTTTTTATACGCTTCGCTCTCTTTTGCCGCGAGCCGGGCGGCAAGCGTCACGTTCTGCAGCGCCGTATACTGCGGGAACAGGTTAAAAGACTGGAATACAAGGCCTGTTTTGAGCTGCTTGCGCCGCCGTTCACGGGCGGAATCCTTTACGGGGTTCTCTGCGTCAAAGACCGTCTCCCCGCCGATGATGATCTTTCCTTTATTTGCCTTTTCCAGAGACGTGATGCAGCGCAAGAGCGTCGTTTTGCCGCTGCCGGAGGAACCGATCACCGACAGCACGCGCCCTTTATTGAGCGTAAATGAAATATCCCTGAGGACCTCGACCTTGCCGAAGCTTTTTCCGAGTCCCTCGACCTGTAAAATCGGATGCATTTCTTTTCCGTCCATTCGCTCACCCCCTGAAATAACTCAGCTTCTTTTCAAGCAGGTTGAACAAGATCGTCAACAGCCCGCAGAACACCAGATAGAACGCGCCGATGTAGAACAGCGGCCAGATCAGGCCGTACTGCGCCGTCATTTGTTCCGCAGCCTTCACAAGCTCCAGTACCGTGATGACGCGGGCAAGCGAGGTGTCCTTGACCAGCGTCAGGATCTCGTTGCTCATGGGCGGCAGAATACGCTTGATCACCTGCAGAAGCACGACCCGGAAAAAGGTCTGCGAACGCGTCATGCCGAGCACCTGCCCCGCTTCATACTGCCCGACGGGAATACTTTCGATGCCGCCGCGGTAGATCTCCGAAAAATAAACCGCATAGTTGATGATAAAGGCGAACAGTACCGACTGGAACCGGTCGAACGCCATCCCGCCGTGCAAGACCAGAAACTCCCGAAGCGTCAGGTCGCCCACATGGACGAGGCCGGGCCCGTAAAACACGATGATGACCTGCAGCATCAGGGGCGTGCCGCGGATGATCCATACGAACGTTTTCATCAGCCATTTCAGCGGCTTGAATTTCGACATGGACCCCATGGAAAACAGCAGGCCCAGCGGCAGAGCGGCAGCCAGCGTCAGCGCAAACAGGATGCAGGTCGTTTTGAAGCCTTCCAGAAGCTGCAGCGTTACTTCATAAAATCCCATGTATTTCCCTCATTACCATTACCGAAACACCAAAAAACGGGGGCGGCACCGCCGGCCCCCGTCTGTCTGCAAAATGTTACGCGCCGATCAGGATCCTGGATTCCAGACCGTATTTCTCCGCGATCGCCTTCAGCGTGCCGTCGGCGGCAAGCTCGTTCATCGCGTTGTTCACAGCCTCGGTCAGGTTGGAACCGGTACGGAAGCCGATGCCGTATTCCTCGTTCGCGCTGTCGTCAAAGACGTCGATCACGGCAAGGTCGCTGAAATCGGTGTCTTCACCGACCATGGAGTACGCCATCACGGCGTCGATGATCGCAACGTCGGAAGTGCCGGCCTTGATCTCCTTGAGGGCGGAGGACTGCGCGTCCACACCCGTGTAGTCCTGGCTGAGGCCTTCATCCGCTTTCGCCGCGTCTTCACCGGCGGAGCCGGCTTCCGCAACGACCTTCGCGCCCGCAAGGGAAGCAAGGTCCGTGTACTTTTCAGCGTCCGCGGCGCGGATCACGGCGACCTGCTTGTTGGCCATGTAGGGCTGGGAGAAATCCAGCTCGCTCTTGAGCTCTTCTCTGATGGTCATGCCGTTCCAGATGCAGTCGATGCTCTTGGACTTCAGCTCAATGACCTTCTTGTCCCATTCGATCTCCTGGAACTCGGGGGTAACGCCCAGCTTCTCGGCGACCGCTGTCGCGAAGTCGGTCTCAAAGCCCGTCAGGGTGTTGGTGTCGTCAAAATAGTTCATCGGCTCAAAGTAAGTGATGCCGATCACGATCTTTCCGGCTTCGGTGATCGCCGCAAGGTCGTCCACCGTTTCGGCGGCGTCATCCGCCGCTTCGGTCTCGGCGGCGTCACCCGCTTCGGTCTCGGCGGCTGTGGTATCGGCCTCGTTGTCTGTCTTGTCTCCTGCGCAGGCGGCAAACGCCACGGTGACAAGCAGCATGATCGCCGCGATCAGCACGGCAAGTACTTTTTTGTTCATGAGTAAAACCTCCGAATAGAATTCCGCAGAGTCGTCTCTCCGCAGTTGTTTAACATTTTAGCACAATAAAGTGATAAAGTAAAGCAGTAACTTTGACAAATCATACCGGCGTTTTTATCTGTTTTTTGGTGAAAATTACCATTAAAAAGCAGCGGCGCCGCTGCCTACGGCGCACTTTTTGATAACGGTCGTACGGGATCCTTTATGAAAAAAGACAAACTTCCGCTTGCATTTCCGGCGGCGGTGTGCTACGATAAGAA
The DNA here is from genome assembly GCA_017430145.1 of Clostridia bacterium. Taxonomy (GTDB): domain Bacteria; phylum Bacillota; class Clostridia; order Oscillospirales; family Acutalibacteraceae; genus RUG806. The sequence continues at coordinate 39,947 of JAFRNP010000068.1, forward strand.
CAGATATGTCTAAAGAGAGGAGATCTTTATGTTGAGAAAGAGAATGAAAAAAGCGCTGTGCTTTATACTGACCACCGCGCTTCTGGTCCCGATGCTGTTTATCGGCGCGCACGCCGAACAGGATCCGGAGACGCCGGTACAGCCTGCCGACACGCTGGAGTCCGCGTTTGCGGAAGGGGAGAACAGCCTGATCGTTTTCGTGACCGGGATCGGGCAGAGCTTTACCTATCAGTTTGAGGACAGTTATCTGCAGGAGGGCGCGTTTGAAAACGGCACGCTTGCGGATTATGAAAACTATGCGCCGCTGATTGCGGAAGGGAAATACGTCAACCGCTGGAACCTGTTTTCCACCTCGTATCAGGAGGCGCTGGCGCAGAGCTCCACAAAAAAGACCATCGTCAAGCTGGTGTTCCAGCTGCTGGGGACGCTGTTCCTGCGCAAAAACCTGGTCAAGGACGACGACCTTCGCAGCCTGCTGCGGGCGATGTTCAAGTACAATTTCCTGGATGAACAGGGCAACAGCGACCCGCACGCGATCACGCCCCGGTATACCTGCCCCGTGTCCGCGTACCCCTACGGCTCTAACGGGGAGAGTGAGGCGAAAGGCCGCTTCTACGCCTCGATCCCGTGCGCGGACATCGCAAGGGAAAAGCTCGGCGAGAATTACGAGGACTATCTGTATTGCTTCAACTACAGCCCCTTCAGCTATCCGACGAAAAACGTGGAGGGCCTGCACGAGTTTATTGAGACCATTCTGGCGGAAAACACCGTCGGCGCCGACAAGGTCGTTCTGATCCCCATGAGCATGGGCGCGTCCGTCGTCAGCGCCTACCTGAACGTATACCCGGACGTTGCCGACAACCACGTGCGCCGCGTCGTCAGCATCGTGGGCGCGTGGAACGGCTCCGACCTCGGCGTCGACCTGCTCACCAACAATTACGCGGATAACTCCGCCGACCTGTTCTACAACGGCATCATCGCCGATATGGTGGGCGCCCCCTGGGGGTACGTGGTCAACATTGCGCTGCGCCTGTTCTCGAAATCCGCGCTGCGCTCCCTGATCGACCACGCGCTGCCGATCTTTACGGAGGAGCTGATCTGCAAAACGCCGTCTCTGTTCTGTATCGTACCCGCTTACGCCTACGAAGAGCTGAGCGGCCGCATCCCGGATGAAAACGTCAAGGCCCAGACCGACTTCTATTACAGCGCCCAATCGACGCTGCCGGAGCGCTTTGCGGCGCTTGAGGCGCAGGGCATCACCTTCTCGTTCATTGCGGGCTACGGCCTGCCCTACGGCGCGGTGACGCACGACTACAAGGCGTTCGGCTTTATGCATTCCGCCGCGCGGACCAACTCCGACGAGATCATCAATATCGAATCCACGGTCCCCGGCGCCGAATCTGTGGCGTATGACCAGCAGTTTGCGGATACTGCCGGCAGGGTCCTGTCGCCCGACGGCAGTGTGGACATCGCGAATGCGCTTTTTAAGGATTCCTCCTGGCTTTTCCACGGACAGAAGCATGAGCTGGAACACAACAACACCGCTATCACCCTCGCCATCGAGCTGGCGCTGGGCAACGTCAAGACCGTGGCGGACTGCGACGACGCCGAAGAGGACGGCGTATACTTCCCGCAGTTCAACGAGAAGCGCGACGTCAACGCCCTTACCCGCAACTATCTTCCCGCCATGCGGCGGTACCTTGCCGCCGGCGGTACGCTGACCCCCGAACAGCAGGCGAAATACGACGCGGCCGTCGAAATGCTTGCCCGCACGGTGAACGACCCGGAGGAAGATGACCGGATCATCGAAGACCTGCACGGTGTCCTGATCGAGCTCGGCGTGTCCGAAGCGCCGGCAGCGCAGAGCAAATTTGACGCCGCCCTTGACAAAGCGCTCGAAAAGAACAACAGCTTTATCGAACGGGTCTTCGGCTCCAAGGGCTTTTTGGATTTCACGAAATGATCTCACGGCTTCGGGCGCATTATATTTTCCGTAACAGAAACAGAAATTACGGCGTGGATCTGCTGCGCATCGTCGCGATGTGTATGGTTGTGATCCTTCATGTTTTGAATTTCGGAGGGATTTTAGAAGCAGCCAAAGGCGATCCGGTGAAGGAAGGGACCGCATGGTTTCTTGAAATCGCCGCTTACTGCGCAGTCGACGTTTATGCGTTGTTGTCCGGCTTTGTCGGGTACCGGAGCAAACACAGACCGGCAGGGCTTGCGCATTTATGGCTGCGCGTGGCTTTCTGGTCTGTGATCCTGACCCTTATCGAAAAACTGTTTTTCGACCCTACCGTCGGGCTCAAAAAAATCATGTTTGCCTTTTTCCCTCTTACCAATAAGGGCTATTGGTATTTCAACATGTATTTTTGTCTGTTCCTGCTGCTCCCGCTGTTAAACGCCGGTATTGAACGGCTGTCAAAAAGAACGCTTCGGCTGACAGTTTTATCGTTGGTCGTTTGCTTTTCGGTACTCCCGTTCGTATGGCGGAAAGATCTTTTTAAATCGGAAGGTGGGTACAGCGTCATCTGGCTTATCGTTTTGTATTTGATTGGCGCCTACATAGCAAAGTATCAGGCATTCGCACATATAAAAAAAGCGATCGCGTTTTTGGGATATTTTTTGTGTATTACGATCGTTTGGTGTTCGAGGATCCTGATCGTTCAGTTCTTTCCCTCTTTTTCAGGCGTTCAAAACAACGAAGACTGGCTTGTATCGTATACGTCCCTTCCGATACTGTTGTCTGCGATCTTTCTTCTTCTGATCTTCCGCAATTTAAGACTGCCGGCTTTCCTTAACAAAGTGATAGCCGTAGTTTCTCCGCTGGCGTTCAGCGTCTATATCATCCATTTGCATCACCTTGTGTCCAGCGTATTTTTAAAGGATAAGTTTTCGGATTATGCCCTGCTTTCGCCGCCGTTGATGGTTCTTGCCGTCATCGGGACCGCCATTTTGTTTTTTGCCGCGTGTGCGGCGTTGGACTGGATCCGGGAAATCATATTTGTTATTCTGGACGTCAAAGGTATTCTGCAAAAGGCGGAGACAAAGCTTCTGTCAGCAAAGGTTCTGTTTTCTGAAAAATAATAGAGTTGGAGGATTTTGTAAATGTTTTCGAAATTTCAGCGTTTCTGGATCACCGTCTTAACGGCCTGTGCGATCCTGTCCGGTACTCTCATTAGCGACATGCCGGCGGAGAAACCCCGGACAGATTTTGACCGGTGCAAAAACGTGATCTTTATGATCGGCGACGGCATGGGCTTCAACAGCCTGAACAAGACCAAAGCCGAAAAGGGCGTTTCGCTGGCGATGGATACTTTCCCGCTGCAGGGCGGATCCAAGACCCGCTCCGCGAACAATATCGTTACCGACAGCGCGGCCGGCGGTACGGCGCTGTCGTCTGCAGTCCGCACAAACAACAGTTTTGTAGGCGTATACGGCTATGACGGTTACGATCAGGTCAGCCATCCCATGAACCTTTGCGAGCTGGCAAAATCACAGGGCAAGCTGGCGGGGGTCGTTACCACCGATTCCACTTCCGGCGCCACGCCCGCCTCCTTCTCCGCCCACGCCCATGACCGCGGCGACGAGGCGGATATCACCGGACAGCAGCTCACCGGCAGTCTTGACCTGATCTGGGGCACAGCGACGGCCTCTTTCAGCGCCGAGACCGCTCAGGAAAACGGCCTGACGTGCATTTACAACAAGGCGGATATGGACGCGCTGACCGAGGGGACCCGCAGCTTCGGGCAGTTTACGGATGCTGTCTGGCATACGGAAGCCCTGCCCGATATGCCTACGATCACGGAGATGACCGTGAAGGCGATCGACCTGCTGGACGACGACGAGGACGGCTTTTTCCTGATGGTGGAGGGCGCCCACATAGACAAGAACAATCACTCTAACAACGCCGAGGGCATGGAGGATGCGCTGGTCGCGTTTGACCTGGCGGTAAAGGCGGCGCTGGATTACGCCGCGGCCGACGGTGATACGCTGGTGATCGTTACCGCCGATCACGAGACCGGCGGCATCACGCTGAAGGACGGCGAATACGTTTACACTACAGGCGGCCATTCCGGCGTCAACGTGCCGCTTCTTGTTTACGGCTGTGACAACTTTATTGAAAACGGGCAGGCGATCGACAACAAAGAGGTCGCGCGGCGCGTGGCGTGCGTGATGGGCGAAAAGAATTTCCCGATCCGGGTCGAACAGCCCGGGGCTGATCTTGACTTTGTAAAAGAATGGGATCCCTTTGAGCCCGTCGGGACCGCTCTCGAATACGTCTGTGCGGTCTGCGATTACCTTGTCCAACTGATCACGGACTGACTGGTGAGCCCCGAACAGGACTGAAAAAAAGCATAATAACAGCCGGGATCCGCAATGAAAACAGCGGATCCCGGCTTGTTTCAGTAAGCGCGTTTTTTCAGTCTTTTTCGTCAAACAGAAACGCTTCCATGATCTGCAGGTATTGCAGCACCGTGCTGTCCACGGAGGCGTAGATCTCGTGCTTGCAGTTCGGAAGCTGCACCAGTCTGCCGTCCGGCACCATGGCGATGAATTCATCTTCCTTTTCTGAAACAACGCTCTTATCGGTCTCGGGCTGGAACAGCAGGACCTTTGCGGTGATCCCGGCGCAGCGTTTGGGGTCCAGGTTCTTCTTCGCGACCTTCATGGCCTCCCGTACCCAGTAGTTAGAGGCGGAAGCAGTCTGCAGATGGCGGTTTTTGCGGCGCTTTTCGTTGTAGTATTCAAAGCGCGCGCGGCTGGTGTCGTGGCTGTCCTCAAAGGCGTAATCGGGGTTGTAGCCCTTGTGGATGAACACCCGCTTATCGCCCTTGCCCATGGCGATGAACATATTCATGATGCGCTCGGTCATCTGCGGGGAGACGGGGCCGGACTGCGCCAGGATCATGGGCGCGGAGATGATCGCTTTTTCAAAGACGCCGGGCCAGGTCTGCAGGTGCTGCACGGCGATGGCGCCGCCCATGGAGTGGGCGTAGAGATACAGCGGCAGCCCGTTTCCGTTCGGGATCACCACGCGGCCGAGGAAGAAATTGAGGTCCCGCACGTATTCCTCAAAGTGCCGGATGCTGACGGTTTCGGGGTCTTCGGGGTTGTAGCGGAAGGAGTGCCCGTGCCCCCGGTTGTCGATGACGAACACGTTCAGGTCCATGCAAAGGAAGTTGTACGCCATCTCGCGGAATTTTTCGGCGCTCTCGGTAAAGCCGTGCACGACCACCATGTTGCCCATGGCGCCGTCCTTCAGGTACATTTCATAATGGATCGCGTTGCCGTCGTAGCTTTTGAACGTATCGTCTTTGCGCAGAGACGCAAGGTACGGTTCCACCTTCTCCCGCATGGTTTCGGCGTAGTTCTCCTCGCTGACAGGCAGCGTTTTGATTTTTCTTTCCATTCAGAATCCTCCTGCGGTCCTTATTCTTTTCCATTTTAACACACCGGTTGAAAAAAAGCAAGGAATTCGCAAAAAGATATTTACTTCACGCTGAAAAAGTGGTAGTATACTTATACAACTTCACAGAAAGAGGCAATAAAATATGCATAATACGCCCTATACTGCCGAGCTTATGCAGGCGTACCCCAAAGAAGCCGAAGCGCTTTTTACAGACGTGCTTAAGTCCCTTGACGGCACCGCCGCCGGCGCCGGATTCGACCGGCTGCTGGACGCCTATATGCAGACGCAGACGCTCTCTCTCGGCGACGCGCTTGCCGCCATAGACGCATTGGCGGAGACGATGGGCATCAGCCCCTATACCCTCGATTTCGTGTTCATCATGAAATGCACGGAGATCGTAAAGGCGCGCTATGCGGCGGCAGGGATCGACGAAAAGAACTTTTGGCAGTCGGCGGACGATTTGCGCTGCAAGCTGCTGGAGTGCATCGAATGCAAGGGCGTGCCCGGCACCTTCGTCGCCGGGTGGAACGACGGCTTTCTGAAAATGAACCGCTTCGCCTACGGGCGTTTCCAGTATGAGGTTATCACTTACGATTTTGACTTTGATTTCGTGACCGCCTCGGGCAAAAAAATAACCTCCGGCGACACGCTGATCAATTTCCATATCCCGTCCTCCGGCGTACCGCTGACGGACGAGGTGCGTATGGCGTCTTATAAAGAGGCGTACGGGCATTATAAGCATCTGTTCCCGGACGGACAGGTCGTTTTCCGCTGCAGCTCCTGGCTGCTGTATCCGCGGCATAAGGAGTTTTTACCGCCGCAGTCGAATATTCTGAAATTCCTCAGTGATTTTGAGATCATCTGCTGGGAAGAAAAAGAGAACTTCGGCGATATCTGGCGCGTGTTCGGCAGATACGCGGACCTGCCTTACGATCAGCTGCCCCGGGATACCTCCCTGCGCAAGGCCTACGCCGAGTGGCTGTGCGCCGGCAACAAAAGCGGCAGCGGCTGCGGCGTGATCGTGTTCGACGGCGAAAAGATCATCCGCTGACAATAAAAAAAGATATGCGCTTAACGCGCAGAAAGGAAGAAGAGTATGAAAACATTCGTATTTCAGGGAGATTCCATCACCGACGCCGGCAGAAGCCGCAGCGACGACAACAACCGGGGCTGCGGGTATCCCACGCTTTGCGCGGCAAAGCTCGGCGCGAAATACCCGGACGCGTACCGGTTTCTGAACCGCGGCGTGAGCGGCGACCGCATTGTGGATGTCTACGCGCGCATCCGCCGCGACCAGATCAACCTTGCGCCGGATTATCTGAGCATTCTGATCGGGATCAACGACGTCTGGCATGAGTTCGGCGGCAGAAACGGCGTGGACGCAAAGAAATTTTATAAGGTCTACTGCGACGTGATCGAAGAGACGCTGGCGATGTGCCCGGGCGTAAAGATCTTCATTCTGGAGCCCTTTGTGCTCAAGGCCTGCGCCACCGAAGGCAACTGGGATATTTTCCGCAAGGAGACCGAGATGCGCGCCGCCGCTGCGAAGCAGGTCGCCGAAAAGTACGGGTTGGTGTTTGTCCCGCTGCAGGAGATGTTTGACAAAGCCTGCGAAAAGGCGCCCGCCAGCTACTGGCTGCTGGACGGCGTGCACCCCTCCGCCATGGGGCACGAACTGATCGCCGAAAAGCTGTGCGCGGCGTTTGAGGAAAACCGGTAAGAATCATTGTTTTTTTATGTGATGAAATACAGAAAACACAATCAATTCCTGAAAAAACAGTTTGATATCCGGCTGCTGAGTGAATACCGAAACCGGCTGTTCGGGATCGCGATCCTTTCGATCATTGTTTATCATGGCTTTGAGGACGTCATGCAAGCTTCCAAAGAAGGGTTACTGTTTTCTGGGGCGCTGATGAGCGTTACAGGCGCTTACAACAATTTGATCGGCTCCATCGGTGTTGAGATCTTTGTTTTTTTATCCGGCATGGGGCTTTATTTCTCCATGAAAAAGAACGATGCGGTTTTGCCTTTTTACAAACGGCGGGGCGAACGTCTTGTGAAACCTTATATTTTGTCGGCGCTCGTCTACTGGCCGGTCCGTTGCGCGATCCTTCGGGACTGGGATATCCCTGCGCTGCTTCTGAATATCTCGACCCTCTCGTTCTGGCTGAATGGCGTTAAAAACGTTTGGTATATTGCTTTTATCGCTGTGATGTATCTGGTTTATCCTTTGATCTTCCGGCTGTTTGAGCAAAAATATGCGCTGTGGTTCCCGGTTTTACTGCTTGGCTCCTTTGCAGCGGTATTCCTTCTGCGGCATTTTCTTCCGGCGTATTATAACCTGTGGGAAATTGCGCTGTGGCGTATCCCGGTCTTTATTCTCGGTGCGGGTACCGGCGTATTGGTGTATCGTCAGGTAAAAGTTTCGTGGCTCTGGATCGGCGTGCTTTTGTTTATCGGTTTCGGCATAAAAGCAGCCCGATATTTCCTTCGGTCTGTTTCGTTCGTTCAGGCAGTGCCTTTCCGCTTGGTCAGTATTCTTTTTACGCCCGCAGTTCTGGTATTTTTGGTATTTCTGCTTTCTCTTGTGAAGTGGAAGCCGCTTCACGCCGTCCTCAGCTGGTTCGGCGGCATTTCACTGGAGCTTTACCTTTTGCATGTTATGTGCCGTTCTCTGCTCAACTGCATACAGGCGCATATGACTTCCAATTTACTGATATATTACGGTATGGCGGCTGTTTCCGTTCTCATGAGCTGGGGACTGTTTACGCTTTTGAACCGAAAAAAGAAGCCGGATAAAGCGCCGCCCCCGCCCGTTGTTCCGGTATGCTGAAAAGGAAGTATCCTGAACAGTACATTCAAAAAGAAAAGAGATCCGTCATCTGAACGGACCTCTTTTTTTGACGAATCGGTTATTGATCTGATTTTGTGCGGAGCAGCCCGCTCCATTTTTCGCCCCATGAATTTGCCCAGCTTTCACAATAGAGCTTATAGTAGGAGACGTTTCTGCGCTTGCGGTAGGCGGCGAAAAAGTTGCACCATACGGCGCTCGGCAGACCGATCACGACCCAGAACAACGGGCCGAGCAGCAGGCACTGGATCGTGTGCCCGTATTCGTGGATGCGGGTATTGTAGGTCCATTCCTTCTCCCGCTTATCGGCGATGAAGATGAACAGGCCCAGAGAAAGGCCGCCCTGGTTCCAGGAAATATAGCTGATATAGGCGTTGCAAAACCGCTCGTGCCGGCAGAAAGGGAAGGTGAGCAGGTACACGATCCCGCCGATCAGGTTAACGGGAAGCCCCCAGGTCCATTGAATGAGAAAGAACAGGATTTTCCCGACGCCGTGTACGGCGATCGGATTCGTAGGGGAACGATGGAACGGAGAACGCATGGCTTTTGTTTACGGCGATGGAAAACGCCGCTTCCTTTCGTTAGTATTTGATTCGGTAATTTGTTATTCGCTTTCTGCAACGGCGCTGTTGCGCACCTGCGTCTGATCAAAGCTTCCGTCTGCATGAAGGATCAGTTTCGTATATCCCTGCAGCCAGTCCTTTTCCTCGTAACCGAGCTTGTTCCCGGTATTGTAGGAACCGTAGCCGGAGGGTTCGATGTAGCTGAGGCGGATCCCGTCGTACACGGCGGCAAAGTTGTTCATATGGTCGTGCCCGCAGAAAACCGCCTTCGTGCTGCCGCCCGCTTTGATCGCGTCAAACAGCCCAGTATCAAAGCCGGAGCAGCAGACCCCTTCCAGCGTCTCCCCCATGAGGAAATCACCGGCCTCCCGCGCCTCTTTGACCTGCGGCAGCGGGATGTGCATCAGGACGACGGAGGACATGCCTTCCCACGTCTGTTTGTCGGCGGCAAGCGTTTCGGTATACCACTGTACCTGATCGGGCTTTACGCCGTCCGTCACCTTGTCCGTGACCTCGTAGCCGTACTGCGCCTTATCCTCGTCCGCCACCATATCGAAGGTGTCGAAGAAATAGAAGGTCTGCACGTGGCTCCCGTTTGCATCCAGCAGGTGCAGCGCGTAGTTGCAGTCGCCGGTCACGTCGTCTCTGCCGCGCTTCATCAGGCAGTGGTCGAAGGACGTGAAAATATCCATCATTTTGTCGCGCCTGACGGAGCCGGGGTTATCGCCCTCGTGGTTGCCGATGACGCCCGCCCAGTACACGCCAAGCTTTTCAAAGATTTTACCGAGCTGCCGGCAGCGCACGCCGTTGAGGGCCGAGGTGACGTTGTCGCCGCCCAGGAGCACCAGATCCGGTTTTTCGCGCCGGATATTCTCCACCAGATGGCTGACCGTCGTTTTTGAGGTCTTGTTTTTGCCGTCCAGGTGCATATCCGTAAAAATCATGACTTTATATTCGTCTGTCCCCTCTTTTCGCACGGTCACGCTGTCAACGCCTTCGTCAACGACGGTGAGATCGCTGCCGACCGACTGTACCGCGTTGATCCGGTAGTTCAGCGGATGCGGCAGAAAGCTCCATGTGACGCCGCCGGCGACGAGCAGAAAGACAAGGACTGCGGCGAGGAAGATCTTTGTTTTTTTCTTCATACGGTTTGTCTCCTTTGACGTTTTGTATTCCGGTTATTGTGTAATGCCGCTGCCGTTGTCTGTCAGGCGGCGGGAGAGGTGGTCGCGCTGACGATGACCCGGAAAGCGCCGCGGGTGGCGGGTTCCGACGGCGCGGTGGGCGCCTGGGTCACGGGCGGCGTGTAAGCATAGGTCGGCGGTTCTGTGGCAGGCGGCACCGTCACGGTCGGCGTATAAGGAGAGGTATACGGCTCCGAAGACGGCTGGGTGACCTGCGCGGGCGCGGTCGCCGGCGGTGCCGTATACGGCTCGGTCGTGGCAGGGGCGCGGGTGGGCGCCTCGGTTACGGGCGCCTCGGTGACGGGCGTCCGGGGCAGGGTGACCGAGGCGGCGGTGATCGGGCGCAGGAAGATATCCTTCAGCTCCAGGACCTGCTGTGCGTCGACCTGTACGGGAGAGACCGCAGGCGCCGAAGTTATGCCGGCGAAATCGGATTCGTGGATGTCCTCAAAATAATACGCCTCGTAGCCGTCGGTAAGGATCTTCAGGCCGTAGGTGCCCGCCGGGGCGATGAGCTCAAAATGCCCGTCGTCGTCGGTAACGGCGGTGGCTGCCGGCGCATCGGGGTCTCTGTCAAAGAGGCTGACGGTCGCGCCGACGATCGGTGCGTCATAGGACCGCTGGTCGTAGACGTATCCCACAACGCTTCCGTTATTGGGGTCGGTGCGGTTTGTCAGCCCTGCGGCGGACTGGGCGAGTCCGACCGCCTGCGCGGCGTCCACCAGCTTATAACCGGTACATACCGGGTTTCCGTACATGCAGACGCAGTTTTTGACCTGGGCGCCTGTCAGATTGTTGTTTGCCGCCCAGACCATCGCCGCGACGCCTGCCACGTGCGGGGCAGCCATGGAGGTCCCCTGAAATTCTCCGTAACTGTTGCCCGGCAGCGTGGAATAGATCATCGGCGTGCCGTCTTCCCCGTCGCCGCCCGGCGCGAATACGTCCACGCGGTTGCCGGCGTTGGAATAGCTTGCGCGTTCCATATCGAAACCGAGGGCGCCGACGACGATGATGCGGTCGTAAACGGCCGGGTACTGGTCTTTGGAAATTTTGGTTAAGGTCGAATTGTATTCGGATTCAAAGGGCGTCGGCAGGTCATAGGAATCGTTGCCTGCCGAGCAGACGATCACAAAATCGTAGCCTTTATTGAGCATCCGGTCCAGAAAACCGCCGATCACTTCCGCGGAATACTTGATATAGGAAAAGTGGTCGTCGGAAAAGTCGGTATACCACTGGGCAAGATCTTCGTAATCGGACCAACAGGCTCCGCGGCTGGAGTTTATGACCTTTACGTTGCGAACGATCAGCTCCGCAAGGCTCAGCTTTTCGGCGGCGAGCGAAGAATTGTACCGGATCGCGCCCTGGCCAGCGCAGTTGGACACCGCGTACAAACGGCCGTTTCCGTAAGGATAAACGCCGCAGATCCCGGCGTCGTTATCGGCGGCCGCCGCCATGGTGCCCGAAACGTGGGTCCCGTGGTCGGTATCCCCGGCGTACATGCCGTTGTGGCCGGCGTCGAAAAAGACTTCCGCATACTGCGATTTCAGGTCCTCGTGCCGGACGTCGAACCCGTTGTCGATGAGGCCCAGCCGGACCGGGTTCGTGGAAGGGGAGGCGGCAAGCAGCGACCAGGCGGCGGGGGCGTTGACAGCCTCCAGCCCCCAGCTGATCCCCTGCATATCCGTAGGATCCTGCAGGTCGGCGGCCCACTGTTCGCCGTAATGGATGCCCTCGGCTGTGACGCCGTACTGCTGATAATCGTCGGCAAACGCAAAATTCGGAGCGGCCTCGACGACGAGATCGTTTTCGAGAAGCCTGTTTGCCTGTTCGTTCAGTTCTTCAAGCGTCATGGGATTTCCGAAGCGGAGCTGGTAGTCGCCGGTCAGGGCGATCTCCCCGACGATCTCGGCGCCGGCGTTTTTGGCAAGCGCCTCCACGTCCGAACGCGCCGTCCCGTCTTTGACGGCGATCAGGATCTCGTTGTCAACGTAGGCGCTGGCGTCGTCGATCGCCTTGACGTTTTCATCGGGCGCAGGGGAAAAGTACATGGCGCCGTAATTTTTATCCGCCTTCGGATCCGTCATGTCAATTTCGTTGACCTTTGAAAAAAGACGCGTTCCGCCCAAGGCAAAAAACAGGATCACTCCCGCCGCAGCGACCGCCGCTGCACAGACGCCGATGATCAGCGGAATCCTGGACGTTTTCTTTCTGCCGCCTTCTGCGGAGACAAAGGTGCCGGAATACTGGTTGTCCATATGTAAGATCCTCCTTATGTCGGAGCCTGTCGGACAGCGCACAAGCGCTTCCCGCGGCAGGACTGTTTTTATATTATCATATTCGTTTCGGATTTGCAATGGAAAAACCGCAGGTTGTATGTGTCAAGTAGGAGTTGGCAAGTTTTTTCCATATAATTGCTGGAAATTTTTTCCATGTGATACGTATGGGAATATGAGTTGTATTTTTCAGATTTCACTCAACGGTTTAAGAGAGGAAATCTGTTTCAACCAAGTGA
>JAFRNP010000069.1 GCA_017430145.1 Clostridia bacterium
GCCTTGCTTGATCTTTATTCCGTCATCCTGCACAGATTTTCCTTGCCAACCGCCAGGTTGACGGCGTCAAATCTGTACAATCTGACGAAAAAATCTACTGCGCAATCCGCACACCGGAATTATGCGGTGTTGCCTTAATATAATTACGGAGGCGATAATCATGGAAAAACCCAAGTATTATATCACGACCGCCATTGCCTACACGTCCAGAAAGCCGCATATCGGCAATTCATATGAGATCGTTCTTACGGACGCCATCGCCCGCTTCAAGAGGATGCAGGGCTACGACGTTTATTTCTGCACGGGCACCGACGAGCACGGGCAGAAGATCGAAACCTACGCAAAGGAGGCAGGCGTTACGCCCAAGGCGTACGTTGACAAAGTCGCCGGCGAGATCCGTGAGATCTGCGACCTGCTGAATACCACCTACGACCGTTTTATCCGCACCACGGACGCGGACCATGAGCGCGCCGTACAGAAAATATTCAAAAAGCTTTACGACCAGGGCGATATTTACAAGAGCGAATACGAGGGCAACTACTGCATCCCCTGCGAAAGCTTTTTTACCGACGCGCAGCTTGTGGACGGCAGATGCCCCGACTGCGGCAGCGAAGTAAAACGGGCAAAGGAGGAAGCGTATTTCCTGCGGCTGTCCAAATACCAGAAGCAGCTGGAGGAATACATTGAAAAGACGCCGGATTTCATTTATCCCGAGAGCCGGAAAAAAGAGATGCTCAACAACTTTATCAAGCCCGGCCTGCAGGATCTTTGCGTATCCCGCACCTCGTTCAAATGGGGCATTCCGGTCACCTTTGACGAAAAGCACGTGATCTACGTGTGGATCGACGCACTTTCCAACTATATCACCGCCCTCGGCTACGATCCGGACGGCAGCAGCGAGCTGTACAAAAAATACTGGCCCGCGGACGTACACATTATCGGCAAGGATATCGTGCGCTTCCATACGATCTACTGGCCGATCATGCTGATGGCGCTGGGCGAGCCGCTGCCGAAAAAGGTTTACGGGCACCCGTGGCTGCTGATGGGTTCGGGGAAAATGTCAAAATCCAAGGGGAACGTCATTTACGCGGACGACCTTGTGCGGCGTTTCGGCGTGGATGCGGTACGCTATTACCTGCTCAGCGAGATGCCCCATGCCAACGACGGGACCATCTCCTACGAGAACATGATCGAGCGGTACAACTCCGACCTTGCGAATACCCTGGGCAACCTTGTCAACCGCACGGTCGCGATGGTCAACAAGTATTTTGACGGGACGCTGCCCTGCTGTGACAGGGAGGGCGACGCTGACGCCGCGTTCAAATCCGACATCCTTTCGGCGCTTGCAAAAGAAACCGAAGGCTTTGACGAGTTCAAGATCGCGGACGCGCTGGAAGCGGTGATGAACGCCGCCAAGCGCTCAAATAAATATATCGATGAGACCACGCCCTGGGCGCTTGCCAAAAACGAGGCTGACCGCGACCGTCTCTCCACGGTGCTTTATAACCTGCTGGAGGCGATCCGCATCATCGCAGCGGAACTGACGCCCTTTATGCCTGAGACCGCCGAGAAGATCCGGGCGCAGATCAACTGCGATATCTGCAGCTATGAAAGCCTCAAGTCCTTCGGCGCTTATCCCATTGCAAACAAGGTCGGCGCGCCGACGCCGCTGTTTGCCCGCCTTGACGCCGAAGCGCTGCTCAAAGAGATCGAAGCCGAGCAGGCGGCGACAGAAGCCGACGCCGCGCTGAAAGCAGAGATCGAAGGCGTTGCAAAGATCGGGATCGACGACTTTGCAAAGGTCGACCTCAGAGTTGCGAAGATCAAAGCCTGCGAGCCCGTAAAAAAGGCAAAAAAGCTTTTGAAGCTCACGCTTTTTGACGGCGCGGGCGAACGGACCGTGGCCTCCGGCATTGCCAAATGGTACAAGCCCGAGGATCTGATCGGTAAAAAAGTGATCGTCGTATCAAATCTGAAACCTGCCGTTTTATGCGGTGTGGAAAGCCAGGGGATGATCCTTGCCGCCGACTGCGCAGAGGACGACGTAAAAGTCATTTTCGTGGACGACGCCATGCCTGAGGGCGCGAAGATCCGCTGATGGAGCGCCTGATCTTTGACACCCACGCGCATTATCAGGATAAAGCCTTTGACGCCGACCGGGACGAGCTGCTTGCCTCCCTGCCGGAAAAAGGTGTAAAGCGGGTCGTCAACTGCGGGACCACCGCCGAAAGCAGCAAACAATGCAAAACGCTTTCCGAACGGTACGATTATCTGTATTTTGCCGCAGGTATCCACCCGGAGGACTGCGCCGGGACGACAGACGAAGACCTTGCAGGGATCCGCGCTTTCACGCAGCACGAAAAATGCGTTGCGATCGGCGAGATCGGGCTTGACAACCATTACCCGGAACCATCAAAAGAGGAACAGCTGAAGGTATTTGAAGCGCAGCTGCAAATGGCAAAGGAGCTGTCCCTTCCCGTTATCATCCACGACAGGGAGGCACACGGGGATACGATGGAGCTTCTGAAAAAATACCGCCCGGCCGGCGTGATGCATTGCTTTTCAGGCAGTGTGGAAATGAGCAAGGAAGTGCTCTCACTCGGCCTTTATATCGGGCTTGGCGGCGCGGTTACGTTCAAAAACGCAAAGAAAGCCGTACAGGTCGCCCAAAGCGTTCCCCTTGACCGCCTGCTGCTGGAAACGGACTGCCCGTATATGGCGCCGACCCCTTACCGCGGCAAACGGAACGATTCGGCGCTGATCCCGCTTGTGGCCGGTTTTATCGGCGAACTGCGAGGAAAAACGTGCGAAGAGATCCTGAAAATAACGGCAGCTAACGCCGACGCTTTATTCTTTCATAACTGATTTTCGCCCCGTTTTTTGCGGGGCGATTTTTTTTCATCCGTTTCTTTCCGTCTGCGGGTCTCTGCATAAATGCACGGGAACTGCGCATACTTTTGAATGCAGAGATGCAGAAAAAAGATACGGAAAGGACGTCGGGCGGCCGCAGGGCCGCCGGGTACAGACCATATGAAAAAGAATAAGAAGAAAGCGGATAACCTGATCGACATGCCGGCGGCGGACCCGCGGCTCACTTCTCCCTTCTTTAACGCGGTAAGCGCGGAATTCGTCCCGGGACAGCCTTCTGCGCAGCTGAAAAACGCAGACAACGGCGAGGGGTTTTACGACATTATCCCCGACCTCAAAGGCAACCGTTTCGAGTAACAAAAAAGTCTGCGCATAAAAAAACGGGCGCTGAAGGGCGGCGCAAATCAGGGACGATATAGTTATTTTGCAGCAGCGGATGTAATTTTTGCAATAAACAAGGCGCAGGGGTCGGATAATCCTGACGGATATCCGACCCCTGCAACGCAGTATTTTTATAAATATGTGCGCCGCTGCAACTGTATTATCCCTGATTTGCACCGCCCAAGCCCGGTCATTTTCTTTCCTGTTACGAATACTGAAATGAAACAAGCAAAAGCTCCGGCCGGTTGTTGACGCGAAACGGAAACATGCTGCTGCCCAGGCCGCGGCTGACGAACATTGTCGTTTCCCCTTGCGAATAACTCCCGGTGGTATACCGCGGGAAAAGCCCCTGTCCCGGAGAATAAAGCCCGCCGATCAAAGGCAGACGGATCTGCCCGCCGTGGGCGTGCCCGCTCAAAACGATATCCGCTCCGGCCTGCGCGTAGTCTTCGATAAATTCCGGACGGTGCGCAAGAAGGATCTGAAAAGCGTTTTTCTTCAATCCCGTCTCTTCAAGATAAAAACGCATGACCGCATCCGGTTCTAAAAACTGCGCATGCTGCATGGCGGGATCTCTGACGCCGGCAAGATAAACGCCGGTTTTTATTTCCTGATTCCGGTTGTCGAGCATGTTGACGCCGAGGTCTTCGAGCCTTGTAAAAAGATCCGTATCATCTTCCAAAGCCCCCTCATGGTTGCCGGTCACAAAATAGATCGGCGCAACGGGGACGATCCTTTCGATAAAAGATACGGCGGCGTCCACATCCGGATGGTATGCGTCGATCAGATCCCCCGTGACGACGATCAGATCCGGAGAAGCATCCTCTAAAGCGGCGACAAGCGAATCTGTCAGTTTTTTGCTTTTCGAATTATGCAGGTCCGAGACCACCGCTATCGTACAGCTGTCAAAACTTAGCGGCAATGCAGGGGAATGATACATTTTCTTCGTCACCTGCAGCGCCGTGTTTTCATAATACAGATGCATTACGCTTCCGGCGACGATAAGAAGAGCAAAGATCAGGGCGAAGATCCGTTTTTTATTCTTCTGTATCCAAACGTTCATTATTCATCGATCCTCTTAAGCACCGTCACCACCAGCTCCGGCCGGTCGTTCACCCGAAACGGGATGATACTGTTGCCGATGCCGCGGCTGACGACCATAAATGTATCCTTTTCGGTATATACGCCTTCGGAATAGGTCGGAAAATAGCCCTGATCCGGCGCTATGACGGCGCCGAAAAACGGGAGCCGTACCTGTCCGCCGTGGGCGTGCCCGCAGAATACAATATCCACACCCTTTTCGGCGTATAACGGCAGCAAATCGGGCCTGTGCGCAAGCAGGATCCGAAACCCTTCGTCCTTTTGCAGGGCCTCATCCAGAAAACCGTTCATGATCGCAACGTCGTCCGGCTGTTCCTCGTGCAGGATGGCAGGGTCCTTAACGCCGGCGATTTTGATGGTTTCGCCCTGCCGGGAGATCTCATCCTCCGCGTTGAACAGAACGTGTACGCCGGCGTCTTTCAGCTGTCTGAGAAGCGTATCCAGCAATTCATACGGATCCAGGCACACGTCATGGTTGCCGCAGACATAATATACAGGCGCAAAGTCCGCTATCGACTTTACGAACGAGACCGACGCGTCAATATCCGTACGGCGCTTGTCGACCAGATCCCCCGTGATCACGATCAGATCCGGCGACGCCTTCCGGATAGACGTAAGAAGGGCCTTGCGCAGCGGCCTGTTTTTCGTATTATGGAAATCCGAGATATGCACGATCGTATACCCGTCGAAAGCTGCCGGGATCCGATCGTTACAAATCGAATAACGCGTGGTCTTAAGGACGGTATCTTCATAATACAGATAACCCGCCAGTCCGGCAGCAGCCAGCGCCGCGAACGGCAGTTTCCAATTATTGCGTGCGCCCATCTGTTTCTCCCTTCTGTGAAACTGTTTGCAGGACCTCTGTGAGCTTATGAACCGTTTCGCTCTCCGTTGCCCAGCTTGCGGCAAGCCGCACGACCGAACGGCCGTTGCCGTACGGCTCCCAGTAACTGTATGAAACAGATTCCGCCAGTTTTTTCAGCTGCCGGTCCGTAAAGACCGCAAAGACCTGATTGGTGGGGGAACGGATGGGCTGCAGGATACCGAAGGCGTCAAGCGCGGCGCGGATGCGACCGGCCTGACGCACGCCGTTTTCGCCGATCTTCAGATACAGATCATCCGTAAAAAGCGCGCCGAACTGAACGCCCGCGACTTTGCCTTTTGCGAACAGCGCGCCGTTCTGCTTTATGAGCGTAAAAAAATGCGGAAGGACGGACGGATCCGGAACAACGAGCGCTTCGCCGAAAAGGGTCCCGCATTTGGTGCCGCCGATATAAAACGCATGGCACAAGCGCGCAAGGTCCGGCAGCGTCACGTCGTTTTCTTTTGCCGCAAGCGCATAGGCAAGCCTTGCGCCGTCGGCATAGAGATACAAAGAATATCGGTCACAGACGGCTTTCAGCGCTTCAAGCTCCCGGAGAGAATAAAGCGTGCCGTATTCCGTCGGGAACGAGATATAAACCATCCCGGGCGCGGTCATATGGTCCCGGTTTTCGTCCGCAAAAAACGCTTCACAAAATGCCTGCACGCTTTCGGCGTCCAGCTTCCCTTCTTTACCGGGGAGCGTCATCACCTTATGCCCGCCTGCTTCTACGGCGCCGGCCTCATGCAGGCTTATATGCCCGGTATCCGCGGCGATCACGCCCTGCCAGGGCCGCAGCAGCGATCTGATCGTAAGGGCGTTCGTCTGCGTGCCGCCGCCGAGAAACCAAACGCCGGCGTTAGGCGCTTTGCACGCCAGACGGATCTTATTCCTTGCTTCTTCGCTGAACGGGTCCGACCCGTATCCCGGGCAGGACACAAGGTTCGTTTCGATCAGCGCCTGCATCACGTCCGGATGCGCGCCTTCCATATAATCCGAAGCAAACGGCAAAAGCATTTTTTCAGTTCCTCCCTGCCCGTAACGTTTTTTTCTTTTCTGTCGTTTCAATAAAAACAGGGTACCGGACAAACCGATACCCCGGATCTTTATCATGCAATCAGGCCATCATGCCGGCGACTTCCGCAGCAAAATCATCGGCCTTCTTTTCGATGCCTTCGCCCTTGGCAAAACGCACGAAACCGGTGGCTTTGATCGTGGCGCCGAGGTTCTTGGCGACGTTCGCGATATAAGCGCCCACGCTGCCTTCAAACACGTCCGTACGCACGAAGGGCTGGTCAAGCAGGCAGATCTCCTTGATCTGCTTATTGACGCGGCCTTCGACCGCCTTGCCGAAAATGGGGTTGGCGGCGTATTCCTCTTTACCGGCCACGGCAACGCTCGCAAAAGCGGCAATGGCTTCGGGAGAAAGGAAATTGAAGAGGAACTTGTTGTTCTTTTCCGCTTCATATGCCTTGAGGTCCGCCTCGTTCAGAAGCCCGGCGGCGATCGTTTTATTGGCGACGCTGACAAAAATGGGCTTCGGAAGCGTGTCGGGCTTATTGAGCGCGCTCTCGATCGTGATATTCTTCATCTTCGCAAGCTCTTCTGCGGAGATATCGGCGCTGCTGAGATACTCGGGGCTCATCGCGGCGACCTGCATGGCGACGTTTTTGCCCATCTCGGCAAATTCCGGCTTATCGGCGGCGTCGGTCTCGAAAGAAACGAGCACGCCCACGGAACCGCCCGCATGGATATAAGAGACGGCGGTGCCTTCCACCAGCTCAAAACGGCGGAGCTTCATGTTTTCACGGATCTTCAGGAAGAGCTCCTGGATCGCTTCTTCAACGGTCACGTTGCCGTCGGCGATCGTGGCGGCCTTCAGCGCGTCCAGATCGGCGGGACGGGTAAGGACGACGGTCTTCGCGATGCGGTTCGCAAGTTCCTTGAATTCGGGGTTGTTGCCCACGAAGTCGGTCTCACAGTTCAGCTCCACGAGCGCGGAAGCTTTCGCGTCGTTATAAACGCCGATGGTGCCCTCTGCGGCAACACGGCTGGCCTTTTTTGCCTGGGAAGCATGACCCTTTTCACGCAGGATCTCAACAGCCTTTTCCATATCGCCGTCGGTTTCCACAAGCGCCTTTTTGCAATCCATCATGCCGACGCCGGTCTTTTCTCTCAGTGCCTGTACATCTTTTGCGGTAAAGCTCATAATAATTCCTTTCCGCCGTTCATAAACGGCTGTAAACTTTTTTATGAAAATCGGGCAAAAATACCCAAAAGAAGCCCGCACGCGGTACGGGCCCCATTTTTTACTTATTCGGCGTCGGCAGCAGCCTCGTCGCTTTCGGCGGCGGGCGCGTTCTGCTCGCCCTGCTTGCCCTCAAGCACCGCATCCGCCATCGCGCCGGCAATCAGCTTAACGGCGCGGATCGCGTCGTCGTTGCCGGGGATCACGTAATCGATCTCGTCGGGATCGCAGTTGGTATCGACGATCGCAACGATCGGGATACCGAGCTTTTTCGCTTCGAGCACGGCGATGCGCTCCTTGCGGGGATCCACGATGAACATCGCGGCGGGCTGGCGCTTCATGTTGACGATACCGCCCATGAACTTTTCGAGCTTTTCTCTCTCAACGCGCAGCTTGCTGACTTCCTTTTTGGGAAGCAGATCAAAGGTGCCGTCCTCTTCCATGTGGCCAAGCTGCTCAAGACGCTTGATGCGGCGGCGGATGGTCACGAAGTTGGTCAGCATACCGCCAAGCCATCTGGCGTTGACGTAAGGCATGCCGCAGCGCTCGGCCTCTTCCTTAATGGAATCCATGGCCTGCTTTTTGGTGCCGACGAAGAAGATCTCGCCGCCCGCGGCAGCGGTATCACGCACGAACATGTACGCTTCTTCCAGCTTCTTGACGGTCTTCTGCAGGTCGATGATGTAGATCCCGTTGCGCTCCGTGAAGATATAGGGCGCCATTTTGGGGTTCCATCTTCTGGTCTGGTGACCGAAGTGTACGCCTGCTTCCAGCAGTTGTTTCATTGATACGACTGACATTTGAGTATCCTCCTTTGTTTTTCCACCGCAGACTTCATTTATCACAGACACACCGGGCGTATCAGGCCGGCGCACACGCTGCGATATCCGTCTGCGTGCGTTTTGCGAATAGCATTATAACACGGAAAATCTGAAAAATCAAGTATAAATTTTTCAGATTTTCCATGATTTTTATTTAAGGCAACACCGCATAATTCCGGTGTGCGGATTGCGCAGTAGATTTTTTCGTCAGATTGTACAGATTTGACACCGTCAACCTGGCGGTTGGCAAGGAAAATCTGTGCAGAATGACGGAATAAAGATCAAGCAAGGCGTGCGCCGCGAATTGTGCGGTGTTGCCTTAATATAAAGCGGATATCATTCAGGTGCTTTCAAGCATATACGTTCGTTCCCATTCCGGAACGTATCTGCCGTGGAAAAAGTCGCGCGGGCGGAACAGGACCCGGTCCGGATACACTTCGATCAGAAAACCGAGGCCCGGAGACGAATACCTGCTGTCTTTATTGTAATCGCCGAGGCTGGGGACGTTGACGGCGTGGATGCCCTCCACCTCCTCATAGGTGTGGATCCAGAACCCCCTGTGCAGATGCCCCGTTATGTAGAACACGTCCGGAAACTGCTTTAAGATGCTTCTGACGTCGTCGGACTGTTCCCCGAGGGACCCGCCGGGGCTCGGCGCATCCCAGGCGCCGGGGAGACCGTGGGTATCCTTTAAGGGCTGGTGCGCGACAACAAACACCGGTTTGCCCTTCCCTGCCGTTAACGAAAGTCTGTCAAAGAGCCATACGCGCTGGCGGGCGCTCAGGTAAGCCTCCTCAAATACGGTTTTCTCGCTGCCGAGGATCAGGAAAGTGACGCCGTTGACCGTCGCCTCATAATACAGATCCTCCGATGAAAAGGCGGGTTCGACCTGCCGGCAAAACGCAAGGAATTCCTTTTTTGTCCGGCGGTAATCGCGCAGGCGGATATCATGGTTGCCGGTGGCGGGTATGATCCTTCCGAGGTTCGGAAGTTTTTCCAGCGCGTCGGCAAACAGCTGCCGTTCCCGGTATCTGCCGTTTTCGCCGATATCGCCGCAGATAAGAAACGCATCAAAGCCGCTTTGCGATTCTTTCAGGTCCTCCATACAGCTGAGGACCGCCAGGGTCCGCTTCATAAAAAGGGCAGAAATATGCAGATCGCTCCATACGGCGGTATGCAGAAGGCAGGCCTTCGGGTCTTCAGGCACGATCGCCTCGCGCTCGAGCGGCACAAACAGCGGCTGCCCGGACGCCTTCTCTTTGAAACGTTGATATCCTCTGTCATTCCCCATGGGTCTGATGCCGTATCACGGCGGGGCACGCCCTGCCGTTCCTTTCCGTTCGGATTATTTTCTGCCCAGAAGCACGTCGCTGAAGCCTCTGCCGCCGAAGAGACGGTAAAGCAGGTCGGCATACCATTTCAGCACCTTCGTCAGGAATTTTTGGAACGCCGTATGGGAGTCGCTGACCGGCGCTTTCCCGGTCCTGATCACAGTCCCGATCAGGTTCAGCCGGTCGTACGCCGCCTGGTATTCTTCGGTGGGCATGCAGGTAGAGGCATAAGCGGCCTCGGCTTCGGCAAGCGCCTCTTCGAACTCCACGCGCTGGTCATCGGGCAGCCCCGAAGGATCGTAACCGCGCCACTGGCGAAGCAGGCTCTCCATTCTGCCGGAGTGCCGCGCGTAGTTGAACTGCGGGTAGCCGGGATCGGACCAGACGTTTTCAAAGCTGTCGTCGATCAGGATCCTCGTTGCGAGGCGGATCACCACGTCGTTGCGGGCGGTGGATTCATGGTTCTGCCCGTAGAAATAGAAGGTGGTCTCACACAGGATCCCGGTGGAGGCGTCGATCACACCGGCGGGGTCGATATGGTTATGGTTTTCGGGGTCGCTGCAGTAGGTGTTCTGCTGCACGTAACCTTCGCCGAGCGGCGGGTCCACGCCGTTCGAGAACGCGCCGAAGGAGGTGGAATCCACATGGATCACGCCGTCGCCGTTGACCTTGTTCCAGGAGTCGCAGATGGCGTAAAGCGGTTCGTTATAATCGACGATATCGAAAAACTCGATCCCCCTGGCCTGCTCTTCAAGAATATATTCGCGGGAATGGACCTGCGCGTTGTAATACCAGTCGGTCTGCTCCCGGATGAAGGCGTCCTCGGGATCGGACAGATAGATCTCCCGGCATTCCGGGTAATCCTTGGAGGGGATCAGCGCCCACAGGCAGGTGGAGTATTCCAGATAATCCTCCACAAGGATATGCGCCGCCGTGTCAATAATATTGTTGACGTCCGCGTTCGGCATGGCGCGCAGGATGATATTGACAAGATACGACAGGTACTCGTCCTCGCCGATCAGAGACGGGAACATATACCCGTACAGCGCGTCGTTGTCGTCCAGAAGGCCGTAATGGTAAATATCGCCGAGAATGGCGGTCCCGTCGGCGGCAGGGATGATGAACACGACCCTGTGCACGTCCTCGGAAAGCTCACGGCCTTCGTCGCGATAGATCTGCATCAGCGCGTTGAAAATGGAGCCGCCCTGTGAGATCGGGACAAGGTTCACCTTCGGTCTGCCGGTCTCTTCCTTCGCGGTCTGGATCAGGTCGTAAAGCTCCCGGGCGATCGTATAGATATTGCCGAGGGACTCATAAGAGAAGAAATACAGATAATCGAGGCCGACCTCCTGCACGAACTGGTTAAGCGGGATCTGATCCAGCGCCCGGTTGCGGTCGTACTCCGAGAGGTTTGCAAGGTTCGTCTCATATTTGATCGCGCGGATGTTTTTGATAAAACGGCCCTGATTGTCGCTCATGACGTTACCGGCAAGCGAAGTGCCGAGCACCTGCGCGACACCCTTGGCGCACGCCTGGTCTTTATCGTACTGGCTGATAAGAAGGCGTGCCAGCGGGAAGACCGCGCGCCGGAGCGCATCCTTGACGATATCCCTGGTATCCTCCAAAAAGAAAGGCGCTTCGTATTTGCTGCCGTCGGCCTTAAGCATCTCGTTGCCGTCGTCGTCGTAATAACGGACGTCGCTCTGGAAAACGCCCGGAATGACGATCGCAGGCCACGCCTCTTCCTTATTGACCACGGCGCCGGCAATAAACGACCCGGCGCCGCCGAGCGCGACGACGAGCGCAAGCAGTAAAGAAAGCGACTGTCTCAGTTTCCGTTTCATCTTTCATTCCTCCGCTATTTTATCTTTATACATTATATACGCACCTGTTCATATTTTCAAGACCATAGCAAAAAAGTTCATAAGAAATTTGCAAATCGAACGGCAAAACTGTGAATCCTGTCCTCATGATTCAAAAATGACAATATCCGTGCCAAAAATGACAATCCTGTTACAATTTTCATTTTTCGGATATAATAAGAGCGTACTTTATTTTTTGTTTTCCTCCCCCGAAAACGCGCAGCCGAAAACTGCGCGTTTCTTTTTTTACAAAAAACGGTCCACAAGGAGCATACTGCAAAACCCGAAAAGAAAACCGAACCCCGCACGCTGCGATCCCGCAGACGCGGCTGCCTCGGGCTGGATATCCGCGCAGATGATATAAAGCATGGCGCCGGCGGCGGCAGATAAAACCGGCGGCAGAAATACTTTGGAGACCTTCGCCGCAAAAAAGCCCAGATACGTGCCGACGATCTCAACGACGCCGGTCATACACGCAAGAAACGCCGCTTTTTTTGCCGGTACGCCAATGGCGCGCAGGGGCGGGACAAGGATCATCCCTTCGGGAAGGTTCTGCAGGGCGATCCCTGCGGAAAGCGCCGCAGCGCCCGCTATATTCTCCGTGCCGAACCCGACACCTGCGGCAATCCCCTCCGGCAGGTTGTGGACGGCCATGGCGATCAGAAAAAGCAAGACCTTTCGCGTCAGGTTCTTATCCCCGCCCCCGACGCCGAACCGCCTGAAAAGATGCGGCCCCGCCCGGTCGAGCATCTTACCGGAAGCGGCAACGGCACCGCCGCCGGCAAGAAGCGAAAGGATACATACGAAAAAGAAAACGGTACCTGCGTTTTGAAATGCGGGTATGATCAGCTCATATACGCCCGCGGCAAACATCACGCCGCCGGCAAACGCGAATACGACGCCGTTCAGGCGTTTACTGTGAAACGGAAAAACGGCGCCGAGAACACCGCCCAGCATCGTTGCGCCGCCGACGCCGAATGCCGCAAGAGTCACGATCCACATAGCTTTCACCTCACGAAAAGTTCTTCCGTTCAGTCTATGCATGAATCAAAGGATCGGTGACCGGGGACAGGATCGGACGGCTTGAAGGCACAAAAAAAAGAGAGCCGTGCCAAAGCAGGCTCCCCTTGCAGAAATCGTTTTATTCCGGTTTGATCCGCGAAAAGACGAATTCTTTACGCTCATCGGTATTGATGACGGTGACCGGCTTGATCTGGTTGAGTACCCTGCCCTTTGCGACGATGGACTGTTTGTACTCGTCATAGGCGCCGGATCTGAGCTGCAGGATCTTCGGCTGCCCCAGAAGCCCCCAGCTGCAGTACTTTTCATACTTCTCGTTCACCTTTTTGAACGCCTCGTGCATAAATTCTTCCATCTCGGAGATCTTATCCGGCGGCAGCGTATCGGCGGTTTCGATCAGCAGCACGTAGCGTTTGGGCTCCGCGTCCACGTCCGAATAATAACTGAAACCGATAAAATTGATATCAAAATGCTTCTGCATCTGATTTGCCACCGCGTCCAGCATCTGCGTGGTGGTTTTTTCGTTGGCGGTATTCAGACCCATGTTGGAACGGTAAAGGAACTCGATCTTTTTGGAGTTGTTGTACGTGCCGGTACAGCGCACGATATCCATGATCCGGTAGCGGTAAAGACCGGAGAAATTGGTCACGATGATCTCGTAATCCTTGCCGACCTCGATCTGGTCGAGGGTCAGCGGGCGCGTGCCCTCGGGGGCGTCCACAGGCAAAAACTCATAGAACAGGCTGCGCGGCAGCAGAACGTAGTCGGAGGCGTTGAGCTCAACAGGCATCGCCATAAAGCCTTCGGACGCGCCGTACCCCATATTGTGCATGGGCAGATCGCCCACGTAGCGCTTGAGTTTTTCGGCGTACACCGCAAGCGTGGAGCTGGTCATGCCGTATCCCCAGCAAAGCTTCGGCCAGATCTTGGGCGCAACGGGCTCTTTATCGAACCCCTCTTTAAAAATCTCCCTGAGCTCGGCGGCGCGTTCGGGATCCGGCTTCATATGCCCGTACTTTTCACGCAGCTTGTCGGGGCATTTTACGGAGGGGTCGATGGTGCCGTGCTCGATATCGTCGCAGATCATTTCCCAGTTCTTTTCGAGGTAATCGAACATGGAAGTGATCAGCGTGATCACGATCGCGCCGATATAGGTCACGTTTTTATTGACCAGCGCAAAACGGAGCTGAAAATAAGCGGTCTCTGTCCCCTCCTCGTCCTCGGGATAAAGGATATCCATGGGCGTGGTGATAAAGTACTTCAGTACCGGCTTTAAGAACGTGAAAGGCACCTGCCCGGCGCCGTTGGAGAGCATGCCGTTTTCAAGCTTCGTCCCGTTCAGGGACATGAGCATGGGTCCCATCTGCCCGGGCAGCTTTTTAAAGACGCCCTGTCTGCGGAAATACCGGTCGGCGCAGCCGGGGGTCGCGGCAAAGCCGCAGCACTGCATGTTCCACAGATCCCTGCCGGTCTTGGGCTGCAGCTTCGGTTTGCCCACGCTGCCGGAGGACGAGGTATAGCGCACGATCTTTTGGGACGTGATGATGTTCGTCTCGCCGTTTTCGATCATACGGTCGATCAGCGGGGCGTAATCCTCAAAGGTGGAAAGCGGCACCTTATCCTGATAATCCCTGATATTGTCGATATGCGCGAAGCCGTACTTTTTGCCCAGTTCGCAATCCTTGTTGTCCTTCATGATCTTGCGCAGGATGCGCAGCTGCGTATCCATGGCATAGGTCGTATAATGGTCAAAGCGGCGGAACGCGTAATTGCCGAGAAACACGCCGTAATCGGAAACGATACCCATATTCCTACCTCCGAAAACAGTATTTTTTATGATTATAACATATACAGCCACAGAATGCAACCGTGATTTACCTGCCGTTATCCCCTGTTTTTTCAACGATCGTAACAGTTCAGCCATTTAGAAACAAAAGACGGGAGCAGGAGATTGAAAAAGTGAAACGATAGAATCAAAAACCCCCATTTTCATACGTTTCGCAGTTTCGATAACAGATAGAATATCAGCAAACATTTTGCACCCGTCC
>JAFRNP010000007.1 GCA_017430145.1 Clostridia bacterium
TGCTTGATCTTTATTCCGTCATCCTGCACAGATTTTCCTTGCCAACCGCCAGGTTGACGGCGTCAAATCTGTACAATCTGACGAAAAAATCTACTGCGCAATCCGCACACCGGAATTATGCGGTGTTGCCTTAAAAAAGATAAAAGATAAAAAGCGGAACGCCTTACGGCGTTGATCATAGGTGAGATCCCTTTCTGTAACCAAGGGCGAAGCCCTTCCGATTTTTATCATTTCTCTTTTATCTTTTATCGTTCAGTTGATATCTTTTATCATTTAGCTGACTTTTTTGATTTTTCTCTTGCAAAATCAAAAATTTATGGTACAATGATTTAGTTTGAATACGACTTTTTATTTAGGAGGCAACAAAATGCTGGTATCAAGTGAAAAAACCGGGGCAAACGAAGTGACCCTGGAACTGAAGATCGAGGCCGACGTGTTTGAGGCGGCTGTCAACAAGGCGTATCAAAAAGATAAGAACCGTATCAACGTGCCGGGTTTCCGCAAGGGCAAGGCGCCCCGCGCGTTCATTGAAAAGATTTACGGCAAAAACGTGTTCTACGATACGGCGCTCGACATCGCTTTCCCGGACGTTTACGACGCCGCAGTCAAAGAGGCCGGGATCGATCCCGTGGACAACCCCCGCGATTTTGACCTGAAGAGCATGGACGAAAACGGCGTGGAGCTGACCTGCAAGGTCACGGTCCGCCCGGATGTGAACGTGGTCGGTTATAAGGGTATCGCCGCCGTCAAGCCCGCCGTTTCCGTAACGGACGAGGACGTGGAAAAAGATCTGCAGTCCAAGCGCGAAGCAGGCGCCAGAGAGATCAGCGTGGAAGACAGAGCGGCCGCCATGGGCGATATCGCTACCATCGACTTCGAGGGCTTCGTGGACGGTGTGGCGTTTGAAGGCGGCAAGGGTGAGGATTACGATCTGGAGCTTGGCTCCGGCAGCTTTATCCCGGGCTTTGAGGACCAGGTCGCCGGCCATAACGCGGGCGAAAGCTTCGACGTGAACGTCACCTTCCCGGAGCAGTATGCCGAAGAGCTGGCAGGCAAGGACGCCGTTTTCAAAGTCACCGTCAAGGGCGTCAAGGAGAAGCAGCTTCCCGAGCTTGACGACGAGTTCGTCAAGGACGTCAGCGAGTTCGACACCCTCGACGAGCTGAAGGACGATATCCGCAAGACCCTGACGCAGCAGCGTGAGGACAGCGCGAAGTCCGCGTTTGAAAACGCCGTTTACGATAAGCTCGCTTCGCTCGTCACCGACGAGATCCCCGACGTGATGGTCGACCGCGCCGTTGAGAATATGATCGACGAGTTCAGATACAATATCGAGCGGCAGGGCATGCCGTTTGAGGCGTACCTCAAGAATATCGGCCTCGGCATCGACGCCGTAAAGGGCATGTACCGCGCCCGCGCCGAAAAGGACGTAAAGATCGAGCTGGCGCTTGCGAAGATCGCGGACCTGGAGAACGTTGAAGTCACCGACGAAGAGATCGCCGAAGAGTACGACGCCATGGCGAAGCGCTACGGCGTGGAAGCGGACGTCGTCAAAAAAGCGATCCCCGAAGAGAACGTCAAAAAAGAGCTGCGCTCCAGAAAGGCGTCGAAGCTGGTGATCGACAACGCCGTTGCCGAGGCGGAGCCCGAAGCGCCGGCGGAGGATGCGGAAGAAGAGAAGGACGCGGAAGAAGCCGCCGAATGATTTTTTCAGACTGAATAAAGAATAATTGTTTAACCTATACTTGAGTGTGTCAGCACGCTTTCCTTTTGCGAATACACACCCCCAAGGAGGATACTTATGTTTTACGATCCCAAGCTTTCCCTGGTCCCCACCGTGATCGAGCAGACCAACCGCGGCGAGCGCGCCTACGATATCTTTTCAAGGCTCCTCAACGACCGTATCGTTGTGCTCAGCGAGGAGGTCAACGACGTGACCGCCAGCCTTGTGGTGGCGCAGCTTCTGTTTCTGGAAGGGCAGGACCCCGAAAAGGATATCGCCTTCTACATTAATTCCCCCGGCGGATCCGTTTCCGCGGGCTTTGCGATCTTCGACACCATGCAGTATATCAAGTGCGACGTGTCCACCATCTGCCTCGGCATGGCGGCGAGCATGGGCGCATTCCTGCTGGCTGCCGGCGCGCCCGGCAAGCGTTATGCGCTGCCCAACGCCGAGATCATGATCCACCAGCCTCTGGGCGGCGCC
This sequence comes from Clostridia bacterium, assembly GCA_017430145.1. GTDB lineage: Bacteria > Bacillota > Clostridia > Oscillospirales > Acutalibacteraceae > RUG806. The sequence continues at coordinate 2,207 of JAFRNP010000007.1, forward strand.
CAGGGGCAGGCGACCGATATCAAGATCGCTTCCGACCATATCCTGCGTACCCGCGACAAGCTCAACCGCATCCTGGCGGAAAAGACCGGCAAGCCGCTTGAGGTCATTGAGCGCGATACCGACCGCGACAACTTCATGACGGCGGAAGAAGCCTGCGCCTACGGCCTGGTGGATAAGGTCCTGTACAAACGCTGATTCACCGTAACTTCGGAGGAAGATCCATTGGCGAAATACGACGATACGAGAGATACTATCCGCTGCTCGTTCTGCGGCCGCACGCAGGACCAGGTCGGCATGATGATCCAGGGCCCGGGCGCCTATATCTGCGACGAATGTGTGGAAAACTGCCTGTCTATCATTGACGGCGGGCACAAAAAAACGGCGCATACGGCAAAAAAGACGCTGCGCAAACTGCCCAAGCCCCAGGATATCAAGTCCCGGCTCGACGAGTACGTGATCGGCCAGGACGCGGCAAAGGTCGCCCTGAGCGTGGCTGTGTACAACCACTATAAGCGCGTTTACCGCAAGCCTGTCGAGGACGTGGAGCTGGTCAAGAGCAACATTCTGCTGCTCGGCCCCACCGGCGTCGGCAAAACGTTTCTTGCCCAGACGCTGGCGAAAACCCTCGACGTGCCCTTTGCCATTGCGGATGCCACCACCCTGACCGAGGCCGGTTACGTCGGCGAGGACGTGGAAAATATTCTTCTCCGTCTGATCCAGGCGGCGGATTACGACATCGAAAAGGCGGAGCACGGCATCATCTACGTGGATGAGATCGACAAAATCGCCCGCAAATCCGAAAACGCCTCCATCACCCGCGACGTCAGCGGCGAGGGGGTGCAGCAGGCGCTGCTTAAAATTCTGGAGGGCACCGTGGCCAACGTCCCCCCGCAGGGCGGCCGCAAGCACCCGCAGCAGGAGTTTCTGCAGATCAATACCGGAAACATCCTGTTTATCTGCGGCGGCGCGTTCGACGGGATCGAAAAGATCATCGAAAAACGCATCGGCAATTCGGTGCTGGGCTTTGGCAGCGAGCTGATCACAAAATCCGAGGTGGATTACGATACCATTATGAGCAAGGTGATCCCGCAGGATCTGGTCCGCTACGGCCTGATCCCGGAGCTGGTGGGCCGACTGCCCGTGATCACCTCCCTTGAAAACCTGGACGCCGAGGCGCTGATCCGTATCTTATCGGAACCGAAAAACGCGCTTATCAAGCAGTACAAGGCCCTGTTCTCCATCGACAACGTCGAGCTGGATTTTGAGGACGACGCCCTGCGGCAGATCGCCGCGACGGCGCTCGAAAGCAAGACCGGCGCAAGAGGGCTCAGATCCATTATGGAGCGGGTACTGCTGCCGATCATGTTTACCGCCCCCGGCGACCCGTCGATCGAAAAGATCACGATCACGAAGGACTGCGTGGAATCCGGCGCCCTGCCGCTGATCGTACGGGATCCCGCACGGCTCGCGCCCAGGCAGGACGTGCTGAGCGGCTCGACCGGCGCATAATGATTTCCGGCGCATACCGACGCACATCTCTGTTTGGGGATGTGCTTTTTGTTTTTCATGCAACGATTTTGTGAACGGCGGCTGCGCGCCGTCCGTTTTTTGCGGTCGGCCCGTTGAAATGTGACGGAAATACGATAGATTTTGTTGGATATGTAAAAAAAGTTTGAAAGTGATTGCAAATTTTTATTTCTATGTTATAATTAAATACTGGGATATGCCCATAACACAGTAAATGGAAACTGAAACACGGAGGAGCGCTTATGAAAACGCGAACAAAAAAAATCTGGGCGGCTTTGCTGTCGGTTCTGATGGTCCTCACGGTCCTTGCGCCCGTAACGGGCGTCTTTGACATGACCGCGAAGGCGTCTGTCGGCAACAGCCCGCTGATCGGCCAGTTCTTCTCAACGGCCAGCAAATGGGAAGATACAAAGGGCAACGGCGCCGGCTTGGGCTGGGGCATCGGCGATTTCCCCAGCGACCAGCTTCAGGATGGATTTTACCACATCAATTCCTTCCTGAAAATCGACCATACCTCGATTTTTGAGAATGTGACTGCCGACACGGGCCTGACGCTGGCGTACACCTACCGCCCGACGCAGAACAGTAACCACCACCATATTCTTTCCTTCGGCGCGCGGGACGCGTCAACGAACGCGATCAACGGCGACACGATCAAAAACCACTTCTACATTTCCGCCACGCCCTCCTGGTTTGCGGGCAGCGGCATGGCGATCGCCGGCTATGTTGACGGGAACGGCGCCGAGCATATCAAAGCGACTCCCAACGGCGCGCCGGCGTTTGAGGCAGGAAAGACCTATGACGTCGTCGTCCGGATCACAAGCTCCGCGATCACGTACTGGATCAACGGCGTGGAGTATCCCGCCGCCTGCGAAGCCGACAGCGCGACCTATCTGACCCAGTTCCTGAGCGAGGTGCATACCTATCAGTATAACTATATCGGCCGTTCCCGCTGGAACACAGGGAACAAATGGGGCAGCGAGAATAACGACAGCGACGCGGACTTTTCCGGTTATGTGAAAAATATGCGCGTCTACGGCAGCGCCATGACTGCCGAAGAGGTCATGGCGGACGACGCCTATGATACGTATTCCAAATCCCTCGGCGCCGCCGACCTGTCTGCGGTGCTTACCCAAACCAATGCGATCAATACGTTTACCGCGGCGGCGTACCATCAGAACGCCGAAGCGACCGGCGCCTATTCCAACCTGGTGTATTCCCCCGCCGGGACCACCAGCTGGTCCGGCGACGGTTTGGGAGATACAGCCTGGGGCGTCGGCAGAACAGACTTTAAAGTTGCAATTCCCCGCAATGTGGTAATGGTTTATGACGGTGTTTCCGGCCATGAACCTTATGCGCCGATCACACTTGAGTCAAGATGTAATGACACCGGCGGCTCCTCCCATATCATCCATTATGTGGATTATGATAATCCCAACAGTGTTTATGAGCTGAAAAATGAATTCTGGCAGGGATACTCCAAAACATGGGACGCATGGGCGAAAAACAGCATTAATTCGACGGAACAGTTTGCTGCTTACTGGCATGACGGCGGAGCCCCGGGCGAATCGCCCGATTCGCAGAGAGACGGAGATTCCCGCTTCTGGTGGAACATTATTCAGTATTACGGTACCGGAAATACGACCGAATACTATGACCATGAATCGAATTTTCAGTTTCCCGCAAGAACGAGCTATAAATCAACCACCAGGCAATACAAAACCGGTACGATCACTTCCCTGACCGATTTCTACACCCTCAACTACAAGCCCATCTATGACGCGCTTCCCTCTGCGCTTGCCTGCTATGCCGAAATGAACGACCATGCGTGGATGTACACCGAGGAATCGATGAACCGCGCCAAGGCGACGATCACACAGATGGTGATGGCCAATCCGAACAACACGGATTATACCTACGGCGCAAACGTCGCCGCCGCGGTCCAGAACTGCGCGATCAACATCCGCAGGGCAGTAACGCTTCTGGGCGCCGCCGGAGGCGCATACGGGTACGCTGGCCTGAACCTTGTTAAAAAGACCGGTACGGTCACCTTTGTCAACGACGACGGCGCGGTGCTGATGGGCCCCGATACCTATAACTACGGCGACAGCGTCAACATTTACAGCGGCACGCCCACCAAGGCGGCAAGCGCGGAATACACCTACACGTTCGCAGGCTGGGATCAGTCGATCGATCCGATCATGCGCGGCGACGTCACCTACACGGCGACCTACACGAGCGCGAAGAACAGCTACACGATCACGTGGCTCAACGACGACGGCAGCCCGATCGACACAACGACCGTGGAATACGGCGCGGTGCCGACGCATGCGGACGCGGTAAAGGCGGCGGACGCCGAATATACCTACACGTTCGCGGGCTGGGCTCCCGCGCCTGCCGCGGTGACGGGACCGGCGACCTACACGGCGTCCTACACGAGCGCGAAGAACAGCTACACGATCACGTGGCTCAATGACGACGGCAGCCCGATCGACACAACGACCGTGGAATACGGCGCGGTGCCGACGCATGCAGACGCGGTAAAGGCGGCGGACGCCGAATATACCTACACGTTCGCGGGCTGGGCTCCCGCGCCTGCCGCGGTGGCGGGACCGGCGACCTACACGGCGACCTACACGAGCGCGAAGAACAGCTACACGATCACGTGGCTCAACGACGACGGCAGCCCGATCGACACAACGACCGTGGAATACGGCGCGATGCCGACGCATGCGGACGCGGTAAAGGCGGCGGACGCCGAATATACCTACACGTTCGCGGGCTGGGATCCCGCGCCTGCCGCGGTGACTGGGGCAGCGGAATATACCGCGACCTTTACCGGCACAAAGAATAAATACGCCGTCACATGGGAGAACTGGGACGGCACGGAGCTTGCGGTGGATATGGTGGAATACGGCACGCTGCCGGTGTTCGACGGTACGCCGCAAAGACCTTCCGACGACCAGCACCATTACGCCTTTGCAGGCTGGACGCCCGAACTCGCTGCCGTTGACGGCCCCGCGACCTATCGGGCGACCTATGAGGAGGCGGCAGCCGCCTACAAGATCACGTTCCTGAACGACGACGACAGCCTGCTTGAGGAGATCATGGTGGATTACGGTACGTTGCCGGTGTATCCGAACGCCGATCCGGAAAAGGCGGCGACCGCCGAATTCACCTATACCTTCGCCGGCTGGTCGCCCGAACTGGAAGAAGTGACCGGCGTAGCCACCTACAGAGCCGTCTATACATCCGTTAAGAACAAGTATACCATTACCTGGAAGAACGATCTCGGCGGGATCATCGACACCACCGAGTTGGAATACGGCGAACTGCCGACCCACGCGGATGCTGCAAAGGCCCAGACCGACGAATATACCTACGCGTTCGATGGCTGGACGCCGGAACCCTCCGCAGTGATCGGCGAGGCGGAATATACCGCAGTCTTTACCGCGACGAAGCGGAAGTATACCGTCACCTGGAAGAACATCGACGGCACGGTCCTCGGGTCCGATCAGGTGGAATACGGCGAGACGCCCGTTTACGGCGGTGCGACGCCCACGATCGCCCCGGATGAGACCTGCCACTACACCTTTGCGGCATGGTCGCCCACCGTCGTTTCGGTCGTCGGCAATGCGGTGTATTCCGCGACCTATGCGGATGAAGCGCACACCGGCGGCACGGCTACCTGCGCTGCGGCGGCAACGTGTGAGATCTGCGGCGCTTCCTACGGTGCAACGGCAAGCCATACGCTGGTTTATGTGGACGAACAGCCTGCTACGCAGGAAGCTGCCGGTGTGGTTGCGCATTACGAGTGCAGCGTTTGCGGCGCGGCTTTCAGCGACGCCGAAGGGACCCATACGATGAGCGCTGCGGACCTTGTGATCCCGCGCCTTGCCCAGGGCGATCCCACCAACTACGGCGAGCGCATCCGGTTCTCTGATTGGCTGCTGCGTTTCCTGCGCTGGCTCGTCTCCAAGCTTGTCGGGCTGATCCCTAAAAAGGCGTAACGCCGGTTTCAGTCTGAATATCGGGAGGTAACCCAAGTGAAAAAATGCTTTATACTGTTTCTGGCGGCGCTTATCGCGGTTCTTGCACTTTCCGCCTGTGCAAAGGATAAGACAACAGATGCTGCCGATACGACGGCGTCCGACGCGGACGCCTCCGAAAATGCCGGGGCGGATCCCGCTGACGTTATGGCGCTGTACAAAACGCCGGCGGAAGCGGTCCCGCTGGACCTGACCGCCGAGGAGATCGAAAGCACCGATATCGGCTTTACAAAGGACGACGAGGGCAGGATCACAGAATGTACCTACGAGATCGGCGGGATCGGCGTTGTCGTGACCTACGATTACACCGAAACGAAGGTGCATATCACGGCGACCATGAACGAAACGGTCGTTGCCCGCGAGGTTTTCGATCACCCCGGTACGCCGGACGGCGAAGCAGGGCTTATGGAATACGGCGGGTACTACTTTACGGGATTTGCGGCAGAGCAGCCCGACGCATGATGAAAAATGGCGCTTCCGTCACACGGCGGAGGCGCTTTTTTCGTTCTCACTTTGTCGAAAAAATACGGGAAAACCACTTGTATTCTGAATGGGATAATGATAAAATGATATGTAATAACCTTTTGCATTAAAAATCTGAAAATGCGGCACAAAGGAGAACGCGTCTCTGTCGCCGCGCGGGGGAAAACGTGATGAATGAGAATATCCAATTGCCCACGGAAGAAGAAAAAAAGCTGGAGGCAGCCTACGCCATCCTCGGCAGGCGGTATCTGGAGTTTCACCGGTTCGATCCCGACCCGCGGCTTCTCGCTGAGGTCGAGGCGGTCAGGTCTGCCGAGCAGGAGATCGCCCGCAAGAAAAACCCGCCGCCCGCCAACGGAAAAAAGTGCCCCGGCTGCGGCCTGATCAGCCCCACGCAGGCGGCGTTCTGTATCCGCTGCGGCGCACGGTTTTCACCGGAATCCATCGTTTGTCCCACCTGCGGAAAGCAGACGAAGCCGGGCGCAAAGTTCTGCATCTTTTGCGGCACACAGCTGAACCGTGTGGCAGGAGGCCGGGAAGAAGCCGGACCTGCGTCGCCGGTTCCGCCGCAGCAGCCGGAACAGCCGACAGTCCCTCCTGTGTCTCCGGTTTATGAAACGCCGAAAGCACCGGTTTATGAAGCGCCCGAGGCACCTGCCTATGAGGCGCCGGAAGCGCCGGTTTACGAAGCGCCCGAGGCGCCGGTCTATGAAGCACCGGAGGCTCCCGTTTTTGAGGCGCCGGAAGAGCCGGTTTGCGAAGCGCCCGAGGCGCCGGTCTATGAAGCACCGGAGGCTCCCGTTTTTGAGGCGCCGGAAGAGCCGGTTTACGAAGCGCCTGAGCCTCCTGCCTATGAGGCGCCGGAGACGCCGGCCTATGAGGCGCCGGAAGCGCCTGTCTATGAGGCGCCGGAAGCACCTGTCTATGAGGCGCCGGAGGCTCCCGTTTTTGAGGCGCCGGAAGCGCCTGCATATGAGGCGCCGGAGACGCCGGTTTATGAAGCGCCGGAGCCTCCTGCCTATGAGGCGCCGGAAGCGCCAATCTACGAAGAACCGGAGGCGCCGGCCTATGAGGCGCCGGAGACGCCGGTTTATGAAGCGCCCGAGCCTCCTGCCTATGAGGCGCCCAAAGCGCCGGTTTACGAAGTGCCCGCTCCCGCACCTGTTCCTCAGGCGCCTGTCGGCGGCAATCAGGTGACCTGTCCCCAGTGCGGCGCATCTGTGAATGCGAACCTGAAAAAGTGCCCCCGCTGCGCTTATGAACTGCCCAACCATAAAAACGCCTATTCCAAGCTGCTGGAAGCGCGGCAGAACGCCGTGGATCCCCGCACGAAACAGCTGACCACCAAGCTTTGCCCTACCTGCGGGTCCAGGATCGGAAAGGAAGCGGAGATCTGTCCGAACTGTGAGCATGATTTCCGGCTGGATAGTCCCGACGGCATGGGCGCGCCGACGCTGCGTTGTGAAAACTGCGGCAATCCGCTTTCGCCCGAAATGTCGATCTGCCCGGCGTGTTACCACCCGACGCCGCAAAGCGGGCACGATTCCAAAAAATGTCCCTCCTGCGGCGAACCGCTGAAGTCGGGCGTGACGTTCTGTACCGCCTGCGGGTTCGATCTGACCGGACAGAAGGGCCATCTCCAATCGGAGATGACGCCCGAAGAGGCGCAAAAGAAGGGGCTCTGCCCGCGCTGTAAAAGTCCGGCGGCGCCGGGACTGCGCTTTTGTACCGTCTGCGGCCTGGAACTGCACTTACCGGCGCCCGAGGCGCAGCCGAAAAATGAAGCGCCGCAAAATAACGCGCCGCAGGATAACGCGCGGTTCTGCCCGCGCTGCCGGTCCGAGGTGCCGCAGGGTATGCGGTTCTGCACGGTCTGCGGCCTGGAGTATCCGGGACAGCCGGGCGGGGGACCCGGCAGACAGGAGCCGCCTGCGGCTGAAAAGTCCGCTGCTTCCTGCCCCCGGTGCGGCAGCGTGATCAACGGTGCGTTGGCATTTTGTACCGCCTGCGGGTTCCGTCTGGCGGACGCAGAAAACGTAAAAAAACGGATCTGCCCGAGCTGTCAGCAGCAGGTCGGTATCGACGTGAAATACTGTACGAACTGCGGCAGACACCTGTTCTGAGAAAGGGGAGCATACAGATATGAACACACGTTTTTGCGGACAATGCGGACAGCCGGTCCCGCCCGGCGCGCAGGTGTGCCCTTACTGCGGCATGGCGCAGGGGATCGTTGTTACGGGGCCGCAGCCGCCTAAGCAAAAAAGCAAGACCGGGCTGATCCTTGCGCTGGTCGCCGTTTTTGCGGTCTTTTCTGCAGGTCTCCTCCTGTTTTTGCTGGAAACCTTCGGGACCATAGATCTGATCCGCGGGTATCCGGCGTTAAAAACGGAGGTGCCGACGGTGACAGCTGCGGGCGTTGTGGAAACGCCGACTGCCGCCGAACCGGCAACGGCAGCCAACGCAGCCGTTGCGACGACGGCCGAAGCCGTCCCCGATATCAATACCTACGTCCCGCCGGCAAGCGCCGTCAGCGAATACTCCGGGACGATCACGACAAAAACGTATACGAACGGCAGCGTGCAGGATACGTATAACGTCCTCACGCTCACCGAGCCGATTGTGGCGCCTGTTTACCCGCCCTTCAGCAACTGGCTCGGAAATACGTATAACACGTCACAGATCCGCGTGCTCGGTTTCGTGGACGCGGGCCTGATCGGTGTGCCTGTGTCCCTGACCGGCGCGCTGGTGTTCGACTGCTCGCCAAATGCTCCCGTGGTGGTCGTGCTGAAAAACGTTACGAGCATCACCGCGGTATCCGCGGCTCCTTCCGGGAAAAAGATCCCCTTTACGCGGGCGACGGCATCCAGCGACCAGGGGGTGGGCAGCGACCCGGGCCGTACGTTTTATCCCTCCAACGCCATCGACGGCAATTATTCGACCTGCTGGATGGTCAACTCCACGGGCGCGGGGAGCGCAGGCGCCGGCAACTGGATCCGCTTTGAATTCTCCGGCGAACAGACGGTCCGCGGCGTAAGGCTGCTCAACGGCAACGGCTGGGACGGCAGAGCCAACGGCTATAATGATACCGACGACCTGTACGGTAAAAACGGCAGGATCAAGAACTTTACCCTGACCTTCTCCGACGGCTCCAAGCAGACCTTTACCGCCGCCGACGCCAAGGAATACGATTTCGGCTCCAACGTTTTCTATTTCAATACGCCGGTGCGCACCAGCTCCATTACGCTGACCATCAATTCGGGGTATCCCGGCTGGAAGTATTCCACAGTGGCGTGCCTTTCGGAGTTTGAGGCGTTCAGCTAAAACGGGGGACGCAATTTGATGAAGAATAATCTGCGGCGCGGCATGCTGGCGCTGTGCGCCGTGATATGCATACTGTTGGCGGTTTCCGGATGCCGCGTCGGCGTGCCGTCGGACGTGACGTCGGACGTGCCGTCGGACGATGCGGCAGCTGCGGCGGTCACGGCGGCGCCTTCTGCGGCGCAGAGCCTTCCGGGTGCGCAGGATCCGACGGAACCCGTGTCCGACGACCCTGAAACGGAGGCCCCTGCTGCTGCCGGCGCCGAGGCGCCGGCGGACGCAGATCTTACGGCGGCGCTGGATGCCGTCGCCGCCCGTTACGGCTGTTCCGCCGCCCAGGTGGGGATCATCGACGGCAGCGGCAGCGTCCGGTATTATTCCTACGGGACCATGGACGCCGACGGCACACGCCCGGTCGGCAGGGACAGCAAGTTCCGCTGTGCTTCGCTCTCGAAGCTCGTCATCGGCATGACGGCGATGGCGCTTCAGGAGCAGGGCAGGTTTGATATCAACACGGACGTCGGACAGATCCTGGGCTTTGCGGTCCGCAACCCCTCGTATCCCGATACGCCGATCACGGCCAAAATGCTGATGACGCATACCTCCTCCCTTGCGGACGGAGAGGCGTTTCTCGCTTCGCGCAACAGCGCCTCCTCCGAGCCGCTCTCCTCGCTGCTGCATAACGGCGGGAACTATTGCGGCTACAGGCCCGGCACGGCCTATACCTACAGCAATTTCGGCGCGGCGGTGCTGGCTGCGGCGCTGGAAAAGGCGACGGGGACCGGTTTTGGGACGCTGGCAGATCAGCTCTTGTTTGAACCGCTGGGGATCACCGCCGCATTCTCCGCCGCCGAGCTCCCCGACGTCTCGCAGGTCGCTGCGCTGCACAGCGGCGGCGGCACGATCTGGAGCGTGGAGCGCCAGCTGCGTGAAACGCCGAGCGGTACGCTCGGGCAGACGCACCATCTGTACCAGGGGAACCTCACGATCAGCGCCGCCGATTACGCAAAGCTGCTGGGGCTTCTGCTCTCCGACGGCGCGTATGCCGGCAGGCAGATCCTGTCAAAAAGCAGCGTTGAAGAGATCGCAATGCAGCATATCGAGTCGGGCGGCGTCCGGCAGGGCTACTTCGTTGAGATCAACGAACCCTCCTTTGCGGACGGGGATACGGTGCTCACGCACACCGGCAGCAATTACGGGATGTACAGCTCCTTTGCCGTGGACAGAGCGCGGGGACTCGGCGTCGTTGTCATTACCGGCGGCGCGTCGGCGTCGCTGAACGCGCGCGATGGGCTGTATGACGTCTGCGATGAAATGATAAGCCTGTGTTTCGGGCGATCAGAATAAAAAAAATGACGGCGGGGCTTTCCGTGCGCCCGCCGTATCAGGGAGATAAAAATGACCGATCTGATCATTGTCGGCGCGGGGCCGGCGGGGCTGACCGCCGCGATTTACGCGCTGCGCGCAAAAAAAAGCGTCCTTGTGATCGAACAGGGCGCGCTCGGCGGGCAGATGACCTTTTCGCCGAAAATCGAAAACTATCCGGGCTTTACGGAGCTCAGCGGCAACATGCTGGCGGATAAAATGGTGGAGCAGGCGCTTGGCCTCGGCGCGGAGATCGAACTGGACCGTGTGACCGGGGTTCGCGACGACGGGGACGTAAAAACCGTTGTGACCGAGAACGGCGAATACGCCTGCCGCGCGGTGATCCTCGCGGTGGGCGCGGCGCACCGTAAGCTGGGACTGCCGAACGAGGACCGTTTCATCGGCAGCGGCATCTCGTTCTGCGCCGTCTGCGACGCCGCCTTTTTTGACGGGCAGACCGTGGCCGTGATCGGCGGCGGCAATTCCGCCATGCAGGAAGCGCTGCTGCTTTCGGATACCTGCAAACGCGTCGTTATGGTGCAGAACCTGCCGAAGCTGACCGGCGAGCCCGCGCTGCAGGAGAAGATCGCCGCCAGAGATAATATCGAGCTGATCTGCTCCGCCGTTGCCGTCGGTATCCTCGGCGACGAGACCTTTGCGGGTGTGGAGATCGAGCACACGGATACCGGCGTGCGCGAGAAGCTTGCCGCCGACGGTATGTTCATCGCCATCGGGCTGGACCCGCAGACTGCGCCCTTCAGGGATTTGGCGGCGCCCGACCAATGGGGATATTTTGACGTAGACGAGAGCTGCGCCGCCGGCGTGCCCGGCGTGTTTGTGGCGGGGGACTGCCGCAGAAAACAGATCCGGCAGATCACCACAGCCGCCGCCGACGGAGCCGTCGCCGCCATGGCTGCCTGCAGATATCTGGACTGAGGCGGTCTTATACCGGCAGGCTGTGTTTGCCTGTAAACGGACGCCCTGCGTCCGTTTTTGTGATTTTGCCGAAAAGGAATACGGATGGATAATTTTTGCGGCGTCTGCGGTACGCCGATCCCGAAGGAAACCGGCAGGTGCCCCCGCTGCAGCGGCGCGCCTGTCCCCGATCCTCCCGTAGGGGGAGGGCAAAAAGAAAGCGGCTCACGGATGTTTGCCGTTCTTTTCGCCGTTATCGGTGTTTTGTGCTTTGGGTTCGCTGCGGTCATGCTGTGCCTCTCCCGGGGCTGCAGAAACGAGGATATGGCGCCTTCCGGTAGCGATCCCGCCGGCAACGGGACGACTGCCGACGCGGGGGCGTTTTTGACGTCTGAAGCGCCGACCGCTCCGCCGGTGCAGGATCTCCGCGTGGGGGACGTGATCTTTTTCGGCAGCTATCCTCAGACGCAGGTGACCGACGCGGCTGTGCTCGCCGGGCTGGACGCCCTGAAGAAAAACTGGATCAGTTACGGGTACTGCACCGGGACCGGCGATCTTTACGACGGAAATATGCGGCCGGGCAACTGGATGCGCTACGCGGACCTTACGCTTGACGGCAGCCGGTACCGGGCGGTGACCTTTGATCAGTACAGGCCGATCCGCACCGGGCATTTGCCGCCCGGGCAGGCGGACGCGTATCAGTACGCCAACGGGTATACCGTAGGCAGGATCTATTACTTTTTATACGAACCGCTGCTCTGGCGGGTGCTGGATCCGGCTGCAGGGCTGGTCCTGTGTGAAAACGTGGTCGACGCGCAGCCCTACCACGACGTGATCACGGGCAGCGCCGGGGCCTATACGCAAAAGGCGACGCCGGGGGCGTATGCGAATTGCTATGCGACCAGCGCGATCCGGGCATGGCTGCAGCGGGCGTTTTTGGAGACGGCGTTTTCCGGGGACCAACAGGCGATGATCGCCGATACCGTTCTGGACAACGGGGCAATGGGTTCGCCGCTGTACGACAGCCCCTCCACGACGGATAAGATCTTTCTGTTGTCTTACGGGGAGGCTGTGGATCCGGCGTACGGGTTCAGCACGTCCTTTTCGGCGTATGACGCCGCAAGGCGCGCAGCATGTACGGATTATGCGAAATGCCAGGGGATCTGGACGTCCGGTACGTCCCAATACGCCGGCAACGCCTATTGGTGGCTGCGTTCCCCCGGGGAGAAATCCGATACCGCCTGCTATATCAGCGACGGCGGTTGGGGCGGCGGCGACGACAACGTGCTCAGCGCCGGCCAGGGCGTCCGCCCGGCGTTCTGTTTCCGGAGCGTCGAGTCCGGATGATCCTGTTTGTGTAAAAACGCATCCCAAACGGCGCACTCACTTAAGGATTTATTTGATTTTTCGCCGTTCTTTTCCGCCCGAACTGCCTGCCCGGCACAGGGTATCCGTCAGGATTGCCCTATGCCGGGCAGATTGTTCGAACAAAAAACAGCTGGCGAAAAACTGCTGCGCACCGCAGCGGATGAAATTTTTGCGAAAGGCAAGGTGCAGGGGTTGGATAATCCTGGCGGATATCCGACCCCTGCAACGCAGTATTTCACAAACAATTGCGCCGCTGCGGCAATTAAATTCCTAAGTGAGTGCGCCGAAGCGGGGAGCGTTTTTTATTGGTGGGCACATGCATTATTTATTGTTCTTTGGTCATAGGTTATTTATTGTTCTTTGATCATAGGTGTATTGACATTAATAATAAAAATGGCTATAATAATGAAGTATATTTTTCGAAAGGAACGATACAGGTATGCAAAAAAACAAGCCGCATTTCAAAGTCTCATTTTCCATTTTTGTTTCGGTTATTGTCTGCAGTCTGCTTTTTGTATTTGCTCTGATATCTTCGGCGGCGGAAACCGCGCCGGGGCAGAATGATACAACCGGAACTGCGACCCGGATCAATGTGAACCAGACGTATTCTGATAACATAGTTAAGTCGAGCGACGTCGATTATTTTACGTTTACGACCTCAAGCGCCGGATATGTACAGTTGGAGTTTACGCATGGCTTGTTGACGGATACAAGTAATAACTGGTATGTTTACCTGTATGACAGCAACCTGCAGGAAATCGGTAAGATCGATGTTCCTGGGAATATTACATCAAAAAAGACAGCGCAGACTGGTATCCCTGCAGGTACATACTATATCAAGGTCGAAGATGGCTGGAACTTTTCCGATATCACTTATCAGATTAAGGCGATTTACAGCTCTTCAAATTATTGGGAGAAGGAAAAAAACGAAACGGCGCAAACTGCAAATTCGATCAGCTTAAACAGTACGTATTCCGGCGCGGTATATAACAACAGTGATCTGGATTTTTATACGTTTACTACCTCAAACGCAGGATATGTTCAGCTGGAGTTTACGCATGAATTATTGACGGATACAAATAATAACTGGTATGTTTACCTGTATGACAGCAACCTGAAAGAAATCGGTAAGATCGATGTTCCGGGGAATATTACGTCAAAAAAGACAGCGCAGACCGGTATCCCTGCAGGTACATACTATATCAAGGTCGAAGATGGCTGGAACCATTCCAACGTCACTTATCAGATAAAAGCGATTTACAGTTCTTCAAATAATTGGGAAAAAGAACTGAACGGAGATGTGGCAATTGCCAATACGATCAGTGTTAATATGGCGTATTCCGGCGCAATATATAACAACAGTGATGTGGATTATTTCACGTTTACAACTTCAAGCGCAGGATATACACAGTTGGATTTTACACATGAATTATTGACGGATACAAATAATAACTGGTATGTTTATCTGTATGACAGCAATCTGCAGGAGATCGGTAAGATCGACGTTCCGGGAAATATTACATCAAAACAATCGGCGAAAATCGGGATTCCCGCAGGTAAGTACTATATTAAGGTCAGTAATGGCTGGGACCATTCCAGTGTTACTTATCAGATAAAGGCGATTTTCAGTTCTTCAAATTATTGGGAGAAGGAAAGGAACGAAACGCCGCAAACTGCAAATGCAATCAGCTTTAATACTTTGTATTCCGGCTCAGTGTACAAGAACAGTGATTTGGATTATTTTACGTTTACAACAAGCTCAGGATATGTGCAATTGGAGTTTACGCATGAAGCGATCAGTGATACAAATAATAACTGGACGATAACCCTGTACACAAACAATCTGGAGAAGGTCATTGAATTAAAATCTAAAGGAAATGAGTCTTCAACAGTATCTGATCAGGCCAGTATTTCTTCAGGGACATATTATGTCAAAGTTGAAGATGGTTGGAATCATTCCCCTATAACATACGGCATCAAAGTTAAAAGCTCGTCGGCTTCCACTTACACCGTTTCTTATAACGCGAACGGCGGCACCGGCGCACCGTCCTCCCAGACAGTAACGGCGGGCAATTCCATTACGATCCCGAGCACCGCACCGACCTGGACCGGCCATCAGTTCCTTGGTTGGAGCACGTCTTCTTCGGCTACCACTGCCTCCTATGTGGCGGGCAATACGTATAAACCGAGCGGGAACACCACTTTCTACGCCGTGTGGAAACAGAATTCGACGACTTCGTATACGGTCAGCTACAGTGCGAACGGCGGCAGCGGCGCGCCGTCGTCCCAGACGGTAACGGCAGGCAGTTCCGTAACGATCCCGAGCACCATACCGACCAGATTCCCGTATACGGTCCTCGGCTGGTCGACAAGCTCCAGCGCGTCCTCGGCGTCTTACCTGCCCGGCGGTTCCTATACGCCCGGCAGCAGTACGACCCTGTACGCGGTGTGGAAATCGGCGACCACGGTCAGCGGATCCACGACCGTTACGACAA
>JAFRNP010000001.1 GCA_017430145.1 Clostridia bacterium
CTTTGTCTTTGTCTTTGTCTTAGTCTTTGTCTTACCTTTTTTGGGTTTTAAAAAAAACCGGTGGGTTTTTTGGGTTTTTCAAAAAAAGCGGTGGGTTTTTTGGGTTTCTGAAAACCTGCTCTGATCAGGCGATACGGACACAGAAAAAACCGCTGTCGGGCTTTACGCTTCCGGCAGCGGCATTTTCTTATTTCGGCGATCCGGTTCCGGGCGGTCCGTAAACCTTTCCCCGACAGGCCAATGTCAAAAACTTAAGGCGGCTCAGCGAGGTCAATCATGGGGACGGTTAGCCCGATTTACGTCAGTCGATCGGGGAACCGTCACCTGATGGGCCGAGCGGTCCTTTTGCTTCTTCTGTTAAGTTGTTGACATTCCCCGACAGGCTGACGCCATACGATCAAGAGCGAAGCTCTTCCGAATTTGTTACATTTTTACTTTCATACTTTATTACTTTTGAAATCGATCCCCCGATCGATTTCACTGCGCCAGTTTTTCCTTCAGCTTGTCAAGCTCCCGCTTGTAGCCGTCGCGCTCGATCATGGCGCGTTCCGCGTCCTCAAGGTAATCGGCGATCTCGCTTTTGTATTTCTCCGCCAGCTTCTTGTTGGCGTCCGCCTGATTCGCAAGCTCCATGGCGGCAAGGACCAGCGCCTGCTGCGTCGATAGTCTGCCTCCGCTCATAAGCTGCTCCAGCGCACCGTCAAGGCCCTTGGCAAGCGCCACAACCTTCTCCGCAGGCTCGTCGGTGATCAGCGTATAGCTCTGTCCCCGGATGATGATCTCAACCTTTTGCTTTTCCATGGTAAACTCCTCTCAGTTCTTTCTGAATTGCTGTTTCATGCGCTGTTCCTTGGAAAGGATCTTTTTGCGCAGGCGCAGGGCGGTCGGCGTGACCTCCAGCAGCTCGTCGTCGCTTAAAAACTCCATGCACTGTTCCAGGCTCAGTACGGAGTGCGGGACCAGCCGCAGCGCCTCGTCCGATCCGGCGGCGCGTGTATTTGTCATCTGTTTTTTCTTGCAGACGTTACAGACGATATCCTCGTTTTTGGAGCATTCGCCCACGATCATGCCCTCGTACACCGGCACGCCGGGGCCGATGAACAGCCGTCCGCGATCCTGTGTATTGAACAGCCCGTAGCCGGTGCTTTCGCCCGCCTCGTGGGCGACGATGGAGCCGTGCTCGCGGGTCTGGATATCGCCCTTATACGGCTCGTACCCAGCAAACAGGTTGTTCATGATGCCGTAGCCGTTGGTATCGGTCAGAAACTCCGACCGGTAGCCGATCAGCCCGCGCGCAGGGATCTTGAATTCCAGATGCGTGGTGCCGCCGTCGCGGGTGCCCATGTTTTCCAGCTCGCCGCGTCTGGCGCCGATCTTTTCCATGACCGCGCCCACGTAATCGGTGGGCACCTCCACGATCAGAAGCTCCATGGGTTCGTTTAAGACCCCGTTGATCGTTTTGTAAATGACCTTCGGGCGGGAGACCTGGAACTCGTACCCCTGCCGCCGCATGGTCTCGATCAGGATCGAAAGATGCAGCTCGCCTCTGCCGGAGACCTTGAACGCGTCGGTGGAGTCGGTCTCCTCCACGCGCATGCTGACGTTGGTCTCCACCTCTTTGAACAGCCGCGCGCGGATGTTGCGGGAGGTGACGAATTTACCCTCTCTGCCCGCGAAGGGCGAATTGTTGACGTGGAAGGTCATGGAAAGCGTGGGTTCGTCGATCTTTACGAACGGCAGCGGATCGGGATGCTCCGGGTCGCAGACGGTTTCGCCGATGTTCAGGTCCTCAATACCGGACACCGCCACGATGTCGCCCATGGAGGCCTCTTCCGTTTCGGTGCGCCCGAGCCCCGTAAACTGGTAAAGCCGCGAGACCTTCACACGCTTCTGGGTCCCGTCCGTTTTGCACAGGACCGCCTGCTGCCCGTAGCGGATCGTGCCGCGCTCCACGCGCCCCACGCCGATACGGCCCACGTAATCGTCATAATCAAGGCTGGAAAACAATAGCTGCAGCGGTCCGTCGGGGTCGCCCGCCGGCGCCGGGATATCGTCGATGATCGCCTGCAGAAGCGGGCGCATATCGCCGGAACGCGCGTCCTTGTCAAAGGAGGCGTAGCCCTCCCGGGCGGATGCGAAGATCACCGGGAATTCGATCTGGTCCTCGTCGGCGCCGAGCTCGATAAACAGATCCAGCACCTCGTCGATCACTTCGTCGGGCCTTGCGCCCGGACGGTCGATCTTATTGATGACCACCAGCGGCGTTTTGCGCAGCGCCAAAGCCTTTGAGAGCACGAACCGGGTCTGCGGCATACAGCCCTCAAACGCATCCACCAGCAGCAATACGCCGTCCACCATGGTCATGATGCGCTCCACCTCTCCGCCGAAATCAGCATGGCCGGGCGTATCCACGATGTTGATCTTGACGCCGTTATAGTTGACGGACGTGTTCTTGGACAAGATCGTGATGCCGCGCTCCCGCTCCAGGTCGTTGGAGTCCATGACGCGCTCCTCTACGACCTCGTTCTCACGGAAGGTACCGCTCTGCCTGAGGAGCTTGTCCACCAGCGTCGTTTTGCCGTGGTCAACGTGGGCGATAATGGCGATATTTCTGATATCCTGCCTTGTTTCCAAAATTTCACCTTCAAAAAAGAATATTGCTACAATTATATATCTTAGCAAATTCCGACAGAAAAATCAAGTTTTTTTTCGACATTCGTGATATAAAAAAGAAAGGCGTCCGTTCCGGCGGATACCGTCGTCAGGAACGCCCGCAGCGCTTTTACCGCACGATCAGCAGCACCGTAAGCCCCGCGATCGACAGCGCCATGGAGACCCACTCGGTTTTCGTCGGCTTCTGCTTTGTCAGAAGGGCGATCACGGTGGATACGATGATGACCCCGCCGGTGATAAAGGGGTATTGCGCGGTGGCGGGAATGGAAGAGAGCGAGATCAGCACAAGCAGGTTTGCCACCCGGTTGAACGCACCGAAGCCGAGGCAGGAAAGAACGGCCTTTTTTGTCATGCGTTTCTTTTCGCCCTTTATAAACAGCAGCCACACGCCGGCAACAGCCGCCGTTACCGCCGCGCACAGCACGGAATACAGCTCGTCGGAGACCTTTGGCAGCTGAACGGCGGAATAGATCTTCGCGATCACGCCGGACATACCGTTAAACACGAATACGCCGAGGCACCAGCCGAGCCCCCGGGTCTTTTCCTTGGGGTTCAGCGTCACCAGAACCGCCGCCGTTACGATCGCAAGACAAAGGATCTTGCCGGTGGTAAGCGGCTCGCCGAAGAAAAGCCCCACCGCAAAGGGAAGCGCCATACCGCCGATCATGGCGAACACCGCGTACAGCGACAGGTTGACCTTTCCGAGCGCCATGATACTGCAATAGCTGTAGCCGATGGCGTCCAGGGTGCACATGGCCGCCATGAGCAGCGGAAAGGGCAGGTCCCCCGCCCGCACGCCCCCCGGGATGCCGCTTGCAAGGGCAAGGTCGATCACGACCAGAACGGCCAGACCAAACAGGGAGTGGTAAAAGATGAACCGGATCGCGGCGGCAAGGCCCCCGCCCTGCTCGCGCTCGTAGGTCTGGTTGAACCGGAACTGCAGCCCGAATAAAATGACCGCAGCGGTCAAAAACGCGTAATTCAGCATCGTTTGCACCTTTCTGCATACGGATCGCTGGGATCTCTGACAAATATTATAATCCGTTTGTCAGAAAACGCAAGCGAAAAAAGAAAAAAAAGGATCACCCGGCAGCCGCAGGCGGCGCCGGGTGGACAGGGTTAAACGGTAAAAGTGCGGTTTATTTTGTATAGCCGCGGAAATTCCGGTTGATGCAGTGCGTTTTGACGTAGGCCTTCTCCGCAGCCTCGTCGGCATAGGACTCGTCGGCGGTAAAGGGCAGCAACGCGTGCAGGCGGTCCAGCGCCCAGCCCTTAAAGGCAAAGTTCCCGTTTTTATCCGCGTAAAAGTTTTCGCGGGATACATGCCCCATGCTGTTTTCCGTCATATCTTCCAGATCTTCGGTGATCAGGTTCTCCAGGATCGCCAGCGCAAAGCCGTGCCGCGCAAAGATCAGCATATTGGTAACGGCGACGGCGTAATACACGGTATTGCCGTCGATGCGCCGCAATACCGGCTCGCCGAGGAAACACGCCGTGGTGCTTTCGGGCTCGTAGCCCTCGATCAGATAGTTCATCATGAAATCGAGCCGCTCCTCCCGTTCTGTCAGCACGCCGCCGTCGAGGCGCTTCAGGGAGACGATGGCGTACACGTCGTTTTCGACCACGCGCTTAAGGTCTGCGTCCCCGTTCGCGATCGAGCCGCCGACCACCCGCCAGCGGACGGTTTTGCCGGGGACCAGCCGTTCCAGGCAAAATTCGTAATCGCCGCTGCAGTCCCGCGATCCGACGGGCGTCGCCTGCGATTCATCCAGCAGGACCTCCGTATCCGGCGGGTCGTTCGGCCGGGAGAACAGGCCGTCGGAGGCGGCGATCTCGGCGCGGACGGCCTCCACCTCCCCGTCGTCCACGGCCGTCAGGGCCTTCTGCCGCAGGTCATCCATGATCTGGGGCATGGTCAGCGCGCGGCGTCTGGCGTATACGCTGCCCGGGATCCCGAACAGCAGCGCCGCCGCCAGCGCCACAGCCAGCGCTTTGACGCGCCGTTTCTTCTTTCTGCGGGCAAGGTCCACCGCTTCTTTTACGGCGGCGGCCATTTCTTCATTCGATCTCATCCATAATACCCTCCTTTAACAATTGCTTTTTCAGCGCCGCCTTCGCGCGGGACCGCAGCACGTCCGCGTTATGGACGGTGATCCCCATGATTTGGGCGGCGTCGCGGCCGGAAAGGCCCTCGAAATAGGTCAGCCACAGGATCTGCCGGTAGGAAGGCGGCAGCTTATCCATGGCGCCGTGCAGCCGGCGCTTTTGCTCCTCCTTGAAAAAGAGCGCTTCGGGGCCTTCGCGGGCGTCCGTGTCTTCCGGGGGCAGCGCACAGGGTTCTTCCCGCCGGCGCCGCCTGAGAGCGGTATACGCAAGGTTTCTGCCGATCGTGTACAGCCAGGTTTTGAACGCCGCGTCCCTTCTATAGCGCGGCCGCCGGACAAACAGCTTTATAAACGTGTCCTGCGTCACGTCCTCCGCCAGCGGCATATCCCCCGTAAGCGCGTACAGGTAGAGCTGCAGCCCCGGACGGCAGTTTTCGATCACCTCGGCGACAGCCCCGTCGTCGCCCTGCAAAAACCGCAGGTACGCGGCGGCAGCCGCATCGTCCGTATGTTCCATAAAACGCCCCCTTTCCTTTCGTTTTGCCTTCCGCCTTTTAAACGCCGGAGGATTTAAAAATCTCACACTTATTTTTCAGAAAACAAAAAAATCCCACACCGCCGCATTGGCAGTGTGAGACCAAAACACGGAAAAAACCGATCAGAACGCGCGTCCGGCAAAACCGTCAGCTGATATCCGCAAACAGGTTTCCGACGCTCTCTTTAAGCAGGGCGTGATGGGGTTCTGACAGGTCGGGATCGGCGGCGATGATCTTTTTTGCGTCCTCGGCGGCGGTATACAGGATCCTTGCGTCGCCCATCTGACCCGCGATCTTCATCAGCGGCAGGCCGCTCTGCCGTTCGCCGAAAAAGTCGCCGGGTCCGCGCAGCTTCAGATCCTCCTCGGCGATCACAAAACCGTCATTGACGTGCGTCATGGTCTCCATGCGCTGACGGGCGTTTTCTCCTTTTGCGTCGCTGACAAGGATGCAGTAGGATTCGTCGGCGCCGCGGCCGGTTCTGCCGCGCAGCTGATGAAGCTGGCTGAGCCCGAAGCACTCGGCGTTTTCGATCACGATCACGTTGGCGTTGGGCACGTCCACGCCCACCTCGATCACCGTGGTCGAGATCAGCAGCCGCAGCTTCCCTTCGGCAAAGGCGCGCATGACGGCGTCCTTTTCCTTTGCCTTCATTTTGCCGTGCAGAAGCCCCGTGGGGTACCCGCCAAACACGGTATCCTTCAGCGTTTCATAAAGCCCTTCGGCGGAAACGCGGGGCCCGGGCGCCGTAAACATACGCGAAGAAGGAAGATCCGGCAACGCCGGCGGCAGGTCTTCGCTTACGGGCGGGGGCGGCGGATCCGAAGGCGGCGCTGCCCAAAAGGACGGCGCTATGAGGGTTTCCCCGGCTTCTTCCTCGTCCTCCTCTTTTTTCAGCGCCAGCGGGCAGACGATGAACGCCTGTTTGCCCTCGTCCATCTGCCGGCGCAAAAAGGCGTAAATGCGTGGATGCAGGTCCGTGCCGACGGCGTAGGTTTTGACCGGCGTACGGCCGGCGGGCTTCTCATCCAGCACGGAGATGGAGAGATCGCCGTAGATGATCAGAGAGAGCGTGCGCGGGATGGGCGTTGCGCTCATGACCAGCACGTGGGGGCTGTTCCCCTTTTCACGCAGCGCGGCGCGCTGTGCCACGCCGAAGCGGTGCTGCTCGTCCGTCACGGCAAGGGCAAGGTCTTTAAAATGCACGTGCTCGCCGATCACCGCGTGGGTGCCCACCAGCAGGTCGATCTGCCCGGCCGCAAGCGCCGAGAGAACTTCACGGCGGGCAGCCGCGGGCGTACTGCCGGTAAGCAGGGCGATGCGCGTCTGCGCCCCGGCAAAAAAGCCGCAAAGCGTATGATAATGCTGCCGGGCAAGCACTTCGGTGGGAGCCATTAAAACGCTCTGGCGCCCGGCCGACGTCACCGCCGCGATCAGCGCCGCCGCCACAGCGGTTTTGCCGCTGCCCACGTCCCCCTGCAGGAGCCTTCGCATGGGGCGCGTACCTGCCATATCCGCAAGGCACTCGGAAACCGCGCGCGTCTGCGCCCCGGTCAGCGCAAAGGGCAGCGCAGCGATCAGCGCTTTTTCGCCCCCGGGCGGGATGGGATACGCCGGCGACAGGGCGCTGTCGTCGGCGGCGCGGGCAAGCCCCAGCTGCAAAATCAGCAGTTCCTCATAGATCAGCCGGCGTTTCGCGGCGGCAACGTCTTCATAGCTCTCCGGGAAATGGATCAGCCGCAGCGCGTCACCGATCCCGGGCAGCCGGTAGCGGCGGCGGATCTCCTCCGGCAAAGCCTCGGGCAAAGCGTCTTTATAGCGCTCCAGAGCTGCCCGGACCGCGGAAGAAATGATGCGGGAAGTAAGCCCCGCCGTCAGCGGATACACCGCGTGCAGGGCGTCGGCCCCGGTATCCGGCAGAAAACGGGGAGAAAGCATCTGCGGATGGTCCACGTCGTCGGTGACCTTTCCGTAAAACAGATAGGTCTCCCCGGTCTTCAGCTGCTTTTCGACGTAGGGGTTATTGAAAAACACAAGCCTTCCCGGCGCCTCACCGTCAAAAACGGTGGCACGGGTAACGATCTTTCCGCCGGACACGCGTCTGGACGCCGGCGGCAGGATGACCCGCGCCTTCACCGTAACGGCGGCGTCGCGGGGGGCTTCGGCAAAGGTGAGCGGCCGGCTCCAGTCCTCATAAGCACGCGGAAAAAACCATAACAGGTCCGCCACGGTCTCAATACCGAGCCTTTTGAACTGTTTGGCGCGCGCTTCGCCAATGTTGCGAAGGACGCGGATGCTGTCTTTTCTGACGTCCGTACCGATCACCGCCTTTCTTTTCTTATTCTACCCTTTCCTCGAAAGAAATGCAACGATAATTTTTTCGTATCCAAATTATTGAAGGCAAGTCTTGCATTTTGCATTTAAAAATGATAAAATGAATAAGATTCTAAATCACAGAAAGACAGAGAGGGAGAGAACCATGGCGCAGTGGGATGCGGACTATATCGCCTTATGTAAAAGAATCCTGACCGAAGGCGTGCAGGTGCCGAACCGGACGGGCACGGATACGGTCAAGGTACCGGCGGCGTTTTTGCAGTTCGATCTTGAAAAAGAATTTCCGGTCCTGACCACCAAACAGCTTTTCATCCGGCAGGCGGTGCTGGAGATGCTTTGGATCTATCAGGCGCAGTCCAACGACGTGCGCTGGCTGCAGGAACGAAACGTCCACATCTGGGACGAATGGGAGATCGACGAAAACGGGTACTGGAACGCGACGCAGATGCTGCCCGACGGCAGCGGCGGCTTACAGAAGACGCAGGTAAAAAAGTACTTCGGGCCCGAATGGGCGCACACCATCGGCACCGCGTACGGCTGGATCGTCAACAGGTTTTCCCTGACCCGGACGCTGATCGACCGCATTCTCAACGCCCCCACCGACCGGCGCATGGTGATGAGCCTGTGGCAGAACGACTATCTGGAAACGGCGGTGCTGCCCTCCTGCGTGTGGAGCAGCGAATGGGACGTGACAGACGGACACCTCAACGCCTGGGTCCATCAGCGCTCCTGCGACGTGCCGCTGGGCCTGCCCTTCAACGTGACCCAGTACGCGACGCTGTTATGCATGCTTGCGAAAGTGACTGGATTGCAACCCGGCAAACTTTTCTGGAGCATCAAGGACGCGCACATTTACGTAAACCAGATCGACGGCATCAAAGAACAGATCGCCCGCTTTGACGAACGCGGCAGCCTGCCCGCGCCGCAGCTTTGGCTCAACCCCGACGTTACCGACTTTTTCTCCTTCAGTAACGCCGCCGACTGCCCGGACGTAAAGCTTGTCGGGTACGAGCATATGGGAAAGATCGCATTTCCGATCGCACAATGATCGGGAATACGGGAATAAAAGTATCAAAGTGAAAAAGTAACAAAGTAACAAATGCGGAAGGGCTTCGCCCTTGATTATAGAGCCTGGGGTTCATCAACTTCTTCACGAATGTAATCGGGTGCGGGTGTCCCGCCCTCATTTGTTACTTTGTATCTTTCATACTTTTTAACTTTTACTATCTAAGAGGGGAATATTTTTATGACCATCTCCATAATCGCTGCCGTGGGCAAAAACCTTGAGCTCGGCAAAAACAACCGGCTGCTGTGGCGGCTGAAGGGCGACCTGCCGTTTTTTAAGCGCGTGACCGAAGGGCATCCCGTTATTATGGGGCTCAATACCTTCCGCTCGCTGCCGGGCGTGCTGCCCGGAAGGCTGAATATCGTGCTGTGCGACGACGAAAGCATTGTGATCGAAGGCGTTTGTATGGCGTATTCGATCCCCGAGGCTCTGGAAAAATGCGCCGGCGCAAACGAAGTCTTTATCATCGGCGGCGGCATGGTGTACAAACAGTTTCTGCCCATGGCGGACAGGCTCTACCTGACCGAGGCGGATGCCGAAGACCCGGACGCCGACGTGTATTTTCCGCGGTTTGCTCCGGATCTCTACACCCGCACGGTGCTGGACGAGGGGGGCGACGAGATCCGCTACCTGCACGTGTTATATGAGAGAAAGGAAGCATAGCGCCAATGCCAACGCTGCCCGCGCGCCGTCCGGCTGCGCCTTTTTACAAAAAATACATCGGTGACCGCGCCTTTTACAAGCTGGCGCTGACGGTCGCCGTCCCGGTGATGCTGCAGAACCTGATCACCCAATTTGTGAACATGCTCGACAATATCATGGTCGGGGCGCTGGGGACCGAGCAGATGTCGGGCGTATCCATCGTCAACCAGCTGGTGCTGATCTTTAACCTGGCGCTGTTCGGGGCGCTCAGCGGGATCGGGATCTTTACCGCCCAGTATTACGGCAAGGGCGACAACGACGGCATCCGCTACACCATGCGTTATAAGCTCTACGTCGTGATCGGGCTTGCTATAACGGCGATCGCCGTTTTCCTGCTGTTCGACGAACCGCTGATCCGGCTGTTTCTGCACAGCGCAGAAACCGGCGCCGACGGCGACCTTGCGGCGACGCTGGAATACGGAAAGACCTATCTCGTCATGCTGCTCTGGGGACTGGTCCCTTTCGGCGTCTCGCAGGCCTTCGCCGATACCATGCGCGAGACCGGCGATACCTTTACGCCCATGGCGGCGGGCTTTGCGGCCGTAGGCGCCAACTGTCTGTTCAACTACCTGCTGATTTTCGGCAAGCTGTTCTTTCCGGCCATGGGGGTGGCCGGCGCGGCGCTGGCAACGGTGATCTCCCGGTTTCTGGAGGCGGCGATCCTGCTTGTTTACGCCTTCACGCACAAACAGAAATTCCCCTATCTCAAAAAGCTGCTGCGCGGTTTTAAGATCCCAAAGGAACTGTTGAAGGTCACCACCCGCAAGGGCGCGCCGCTGCTCGTCAATGAGATCCTCTGGTCCGGCGGCTTTTCGGCGCTGGGCGTCGCGTACTCCCTGCACGGGCTGGACGTGGTTGCCGGCTACAGTATCGCCACCACGGTGACGAATCTGTTCAGCATCGCCTTTATGGCGCTGGGCGTCAGCATCGGCATCATCGTCGGCAAGCTCCTCGGGGCGGAAAAGCATGACGAGGCCTACGACACCGCAAGAAAAATGATCGTGTTTTCGTTTTTCGTCAGCGTCACGGTGGGACTTCTGATGTTCGCGTTCGGCAGGTATATCCCGATGCTCTACACAAAAACCGGCGACAACGCAAAGGCGCTCGCAACCTATTTCATCCGCGTTATGGGGCTGTTTTTGCCCCTGCACGCGCTCTCCAACGCCAGCTACTTCACCCTGCGCTCCGGCGGGAAGACGCTGATCACCTTCCTTTTCGACTCGGTGAGCCTTTGGCTGACCAGCGTCCCGGCGGCGTTCTTGCTGTTTTACGTGGGGCACCTGAGCATCTACTGGGTCGTCCCTCTCATACAGTGTCTGGAGCTCGTCAAGGACGTACTGGGGCTGTATCTGGTGAAGAAAAAGGTCTGGATCAAAACGATCATTTAAGAAAGCAATATCTTGTTAAGAATCTGAAGAAAGGAGCGATCCGGGCATAAAAGGGCGGATGATTTCCCTTTTTGTGCAAATCCCGGATCGCATGGCGAATGATGATGACCCCGTTACCGAGTTATACCGAACAGAATAAAAACGCCATGGTCCTGTATTTTGATACCGAAGGGGACTCCCCGCAGGACGTTGAGCGCCGCGTGACCGCTGCCTACGCCTGCTACAGCGCCGTGGGCGTGGTCAAAAAGGACGGAAAAACCTTTGTCGCCCTTGAGATCGACGGGGTGGACGAGGATCTGTGATACAATACTAAAGAAAAGGAGCGCGCACCATGTCCAAAATCATTTCTCTGTTTATGAGCATTATCATGCTGCTGTTCCCGTGGGCAAACATCCCGAACACGTCGCTGGATACCGAAAACGCTAAAACACAGTATTCTTACGTTTTTGTGCACGGGCTCTCCGGCTGGGGCGAGTACGACGCGGCGTACCAGGCCATGCCCTACTGGGGAATGCGCGGCGGCGACCTGATGAAATATCTGCGGGCGCGCGGCGTGGACGCGCACGCGGCGTCTGTCAACCCCACGGCAAGCGCCTGGGACCGCGCCTGCGAACTGTACGCGCAGCTTACCGGCACGCGCGTGGACTACGGCAAGGAGCACGCCGAACGCTGCGGCCACCGCCGGTACGGGACGAATTACACCGGCCGCGCGCTGATCGGTAAGTGGGACGCGGAGAATAAGATCAACATTCTCGGCCACTCCTTCGGCGGCGCAACGGTGCTGCAGCTGGTGGAGCTGATGGCGAACGGCAGCGAAGCGGAACAGGCAGCGACCCCGGCTTCGGAGCTCTCGGGCCTGTTCAGCGGCGGCAAGGCAGACTGGTTCTGGTCGGTGACCATGCTCTCGGCACCCATGAACGGCACCACCGCCTACGAGGTCGGCGACAGATCGGCGGGCGAATTCAGCGCGGTCGGCGCTTCCACCGCCTTCTTTAACCTGGCGTCTGTCTCCCCGCTGGACGGCAGAAAGGACTTCGACACGGCGCGCTACGATATGCATATCGACAACGCCATCCCGCTGGCGCAGAGCTTTGAGACCCTTTCCGGCGTCTACTATTTCTCGATCCCCTGCTGCAAAACGACGGTTCAGGAGGACGGGACCTCCTACCCCGGCGATCCGATGGAATTGATGTTCCGGACGTCGTCGGAGGCGATCGGCAAGGCCAGCGGCGTCACAGCCGGCGGTTTCGTCTACGACGAGAGCTGGCAGCCCAACGACGGCCTGGTCAACACGATCTCCGCGCGCGCGCCCTTCGGCGCCCCGCAGAAGGATATCGACCGCGACGATATCGACCCCGGGATCTGGAACGTGTTCCCCACCTACGACGGCGACCACATGGCGCTGCAGGGCGGTTTTACGCATATGAACCCCATTCGTGAACTGTATATGGACCTGATCAATATGATCAACGGTCTCGGCTGAGAAACGGAGGAATCGCTATGGACGTTATGGACCTTGCTTCCAAGGCGGTACGCGGGATCACCGCCCGCTACGGCAAAAAAATCCGGCGCGATACCCTGCGCCCCGTGATCGAACGAAACGCGCCCATTGCCTTTGGGGGCGAACAGTGGCGGCTGGGCTTTGCAAAACGGGAACTGATGCCGGAACTGAACGAAGGAAAAACCTATTATATCGCGGGGCACGGCTCCGGCCACGTGATGAAGGACGTGGCGACCCCCGTATACGTCAGCGCCGTGTGGCTGGACTGCGGCAGGGACGAGGGGATCGTGTGGATCGCGGCGGATATCGTGGGCCTCACAAACGTAGAGGTGGAGGTCGTGAGGAACCGCATCCGCTCCTCCCACGTCATCCGCGGCTGCAAAAACGTGATCTTCAGCTGTTCCCACTCCCATTCCGGGATCGATACCGTCGGGTATTGGGGCAAGCCCTTTGCGAGCATTCCTGCGGACGGTAAGGACCACGACTATATGGAACAGCTTTTCAGCGTTTCACAGACCGTCGCCGAGGACGCCTACCTGCACCGCAAACCCGGCAGGCTGTACAGCGGCAAGGCAAAGATCCCCGGCGGGCTGTTTTCCAAACGGATCAACACCGACCGGCACGAGGTGCTGTCCCGCCTGCGCTTCCGGGACGCGGACGGAAACGAGACCTGGATGGTCAACGTGGGGGCGCACCCGAATTCCCTCGGCGGCGACAACCGCTCGTTAAGCGGCGAATACCCCTATTACCTGCGGGAATACGTAAAGGAACAGACCGGCGCCCAGGTGCTGTTCGGCATCGGCGCCATCGGCGGCATGGATGCGGCGGATTTTGACGAGCCGGACCTCTGGCAGCGCATCCGCAAACAGGGCGAGTTCTTCGCCAAGGCAGCCATCGGCATTAAGGAAGATGAGGAGCGGGAGCTGCAGCCCGAAGTGCGGCTGCTGCGGCGGCAGTTCTACCTGCCGGTGGACAACAACGTGCTGGCGTTTCTTGCCATCCTCGGCACCATGAGCTTTACGCCCTACCCGGACCCCAACGCCGCAACCGGCATCGCCATGAAGACGGAAATGACCTACATGACGCTGGGTGACCAGAAGCTGCTGTTTTTGCCCGGCGAAAGCTTTGTGCCCACCGTTTACGGCGGGTACCTGCCGGCGGAGAGATCCGCCACGGGACAGGGCGAAGAGGTCAACCCCATGCCGCTGGCCATGATCTGTGAGGATGAAAACCTGACGGTGTACGGCGTGACCAACGATATGACGGGCTACAGTGTGGAACCGAACAATTTCATTCTCAATCCCACGCAGCCGTATCTCAATACGGCGACCGACCGCTTCGGTGAGCGCCACTACCACGAGACCAACTCCATGGGCCCCAAAACC
>JAFRNP010000070.1 GCA_017430145.1 Clostridia bacterium
CCCTCCGCTCCGTGTGCCCCTATGTCGAATGTGCTAACTTTAAGCTTTTTGATATTTAACCAAAGTTTTTTGGGAGAATATATTGACAAATTTCAAAAATTGAGATAGGAGAAAACGATGAACGCATTCACCTACAGCTATCCGACAAAGGTTTATTTCGGCGAAAAAGCCGCAGAGAAGCATCTTCCGGCAGAGCTTGCCAAGGTCGGTCCGAATGTGCTTCTCGCATACGGCGGCGGTTCGATCAAAATAAACGGTATCTATGACGAGCTGCTGGGCATCCTGAAGGACGCCGGGAAGACTGTGACAGAATTTACCGGGATCATGCCCAACCCCACCTATGCCAAGGTGCAGGAGGGCGCGGCGCTGGCGAGAGAGAAAAACATCGACTTTATTCTTGCCGTGGGCGGCGGCTCCGTTATCGACTGCTGCAAGATCGTCTCCGCGCAGGCAAAACTGGACAGGGATATCTGGGAACTGGAGTATACCGATCACGGGCAGCCGACAGAATTCATTCCCATGGGCGCGGTGGTCACAGCCTTCGGCACGGGCGCGGAGATGAACAACGGCGCGGTCATCACAAACAACGAAAAGATGCAGAAATCGCCGCTGTGGGGAGCGTTTTATTCCTTTGCCGTCCTTGATCCGGTCTATACGTTGACGATGCCGATGCAGCAGGTCATCTCCAGCGCGTTCGACAGCCTTTCCCACAGCATGGAGACCTATATGGGCTCTCCGCGTGCGGTAAATTATTCCGATGAGATCAATGAGGCAACCCAGCGGAATATCATCCGAAATATCCGTAAAACGCTTGAAGATCCCCATGACGCAGAGGCGCGAAGCGAACTTGTGTGGGCGGCGGCCATGGCGGAAAACGGAATGCTGAAGATCGGTAAAACAACCGATTTTCAGTGCCACATGCTGGAGCACCAGTTGGGTGCGTATACCGACTGCAATCACGGGCAGGGACTTGCGGTGATCCATCCGGCGCTTTACCGGCACATGCTGCCGGAAGCAACCGGGCAGTTCGCCAGAATGGCCACGGAAGTCTGGGGCGTCAGCCCGGAGGGAAAAAGCGAAGCGGAACTTGCCAAGGCGTTCGTTGACGCGCTTGCGGCGTTCATCCGTGAAATCGGGCTCCCAACGACATTCTCCGAAATGAAGATCTCATCGGACACGGATTTCAAAGCGATTGCCGATTCCACCATACTGACCGGCGGCTGCGCGAAAAGATTTACGAAAGAAGAATTGCTGGAGGTGCTTTTGGAATGCAGATAACGATCAGCAGAAGGCAAAAACAGGAGATCAGAAGATGAAGAAACTTCGAATGACGGTCGATATTGCAATGACGTTGGCGCTGATCGGGCTGATGGCGTATTCCCTGATCGGCACGCTGACGCACGAGATCCTCGGGGTGGCCATGTTTGCGCTGTTCACGGTCCATCACGTCCTGAACAGAAAGTGGTTCGGCGCGCTTTTCAAGGGAAGATACAAAAGCTTCCGCATTTTTCAGACCGCTCTTGTTTTTCTGCTGATCGGCTCGGTGATGGCCTCGGTCATCAGCGGGATCGTCCTGTCGGAGCACGTATTCGCGTTTCTTCCGATCAACAAAGGGACGGCGTTTGCCCGGAGCGTGCACATGGTATGCGCCTATGCAAACTACATTCTGATGTCGCTGCATCTGGGACTGCATTGGAACGTGCTGCTCCACGCGATGCGCAAAAGTAAAACGAAAGCAACCGGGATGAAAGCATGGGCTCTGCGAGGAATCGCCGCAGCTGTTGCGGCTTACGGCGCGGTTGCGTTCGTCCAAAGGCAGATCGGAGAATACCTCTTCCTTAAGACGCATTTCCTGTTCCTGGACCCGACGCAGCCCATCTTCTTTTTCTTCCTGGATTACATGGCAATTATGGGCCTGTTCGTTTTCTGCGGACATTATCTTGGCAAAGCGTTGAAACTGCTTGACAACCGCGCAAGAACAGAACGGAAAGGAACTTAAGAAATGAAGATTTTATACTTTACCGCGACGGGAAACAGCCTTTACGTCGCAAAAAAACTCGGAGGACAGTTGCTGTCGATCCCGCAGCTCGTCAAAGCAAAGGTCGATGAGATCGAGGATAATGCCGTGGGCGTCGTCTGTCCCGTTTACTGCGGCGAGCTGCCGCGCATGGTCAGAGAATTTCTTCTGAAAGCGAAGATCGGAACGAACTACTTTTTCTTTGTTTTGACCTACGGCATGAACGAAACAACGGCGCGGTTTCACGCCGGAGCCCTCTGCGATGAGATCGGCCTGCGGTTGGATTACGCGGACGCGGTCCTGATGGTGGACAACTACCTGCCGGGCTTTGAGATGCGGGAGCAAATGGATTCCGTCGCGCAGAAGGATATCGAAGGTCAACTGGCGCGGATCACAGATCATATCCGGCAGAGAAAAAAGCAGACCGTCACCGTCAGCCCGTTGAAAAAAGCGGAGATGGCGTTGATCCATCGGGCGATGGGCAAACGGATTTTAACGCCAGACGCCGCGAAGCATTATATCGTGACAGACGCCTGCATCCGGTGCGGCGTTTGTGAAAGAGTTTGCCCGGCGGACAACGTGAAGGTTGCGGATACGGTCACGTTCGGCAGCCGCTGCGAGGTCTGTTACGCCTGCGTCCACAATTGCCCGCAGGGCGCAATCCATCTGAAAAATGAAAAAAGCGCCGTCCGTTTCCGGAATGAAAACGTTTCGCTCAGCGAGATATCCGATTCAAACGGCAGGTCGTACCAAACCTGAAGGCTCAGATATATTTCAACGCAAACGGCATCCGTAATCGGCACGCAGACAGCAGATCGTTTGCCCACGAAGAAGATAATATGAACCGGATATCAGATAACCACAGGGAGGTGACGAAGTGAAGAACAAAGCGTTTTACTACATCGTGACCTGCGCCGATGACGACAGAGCGTCGCAGGAACGCACTCTCGAGTGCTTCCGTGGCTACGCCGACTGTGTGGAGGGCGCAAAGGAGATGGGCGTCGTTTACGGTACCGGTGTTTACAAACCCGGAGAAATCAAAAACACCCCGGCGTTTACCGAGGCGTATCAACTTGGAAGATCCGTAAGGTAAGGAGGAAACACTATGAAAAAACAAACAGCCGGCAGAGATCACCTCGGTGATCTGGCCCCTGAATTTGCCAAACTGAACGACGACGTCCTGTTCGGCGAGGTGTGGTCCCGCGAATCCCAGCTGTCGCTGCGTGACCGCAGCATGATCACAATTGCGGCGCTCTTTTCCGCCGGACTCTATCCCCAGCTGAAAAGCCACCTTGCGCTCGGCAAGGAACACGGCGTAACGAAAGAAGAAGCAGTCGAGATTGCGACACAGCTGGCCTTCTACTGCGGCTGGCCGAAGGCATGGAGCACCTTCCCGATGATCGCGGAGATCTGGAGCGAAGACGAGACAACGCCGAAGCTTGCATTTCCAATCGGGGAACCGAATACGGCATTTGCACAGTATTTCATCGGACAGAGCTATCTTATGCCGCTGACGATGGAGCAGATCCCGACCTTCAACGTCACGTTTGAGCCCGGCTGCCGCAACAACTGGCACATCCATCACGCTGACAAAGACGGCGGACAGCTCCTCATCTGCGTTTACGGAAAAGGCTGGTATCAGGAATGGGGCAAAGACCCCAGAGAACTGCATCCCGGCGACGTGGTCAATATTCCGGCAAACGTCAAGCACTGGCACGGCGCTGCCGGGGACAGCTGGTTCCAGCATATCGCGCAGGAAATACCCGGCGAGAATACCAGAACCGAATGGTGCGAGCCGGTAGATGAAAATCATTATACAATCATCAAGCGAAGCAGCGACTGGAGGTAAGCGCAGCGGACTATGCCGCAAAGGTCAAAGAGTACAGCGACCGGATGAAGGTGCTCGAAGCAGAGCGAGACGAAGCGGCAAAGACAGCAAATCAATACACAGAGCTCAGGGTCATCCTCGACGCCTTCGAGCACGGCATCAAAGACGGCACGATCATGAGCACAGACAATACGGCCATCATGCGGTCGCTGGTCGAACAGATCATCGTCCGGGAAACGGAGATCGAGATCGAGTTCAAGTGCGGCGTCACGATCAGACAGGAATACGTTAGATAACACGAAGCCCTCGGCAGCGGCAGACAGCCAAAGCCGAGGGCTTCTTATTTCATCAAGAAAATTTTTAAAAAAAAGTTTCGTTGTAACTATTGACATTACATCTTTGGCGTGCTATACTGTAGTCAAGATGAAACCACGGCGGTTACATCTAATGAATTTTCGGAGGTATCTCACTATGACAAACAAAGAAAAAGCCCTTGCCCTGATCGGCACATTCGTATCCGGTGATCTGGAACTGGCGAAGTCTCTGCTCGCCCCCGAGTACAAGCAGCACAACCTCGCTTTCGGCACCGGCGCAGATGCATTCGTGGCCGCGGTCGCTGGACTCCAGCAGGCACCCGTAAAAACGACGGTCAATAACATCCGCGCTTTCGAAGACGGCGAATGTGTTTTCCTTCAGACGGTCTACAATTTCGCCGGCGCCGGTGAGCAGGTAGCGTTTGATGTATTCCATTTCAATGCCGACGGCAAGATCGATGAGCATTGGGACAACCTTCAGAACGTTGCCGATCCCAACCCCTTCGGTCACACCCAGATCGACGGTACGCTTGAGAAGAAAGACGTCGATAAGGAAGAAACCCGCCGTATCGTTGCCGGATTTGTGGGCGATGTGCTTCGCGGAGAGCATCCTGAAAAGCTGACTTTCTACTACGACGGCGACAAGTACATCCAGCACAATATCTCCATCGCTGACGGTCTTTCCGGACTCGGTGCTGCGCTTGCGGCTATGGCGGAACAGGGCATTTCGATGGTCTATGACAAGACGCATATGGTTCTTGCCGACGGCGACTATGCGCTCGCCTGCAGCGAAGGCTCCTTCGGCGGCGTGCCCACCACCTATTACGATCTCTTCCGTGTAGAAAACGGCTTTATCGCTGAGCATTGGGACGTGATGGAAACGCTGGCCGCCAGGGAGACTTGGGCAAACGAGAATGGCAAATTCTAATGTAACCATTGAAATGACAGTCATTCCGTGATAGAATGTTCTTCGGGAGGAATGGCTATGCAG
>JAFRNP010000071.1 GCA_017430145.1 Clostridia bacterium
CGCGCAGAAGGCGCTTGTTGACAACGCCGACGTCCTCACCGCCGCCGAAGAAAGCTACGCCGAGCTGAAGGCCGCCGGTGACGACGCCCCCTGTCCTGTTTGCGGCAAAGTACACGGCAACAGCCTTTACGAGCAATTCATGAGCATAATCCACACGATTATTATTTTAATCAAATGGATCGCAGGCGGCTTCAAGGGACTCTATTGACCGATTGAGCAGCAGAATTTTGTCAACCTGTAACGATTGATCCCAACATAACCACCGCGGCAGCGCCCATCAACGGACGCTGCCGTTTTTTGACGGTTGAATCGGCGTAATTCCCTGTTGCTGTAATTCAAAACGTAATCGACGGTTTTCCTTGCCCGTTCATAATAACAGTGCCTGTGTTGATATTTCACTTAACTTTCCCATACAGAAAGCTCAGAATTGCTGATACGGTTGGATTTCGGCGCCGTGCTACAAGAATGAACCGGAAAGTTTTCCATCCTAAACTGTCAGATTTATTACTATAAGATTTCTGTTTTATGTGGGAAAGTTGAGTATTTCATTTTTATTGTACCGTCCTTCCATCATTCCGGCTGATTACAAAAACCGAAGGGAGACTCAACTTCCTTCCGTCGTGTCTCCCTTCGGTGTGCTTTTTTTTTTATCCTGTTTGCAGATGACCGCCGTCAGGCTCAGGTCCTCGGTTCCGGAAAGATTCCCGATCGCGCGTGCTCAGTCCTGTTTGTAGATGACCGCCATCAGGCTCAGGTCCTCGGTTCCGGAAAGATTCTCAATTGCGTGAAAATCCCCGTTCCTGATCAGGCACACGTCGCCGGGCCCAACCTTTGTCTGCGTGCCGTCGCTGTCGGTAAACAGCCCCTCGCCCGCCAGGATGTAATACGGCTCGGTCTCGCCCGTGTGTTGGTGCCAGCCGATCGAGGATGCGGGCCGGATCACAAGCTTTGCGAACATGTGCACGTAGTCGTCGGTCATCTCCTTCGGGACCACGTGGTAAAAATCCACGCATCCTTTGCCGCCGCGCACCGCTTCCCGGTGCTGTAAGGTCTCTCTGATCACCATCGTCTTCAACTCCTGTCCTGTTTTTTGATCGCCATTATTATAATCCCGATCCCGTCTTCTGTCAATCAAAATAAGAATGCCGAAATCCGAAAAAAATGCCGAAATTCGTGCTTGCTTTTTTTTCGCGGATGCGCTATGATAAAGCGGGAACAGTCCTGTTTTATCCGATCCGATTCTTCGCGCGGGCGCCGTCCCGCAAAAAAGGAGCCGTCTATGCAGCCAGTCTGTTATTTTGTGATCCCCTGCTATAATGAGAGCGAGGTCCTGCCTATCAGCGCCCCGGTGCTGCGCGAAAAGCTTTCACAGCTGATCGCCGACGGGCGCATCTCCGAAAACAGCCGCGTTCTGTTCGTGGACGACGGCTCCGGCGACGACACCTGGAAGCTGATCGCGGCGATGCACAAGGCGGACCGGCGTTTTACCGGCGTCAAGCTTGCCCATAACGTCGGGGAACAGAACGCGTATTACGCAGGGCTTGCGGCAGCGGTCAAAAAAGCGGACGTGATGATCACCATGGACTGCGACCTGCAGGACGATATCAACGCCGTGGACGAAATGCTTGACAGGTTTGCAGAAGGCTATGAGATCGTTTTCGGCGTGCGCCGCCGCCGGGATGAGGATCCCGCGATCCAGCGCCTTTCCTCCGCCGCCTTTTACCGTCTGATGCAGCTTCTGAAGACCGATCTGATCCGGGAGCACTCCCAGTACCGCCTGATGAGCCGCCGCGCCGTTCAGGAGCTGATGGAATATCCGGAGGTCAATCTGTTTTTGCCGGCGCTGGTGATGAAGCTCGGCCTCAGGCATACGGTTGTCCTCCACGACCGGCACGCCCGGGCGGCGGGCAAAAGCAACTATACGCCCGCAAAGCTTGTGCGGCTTGCGGTTGAGGCGGTCACGTCCTTTTCCACGGCGCCCTTTGCGTTTCTTACCGGCGCCGCCGTGTTCAGCGGCGTGCTGTTTCTCGTGTTTTTCATTGCCGGTATCATTTCCGGCGCCCGCAACGGCGCTTTCGACGTGCCGATGGCGGTGCTGGGTTCCGTGTGGCTGATCGCGGCCCTGCTGTTTGCCGGGCTTCGGATCCTGGCGGAATACGTCGGCAAAACCTACGCCGAATCCAAACGTCGCCCGCGCTACCACATCGAAACGGAGCTGGATTAACAAACGGGTCTTATTTGTAAAACGACCACCCGAACGGCTTAACGTCATTCGGGCGGTTTTTGATGGTTGTTGTTTTTGGGTCAGTTCCCGAGCGCGACAAACTTGTTCCAGTCTGTATTTTTCGGCACGCTGTCGGGGACAAAGGAGGACTGGTGCGTGACAAGGTGTCCCACGTCGTAGTCGGCGGAGAACATTTCGCTGATATCCTCCAACGATGCGGAGGAGAACGAACGGATGTCGATTCTGCTGAGCCTGTAGCAGTTGTAGAACATCCGGCTCATGTCGGTCACGTTTTCCGTGTTGAAGCCGGAAACGTCGATCGCTTCGATCGAACGGCAGCCCTCGAACATGGCGTGCATGTCGGTGACGAGAGACGTGTTCCAGCCGGCCGTGTTTATGTTTTCAAGGGATTCACAGCCCGAAAACATGGAGTGGGTATCCGTCAGCCCGCTGAGATCGAGGCTGGTCAGGTCGATATCCGTCAGCTTCATGCAGGACAGGAAAAGGGTGGCGGCGTCCCGGATCCGCGCGCTGCCGCCGAGGGTGACCGTCTGCAGCGAGATGCACCCGCGGCATACGCCGTAGATGCTTGTCACGTTATCGCCGACGGGCCAGGCGATGGCGGCGATCTTCGAGCAGTCGGAGAACAGCATATCCATCTCTTCAACGGCGGAGAGGTCGAACTCCGTCTGTCCCGTCAGGCCCTCCAGATTGTTGCAGCCGGCAAACATGGCGTAGCAGGAGAGGACCCGGCTGAAATCGGGCGTGAGCTCAAAGCGGATCTCTTTCAGGTTCGTGTAGCCCAAAAACAGGCCTTCGCAGGTCTCAAAGATACAGGGCCCCTGCGAGCAGACCGCAAGATCGATCATCCCGCCGCCGGCGTCGGAAGGCACGCAGAGCACGGACCTGTCTGCCTGCAGGGAGATATCGAACGCGTCGGGGGCCGACGCGTCTGCGGCGGTCATCTGACGGAAGGTGACCGTCCGGACCTGACTGCGGTGCAGCGACTGGTTCGTGAAAACCGGCAGCTCCCAGGTGGTCAACCCGTATTCGGACAGATCGTCGCTCTGGTTTGCGCAGGCGCGCACGTAATTATAGCGCCTGACGCCTGTCAGCGACGTCAGGGGCGGTGGTACGTCCCCGTGTACGACGCAGCTTGTGCCGACGTTAAGATCCGTTGCGGGCTCGGCGGTCGTCACGACCGGCGCATACGTAGGGAGGGCCGCCGTAGCCGTGGGATCGTTGCCTGCAGCTTTGAACAGCAGCGCGATCGTGATCCCGATGATCCCCGGCAGAAGAAACACCGCGCCGACGATCAGGACGATTTTTAGGGTGTTGTCCTTTTTGCGCACGGCGCCGCCGGGATTTGCATAAACGTCCGACGAATAGGGGTCATACCCCGTATTGACGGGCGGGGCTGACCTGCCGCGTTTTTTCTTTGACGGCGCGGCGATCCCCCCCATTTTCTGAAAGCGGTTGGGGTCGCTGTTCCCGCAGATATCGCGGGAGCATCTTGTGGGCTTGGAGGGATAAACTGCGCCGCAGTTCATACAGCGGTACTGTGCCATAACGGCTCCTTTCGGTGACTCAGGCCCGGATCGGCAGCGCCGTGAAGATACCGAGCGGTACCAGAATGAATATCAGCGTCAGCGGAATGATCGCGAGCCCGAAGGCGCCGGGAAGGATGGTAGCCGCAAGCGTCGCAAGCAGTACGCCGGCGATATTGACGATCCATGAGGACAGTGCCTGGAATTTCCGGTAGTACAGAAGGTGCGTGAGCAGCGCGACGCCGAGGAAGCAGATCAGGCGGATCAGTACGCCGAAAACCGTAGGCGTGGTGGAATCGTAAAGCATCAGCTCGTGGGCAAAATAGATTCTGGAATTGCTCTGAATGGATTTGTTGATGTCTTCAAAGGAAGACGCCAGCGTCTTCATGTCGTCCAAAGACCCGGAGGGGATCTCAATGGATAAGCCGTCGGTCTCCATCGCGATCTTGTTCAGGTCGTCCATCCCGAAGCCGTCCATGCCGGAGATCCGCAGCGTGAAAAGAGAGATATTCTCGTTGAGGTATTCGTCTAAGAAGGAGGGGTTCACGTAGCCCTGGCCGTCGGTGACGATAAATACCACGCGCTTCTGATCCGGTCTGTTGTTCTGTTTCAGGATATCGGCGGCACGCTCCAGCGGAAGGTTGAGGTCGGTGCCCCCCGACGTGCCCGGACGGTCCAGCA
The DNA here is from genome assembly GCA_017430145.1 of Clostridia bacterium. Taxonomy (GTDB): domain Bacteria; phylum Bacillota; class Clostridia; order Oscillospirales; family Acutalibacteraceae; genus RUG806. The sequence continues at coordinate 4,453 of JAFRNP010000071.1, forward strand.
TCTGCTTTGCCGCTTCCTTACCGGCGGCGTCCATGGGCGTCAGATCCATAACGAGCTGGGGATCGATCTTTTCCGTAAAGATGCCTACGGCGATCCGGTTGGTATCGGGGACGTTTTCCACAAACACCTTGCAGGCTTCGCGTACCGGCTGCTTGTAGCTGCCCATGGAACCGGAGTCGTCAACCATCAGAACGATATCCGCGCCGTTGAAGTTGGGAAGCACTTTTACCTTTTTCTTGAAGTGAATGGAGTACAGGTACTGCCCGCCGATCCCGATCAAAAGCGTCCCGACCAGCGTAATGGCTGTGATCAGGGAGATAAGCGGGGGCATTTTGACTCTGAGCCGGCGGCGGAAAAAGGGCGTCATCGCCATAAACGTGTAGCCGAGAAGCGGCGGCAGCGCAAAGCACAGGCCGGTCATAAGGGCGCGCACGAAAGCGCCGGAGGAAGCGACCCTGCGCGTGATGATCAGCATCACGGCGAACACAAGCGTTGTGACCGCGAGCGAAAGGAACGCCAGCAGAAAATCAAAGCCCGAGGAGGATTTCCGTTTGGGGTACTGCGGCGTCTGCGTCTGGTAGCCGCCGTATCCGCCGGTGCCGCCGCCGTAACCGCCGCCGCTGCCGGTGTCATAGCCGTAACCGCCGCCGCTGCCGGTGTCATAGCCGTAACCGCCGCCGCTGCCGGTGTCGTAGCCGTAGCCGCCGCTGCCGGTATCGTAACCGTATCCGCTTCCGCCGTCGCCGTATCCGCTGCCGCCGTCGTAGCCGTTGGGGGCAGAGTACTGATCGCGGTTCATCGTAACGACGGTATCGATTCTTGTTTTGTCGTCATATGCGCCGTATTGCATAAAAAGAGACCTCCTGTTTCTACTTTGGAATATACATAATAAACATACCATACGGCGCGAGAAAAAACAAGAATTATTTTACTGAAAAAAGAAAATCTTAAAAAATGAAGGTTGAAGCGGTATCTGCCGAAAAAAAACAACGGCGCGGGCTCTTGATTTTTTCCGGCAAACTGTTATAATGGAAACGGAAACCATACAAAGGAGTCTGAAATCAATGAAAGCGACAAGAAAATCTGCGGCCGTACTGACTGCGTTTGTGCTGATCCTTGCGTCCCTTCTGCCCTGCGTGCAGGCGGCTGTGACGCCGACCCCCGCCGAGGCGGCGCATCTTCAGTTCCGTGAAGACGGCGGCTTCCGGATCATGATTTTGGCGGATATCCAGGACGGAAAAAAGCTTTCTTCCATTACAAAGACCTTTATTGAAGAGACGGTCCGGGCGACCCGTCCGGATATCATCGTCATGACCGGCGACAATATTTACGGCAGCTCCACCAGAAACCCCGAGAACGGCGAAAAGGCGCTGCGCAACGTGATGGATATGCTGCAGGCGCTGTATGACGAGGGCGTCGGCGCCCCGGTGGCGGCGACCTTCGGCAACCACGACGACCAGGCCAACGACTACGCGAAGGAAGACCAGATGAAGGTGATGGGCGAGTATGCCTGCAATATCTCCATCGACGAGGACCTTTGGGTGGACGGCGAGCATTATACCGAGGCGCTGGAGCACTGCGGTACCTACAACGTGCCGATCTACGCCTCTTCCGGCGACAGCGTTAAGTTCAACCTTTGGCTCTTTGATTCCGGCGCCTACGCCTCCGACGGCAACAAAGGCTACGACCACGTGCGCGAAAAACAGCTGGAATGGTACAAAACGACCTCCGATAAGCTCGGCAACGTGAATTCCATCGTGTTCCAGCATATCATCATGCCGGAGATCTACAACAGCTACGCGAAAACAACCTTTACACTCGGCGCGGAGACCTACAACTATCACGGCACTTATTATACCCTGCCCGAAACGGCGGCGCCCGGCAGCTCTCTGGGCGAGGCTTCCGCCTGCAGTGAGGATAACGGCGGCGAATACGACGCGCTCAAGGCGCAGGGCGGCGTGATCGCCTGCGTCTCCGGCCACGACCACGTCAACAGCTTTATCATCCCGAACAGCGACCCCGATTTCCCGATGGACTGGATCAACTGCCCCACCTGCGGCGTCGCCTCCTACGGCAAAACCGACGTCAGAGGCATCCGCGTCATCGACCTGAACGAGGCGGATACGACGACCTATGAGACGACGTTCTATAAATACGCCGATATCATGGGCGGCGACAGCGCGTTCATGCTCAAGTATAAATTTGTCTCCTTCTTCACGCAGCTTGAGTATAAGTTCATCAACATCTGGATGCAGTTTACCAACCTGCTCGGGATCTCGAACCTGGTTGCGTAACATGTAAAAAACGCGCATAAAAAGCGACAAAAAAACGCTCAACGCCGGTCGGTGCGGGATACGCACCGGCCGGCGTTTGAAGTAGGTTATGCCTGTTCTTTATGCCGTGCCGCTTTCCACAACGCCATCGGATGCGTTTTGATCCGTTCAACCGTTCCGGCGTCTGTAAACAACAGCTCCGGCCGATATCTGCCGTTTCTGAATTCATGCAGAAACAGCCGTTCATTTTCACTGAAACGCAGATTGTTTTGTAAAAATTCCGTAACGGTTTTCTTTGCCTCATCCAAATGAAATACGTCCAGATCCCGCACAACGGGCTTCAGCGCTGTCTGCACATCATGATCGGAAATCGCTTCCATCGCGGAAAGATCAAGTTTTTGCGGCGGCGTCTGCGCAGCGACGGCAAGATAGAACGCAACGGTTTTCCGATACTGCTCCAATTGAACCTCATCAAACAAGCCGCAGCGGATCATATAGTTCATGTCATAAAGGTCTCGCGCCGCGGCACGGATCAACAGCGCAACGGTTTTTGAAGCGTAGATCTCAACCGGGGCTACGGTCAGCACTTCAAAATCTCCGTCAAAAATCTCCGATTGCAGCCGGATACGCTGTAATGGCAGTACGTGCGCGCGCAGGGAATAGTTGATCTCGATCTTGATATTATCCTTTACCCCGCCGGCGTTCACGTATTCAAACACAAGGGAATCCAGGCTGTGCGGCGTTTTGGATTTCGGACTGCGTCTATATCCTTCGGTGAGCATAAACTTTTCAAGCAGCGCCCCAATACTGGCCCGTTTTTCCAGCATCGCTTCGCGCGGCAGGTTCTCGGCGAAATCCAGATCAATATCCACAGACAGCCGGGGCAGGTTGAAAAACAGCAGATTGATCGCCGTTCCGCCCTTCAGCGCGAGAGAATCACGGAGCATATCGGTACTGTCGATAAAGCGAAGGATATCCCGCAGGCGGCAGACCTTTTCCAGCGTATCGCGCACAACGTGCAGTTCCTTCGCCTTTTCTGCAAGGGTTACTTTATCATACGTCGGCATTTTCATCGCCTCCATTCATCGTATTGTTCCATACGTTTTTCGGTATGGTGAGGCGCCATTTTGCGCTGAATTCCATTTTGTTCTTCGGGATCCCGCCCATCAGATACCGCGAGCTGTTCCCGGCCCGTTCTTTGCAGAGCGCAAGGAAGCCGTCGCTGACCGCCAGCTCATTCTGAAAGTGTTCCAGAATAAAGCCGGTTTTCTGATACAGAAAACATTTATCATATTCCGACAGATAAGCGGAAAGCTTCTTTTCGTTCAAAACCGGGATCGAAGAGATACACTGCAAGAGTTCCTCAAAGCCCATATCATTTTCAAAATCGTTGACGCTGTCCAATACCGTGCGCTCCACGTCCGTGATGCGCGCGCCGTCGGCAGTTCGGATCACGCCCTGCCGTATCTGCGGCGCAAGACGGCGATAACGGAACCCGCCGAAGGAAAAGGGGTTGAATTTCGTTTCCGACGTTACCCCGATCTCATACGACACCTGATTCGCATAGCCGTGATACGCAAACGCCGCGTGGTGCGAAACGACCGCCGTATCAGTCAGCTTTGAAGCGATAAGATACTGACTTGCAGCGGGCTCATGGTCGAGGAGATTCACCGCCGCGTATAATCCGCGCCGGATTTTTACTATGTATCCTTTTTTGATATACTGCCTGAGCGTCGTCAGCGCCGCGTTTTCCGAACCGATCAGCCGGACGGCGTCCTCAAAACGGAAGCATCGTTGTTGCAGGAAAGCTTCATAGTATTTCACGATGGCGCCTCCTTTCTTAGTTTGAATTATACCCGAAACAATTTTTATTGTCAATAGTTATGAGTTGATATTAAACAAAACGTGGATCTACACGGGGTTTTGCTGCCTTTCGGCGAAAGCGCGGGAGGCGCTTCGTAGTCGGCTGCCTGCTGCCTCCACGCTGAAAATCTGAAAAAAGGCTTGCGTTTTCTGTTCGCAGATGATAGAATGGAATTGCGACACAAGTGAATAAAGGTTTTCTACCAAATGGGCATGTATTTTTATCATTTTCGGTAAAAATACGGGCTTTTGTGTACGTGCCTTGTTTGGTAGAGTATGTTCACTTGTGTCGCAGCAAATGAAGCCGTGTATTTTTCGGTGCGCGGTTTCTGTGACACACGCATAAGGACATATAAAAAATAATGTTTGGTACGGTGCAGTTTATGCCGCACCGTACCTTTTTTCAGGCAGATGCCTTTTTGTCCTTGGATATTTCACACATAATCTTCAGGATCTCGTCTTCGTCGGGAATATCCAGAACGCCGACAGCGGTAAAATAGATTTTCACCGGGACGTGTCTTTTGCCGTTCACCTTAACGGGATTGAAGACTTCGATCCTTTGGATCAGCGTGTTGACAATGGTACCGTTCAGCTCCTTCAGGTCGATGCATTCCCGGATCGCATTCAGAAATACGTGCAGGTCGGCTTTTTCCTGACTTGCGTTTTTCAGTGCGGCTTCATCTTTTTTCTGCTGTTCTTTCAGCTCTCGCTGCTCCTTTTCAAATTCCGCGGTCATGGATCTGTAACGCTCATCGTCTATCCGTCCGAGGACGTTATCCTCATACGCCCGCGCAATCAGTTTGTCAAGATCCTGAATCCGGTTCCTGTTGGCAATCACTCGATGCTTGCAGGCAGCAAGATTTTTTGCTATCATGAGTTCGTGCTCTTTATTGTACAGATACAGAAACACGTCTTCATATTGAGAAATGAAATCGGCCGCTTGCTTGATGACATCAAATACAAGCTGATACAGAACCTCGTTGCGGATATAGTGGATCTTGCATCCGCCGCGGTTATCCTTGTATTGGGAGCAACGGAAGAAATCAAGATTCGGCTTCATGGTGTTTGCCGCGCCAAAGTACATTTTTGAACCGCAATCACCGCAGAATACGAGGCCGGAAAACAAACTGGTTCGTCCGCACGCAGTATAGCGGTGCTTGTGTTCACGAAGCTCATGCACACGGTTAAAGGTATCTTCATCTATGATTGCTTCCTGCGTGTTCGGAATGATTTGCCACTGATCTTCCGGATTCCTCACTGTCTTGTGAACCTTGTAGCTGACCTCTGTCGTCATAAAGTTGATCGTACATCCGGTATATTGACGGTTATCCAGCATACATCGGATCGATCCTTTATCCCATCGGTACGGATTCGGCGGCAACGGATTCCGCA
>JAFRNP010000072.1 GCA_017430145.1 Clostridia bacterium
GCCGGGGTTATTTTGGTACCCGCCCTGGTTGCCGTAGGGGTCGTTCTGATAACCGCCGGGGTTATTTTGGTATCCGCCCGGGTTTCCGTAAGGGTCGTTCTGGTAGCTGCCGGGGTTATTTTGGTATCCGCCCGGGTTTCCGTAAGGGTCGTTCTGGTAGCCGCCCTGTCCGTTCTGATAGCCTTCCATGTCAGTAAGCTCCTTTCCGATGCGCCGCGATTTTTATTACGCAGCTTTGTGTTTACGGTTAACGTTACGCCTGTTTGTAGAACACCACCAGACAGATATCGCCGAGGATCACTTCAAAGGAATGAAGTTTCCAGCCGGCGGCAGCGTATCTGTCGATGAGCGCCTGCAGGTTTTCCGTGATTTTTTTCTTTGTGGAAACGGTGCAGCCGAAGGACTCCACCTTGTAAACGACGTTGTCCGGCAAGTCAAAAGTCATTGTAATCGCCATGCGATTCAGAATTCGCACAAAAAGGGATGAAAATCCGGCTTTTTATGCCCGAATCGCTCCTTTCTTCAGATTCTTCACACCATGCTCCTGTTTTCCGTTTGATGTGCCGTATTCAGTATATCACAGCGCAGAAAGGGAAGTCAAGAGCGTTTGGATCGCAAAAGGGAAAGCAAAAACCGGAGAATTCGGTTTTGATTATAAGTTTTTTTTTCGTGTATACTATTTACGGAAGGAGGGCTGCCGATTATGATGTATCCCTTTTTACAGTTGGAGGACGGTACTGAGATCGTTCATTCCGAGCGGCTGCCGGATGACAGTGTGAGAGTTCATGTCGAGAAGCCGGATGAAAAGGATTGCTTCCATCAGGCGGAATGTTATCTGCCTGCCTATCGTTGGGAAAACGTTCAGGGCTTTACCGACGAGGAGATCGCGAAGTACCGGATAATTTTAGAATCCGTTGCGCATCTGATCCTTGAGTTTTCTTCGCAGGGAGGTTTTGAACATGCCGCAGGTTTTTAAAATCGGGTCTTATTTGGTATTCGAGATAATATTGTTAAACGTTTATAGATCGTATCACGGCGCTGCCGGTCGGATACGGTCTTTTTTTTGAAACAATAATAATTCGACGCTAAAAAAGCAGCCCGGTCTGAGCTGCTTTTGAAATTATCTGAAATACGGCGCCGAACGTGGGGGCGGGGCTTATTCCGTCGGGATGATCGTGTCCAGCCCCAGCTCTTTTTCACAGTCGGTGCAGTAGAGGATCCATTCGTCGGTCAGATTGGAGTCCGCGTCAACGGTGATCTCTTTGCCGCACCGGTCGCAATGCACCACGCGCGAAGCTTTGGCGGAACCGCAGCCGGAGAATACGGCAGCGATCAAAAGAAGCTCCGCAAGTAGGATACATAATCGTTTTTTCATAAAGACATCCTTAATCAAAAAAACTTATTTTGCATGTTCGTAGGATCATCACTATTAGAAATAATCTCACGAGTCAGAACAATAGAGAGATGGTTAAAGGTCCCATTGAAACCGGAGATAGTCCAACCTTGCGCAAGAAAACGATTGATTTCATTTTCCAATTTCGGATAATCCGAGAGGGTTGTGCGATAATCATCACGACCCATTGAAGGGGAGCCAAAATTAGTGATAAGGTGCCTATTGTTATTATAATCTTCATCTTTATAAAATAAGATCTTACATTCACGCATACAGTTTTAACTGAAAAACCTCTTCATCAGGTCTTTAAGGGTTTTGCCGTTTCCGGCTTAGTCGTGGTTAATATGTGAGTGCTTCCAGAGGATAGGCTTCGTAGCAAAGTTTTACGTTCTGCTTTTCCCGATCAATCGGAGGCTCATAATATTGTCCGCCGAATACGATAGTGAGGAACGGAATCAACGCGCGGCAAAAGCACGATTCAGACCTGATTCTTTCTATTTATTGTGATAAAATAATGATTTCTGACCGTATTCAGTATATCACAGCAATGAAAAGGAAGTCAAGTTTTTTAGGGAGCGCTGAAAAAGGAGTTTTATATGAACGGTTTATAAAATCGGTAAATCTCAGTATCAACTTATCAAAAGAAGGTGCCCGTTTTTTTTGCAATATGGAAAAAACGGGCAAATGAAAAGAAGCAGTCCGAAAACGAGCTGCTTCCGAAATTGCTGATAAACCGTTGTTTTATAAGGCTTTTTCTCAGTCTTTGAAGTATCTGTCCAGCAGGCCCTTGAAGGCTTTGCCGTGTCTGGCCTCGTCTCTTGCCATCTCGTGGACGGTGTCGTGGATGGCGTCGAGGTTCAACGCCTTTGCGCGCTTTGCAAGGTCTGTTTTGCCTGCGGTCGCGCCGTTTTCGGCGGCTACGCGCATCTCAAGGTTCTTTTTGGTGGAATCGGTCAGCACTTCGCCCAGCAGCTCCGCAAACTTGGCTGCGTGCTCCGCCTCTTCCCATGCGGCCTTCTCCCAGTAAGCGCCGATCTCGGGATACCCCTCACGGTAGGCGACGCGCGCCATGGCAAGGTACATACCCACTTCGCTGCACTCGGCGTTGAAGTTGGAGCGCAGGTCCTCTTTGATATCTTCCGGCACGTCGCTTGCAATGCCGAGCACATGCTCTGCAGCCCACTCCAGGCTGTCGTCTTTGATCTCCACAAACTTTTCAGCCGGCGCGAAGCAGCGGGGGCACTTTTCGGGGGCGGTTTCACTTTCCACGACTTCGCCGCAGATGAGGCATCTCCATTTTTTCATAATCATAAACTCCTTTTCGTTTATTGGTTACTGTTATTATACAGGAAGGAACGTGATTTGTAAAGCTGTTTTTTTTCATGACCTTGTTTATTTCCGTTCACTTTGGCAAACAATAGGGGTGAAAACAAAAACAGGGATGTGAGCAAAATGACCGTTCGACGCGGCGACATTTTTTATGCGGACTTAAGCCCCGTAGTGGGCAGCGAACAGGGCGGCACCCGTCCTGTACTTATTATCCAGAACGACCTCGGGAACCGGTATTCCCCCACGGTGATCGCCGCCGCCATCACCAGCCGGAAGTATAAGGCCGAGCTGCCCACGCACATCCGGGTCTCCGCCGCCGAGTCAGGCCTCACGCAGGATTCCATCGTCCTGTTGGAGCAGGTGCGCACCCTGGACAAGACCCGCCTCAGGGAACACATGGGCACCCTGCCCGCAGGGGATATGCGCAGGGTGAACCAGGCGCTGAGCGTGAGCTTCGGACTGTAATATAATTAGGAATCAGGAGTTAGGAGTCAGGAATTAAACAAACTGTGTTTCGCCCGGTTGACAATTTCTTTTTTATTTTATATAATTAACCAATAAAAGGAAAAGCGGCATGGGGGTGAAGAGAAACATGGCAAAGGACGTGATCGTGATCGGCGCCGGCGCCGCGGGGCTGCTGGCTGCGGGATTGTGCGCCGCCGGCGGCAACCGGGTGACGGTGCTTGAAAAAAACGACCGGCCGGGCAAAAAGCTTGCCATCACCGGCAAAGGGCGCTGCAACGTCACCAACAACTGCACCCTCGTCAACGAGCTGATGGAGAACATCCCGGGCAACGGGCGGTTTTTATACAGCGCCTTCGCGCAGTGTATGCCTTCCGACGTGATGGATCTGTTCCAGTCGCTGGGCGTGCCGCTGAAAACTGAGCGCGGCAACCGCGTGTTCCCGGTTTCGGACAATGCGCATGACATTGTGGACGCGCTGGTGCGCTTTGCAAAAGACAGCGGCGCAAAGATCCGTCTGCAGACGCCGGTTGCAGAGCTGCTTGCCGAAAACGGCTGCGTGCAGGGGGTCCGGACGGAAACCGGCGATACCTTTTCAGCCGACGCCGTGATCGTCGCCACCGGCGGCGTATCGTACCCCCTGACCGGTTCCACCGGCGACGGCTACCGATTCGCGGAGGCGGCCGGGCACACCGTCGTGCCGCCGCGCCCGTCGCTGGTACCGCTGGAGACAGAGGATATGACGTGGCGGCGCGCCCAGGGACTGACGCTGAAAAACGTCGGTATCACCGTAACGGACGCGGGTACTTACAAAGAGGTGTACAGCGACTTCGGCGAGCTGCTGTTCACCCATTTCGGCGTGTCGGGGCCGGTGATCCTGAGCGCCTCGGCGCATCTCCGGGATTTTGAAACGCGGCGGTACGTGCTGCATATCGATTTAAAGCCCGCTCTTTCGCCCGAAAAACTGGACGCGCGGATCCTGAGGGATTTTTCGGAGTTTTCCAACCGGACGCTGCCGAACGCTTTGCACAAATTGCTGCCAAGTTCCCTGATCCCGGTGGTCACAGAGCTTTCGGGGATCTCGAACGCAAAGCAGGTCAACCGCGTCACCCGGGAGGAGAGGCAGCGGCTCGGAGAACTGCTTAAGGACCTGTCTTCCCCCATTAAAGGGCCTCGTCCCATAGCGGAGGCTGTGGTCACCGCCGGCGGCGTGAACGTGCGGGAGGTGGATCCGAAGACGATGCAGTCGAAAAAGTGCAAAGGTCTTTATTTCGCGGGCGAAGTGCTGGACGTGGACGCGTATACCGGCGGGTTTAATTTGCAGATCGCGTTTTCCACGGCGGCAGCGGCGGCAAAGGCTTTGCAGAGTATCATAGAATAAGGGAGTGTTCAGTATGTTCAACATTGCAATCGACGGGCCGTCTGGCGCCGGGAAGAGTACCGTTGCCAAAGCGGCGGCAAAGAAAATGGGCTTTATCTACGTGGATACCGGCGCCATGTACCGCACGGTGGGCGTGGCAGCCCTGCGCCGGGGGATCGAAACCACGGACGCCGCGGGCGTGGCGCGGATTTTGGGCGAGATCGCCATTGACGTGCGGTTCGTGGACGGGGAACAGCACGTGTACTTAAACGGCGAGGACGTGTCAACCGATATCCGCCTGCCCGAGGCGAGCATGGCGGCGAGCAACGTTTCTGCGATCCCGGCGGTACGGGCGTTTTTGTTCGATCTGCAAAAGAATTTTGCCAAAAACAACAACTGCATCATGGACGGCAGGGATATCGGCACCGTGGTGCTGCCGGACGCGCGGCTGAAGATCTTTTTGGTGGCGTCGCCCGAGATCCGCGCCGAGCGCCGCTTTAAGGAGCTCAAAGAACGCGGCACGCCCGTGGACTATGAGACGCTGCTTGAGGAGATCAAACAGCGCGACTATAACGACGCCAACCGTCCCATTGCGCCCTTAAAGCCTGCCGCGGACGCGATCATGCTGGATTCCTCGTACCTGACCGTTGACGAGGTGGTGGAGCGGATCGTGACGCTGGCTAAAGACGCGGGGGCGTGAGTATGGAGATCACCCTTGCAAAAACCGCAGGCTTCTGCTTCGGCGTGGACCGTGCGGTGAAACTGCTGGAGGAACATCTCGCAGCCGGGGAAAAGGCGGCGACGCTGGGGCCCCTGATCCATAATCCGGATTTTATCGCGTCCTTGCAGGCAAGAGGCGTTTCGATCGTGGATACGCCTGCCGAAACGCCGCCGGATACCACGCTGTTTATCCGTACCCACGGCGTGCCGAAGGCCGTCACCGCCGAGATCGAACGGCTTTCTCTCCCTTACCGGGACGTGACCTGCCCCTTTGTCAAGCGTATCCATGAGATCGTCCAGCGTCAGTCTGCCATGGGGGACGTGATCCTGATCGCCGGGGACCCGCAGCACCCGGAGGTCACCGGCATCAAAAGCTATGCCGAAACGCCCGTTTTTGTCTGTGAAAACGCCGGGGCGCTGCAGGAATTATACGAAAAGAATGCGTTTTCGCCGGAAAAAAACGTTTCTTTGGTTTCACAGACAACTTTTGACGCAAAAGAATTTAAAAAAATCGAAAAAAATGCAAAAAAACTATATACAAATCTAAAAATATTTGGTACAATATGTAATGCGACTTCGCTCAGACAGGAAGAGGCACAAAAACTCTCCCTTGAGCGGGATATGGTGATCGTGATCGGCGGACGCAACAGCTCCAATACCGAAAAGCTGTACCGCATCTGTTCCGAGAACACGCGCGCCTATCTGATCGAGAACGCGGCGGAATTATCCGAAATAAATTTTAACGGCGTTTCTACGGTCGGCGTTACTGCCGGAGCGTCCACTCCGGACAGTATAATTAAGGAGGTAGTAAAAACAATGTCCGAGATCAATGAAAACATCGGCACGGTAGTTGAAGCCGCGGAACAGGCAGCGACTATTGCAGACCCTGAGGAAGTCACCTTTGAGCAGGCTCTTGAGGAATCCCTCAACAGCATGAGCAACGACCAGCAGGTCGTCGGTACCGTTATGCACATTGCGCCCAACGAGATCCAGGTAGACATCGGAAGAAAGCAGACCGGGTACATCCCGATCGATGAGTACAGTGCCGATCCGACAGCCGACCCGATGACGGAACTGAAGGTCGGTGATGAGTTGAACCTCATCATCATGAAAACAAATGACGCGGAAGGTACGATCATGCTTTCCAAGCGTCGCTACGATGCGGTCAAGTATTGGGACGGTATCGTGGAGGCATACGAGGCGGGTACGATCCTGGAGGGTACCGTTGTTGAAGTGATCAGCAAGGGACTGATTGTTTTCGTAGACGGCATTCGTATTTTTGTGCCGGCGTCCCAGTCCACCGTTCCGAGAGACGGCAGACTTGAAGAGATGCTGAATAAGGACGTCAAGTTCAAGGTGATCGATATCGACCGCCGCCGCCGCAGAGCCGTCGGCTCCATCCGCGACGCATTCAGAGCCGAGCGCAAGGAAGCCAAGGATAAATTCTGGGCGGAAGCTGCCGTCGGTCAGAAGTATACCGGCAAGGTCAAGTCCCTGACCGATTACGGCGCATTCGTGGAGCTGGCTCCCGGCGTGGACGGTATGATCCATCGCACCGAGCTCTCCTGGAAGCGCATCAAGCACCCGTCCGACGTGGTTGCCGTGGGCGACGTGGTCGACGTGTACATCAAAGCGCTTGATACCGAGAAGAAAAAGATCTCTCTCGGCTACAAGAAGATCGAAGACAATCCGTGGGAGATCCTCAGAAGAGATTATCCCATCGGCAGCGAGATCACCGTCAAGATCGTCAGAATGACCACCTTCGGCGCGTTCGCAGAGATCTTCCCGAAGATGGAAGGCCTGATCCACATCTCCCAGATCTCCAACGAGCGCATCGAGAAGCCGCAGGACGTTATCTCCATCGGCGACGAGGTCAAGGTGAAGATCACCGACATCGACTTCGATAAGAAGCGCATCAGCCTTTCCATGAAGGCGCTGCTGCCGCCTCCCGAGCGTAAGCACGAGGACAGAAGAAGCGAGACCCGTGAGACCGGCCCCGCCGTGCTGTCCATTGACGAGCTGATCGCGAAGGCGAACGCCGCCGACGCGAAGGCTGCCGAGGAAGCCCCCGCCGTTGAGGCTGTCGCCGAGGCCGCTGAGGAAGCTTCCGCCGCCGAGGCTGTCGCCGAGGCCGCTGAGGAAGCTCCCGCCGCTGAATAAGCGTATTCCGAAAAAAACTTCGCCCTGCTGAAAAGCGGGGCGATTTTTTGATTGCCGTCTTGTGAAAAAACCGATAAAAAAGACGGTATAATTCGATTGCCGTCTTTCTTATGATCTTGCAGGCCGAGAATGTAATCTGCCGGGACCTGATAAAACCGGCACAGGGTGATCAGGTGGCGGATCGGTAATTCGTTGACGCCCTTTTCGTATCTGGAATATACCTGTTGGGTCGTTCCGAGCAGCTCGGTAATTTGCTTTTGCGTATAGTCATGGTCTTCTCTCAATTCCCGGAGCATTTCGGGATAGCTTTTCATTTTTATCACCGCGATTATTCTACCATGGTCTGATAAAAATATTGACAAATACACTAAATATGGTGTATGATTAGAAAAAGGGAGATGATGAAATGGCGCTTGTTGAATTGAAATGCAGAAATTGTAATGGAGATTTGCATATTGAGTCTTCGCTGGAAAAAGCGTTTTGCCCGTATTGCGGGACCCCGTATATTGTGAAGGATGAGATCATTCATCAGCAGATAACGAATAACATTAATATCAATGGAGAAAACATAAACGTATACGCGAATAAGGACTTCGATATTCAGGGCGGGGTGCTTAAAAAGTATAACGGCGAAGCGCTGGACGTGGTGATACCAGAAACGGTGAGAGTAATTGAAGGGGAAGCATTTGCGGACCTTTCCATTGAAAAGGTTACGATTCCGGGCACGGTGCGGGAAATGCGTTGCACATATGCATATGAAAAAGGCGCATTTTCCGGCTGTAAATTTTTGACGGAGGTTATTCTTTCCGAGGGCGTTTCAACGATCGGAGCATGTGCTTTTAAAAAATGCAGTTCTTTGCAGCATATCAGGATACCGAATAGTGTAACGACAATCGAAAGCATGGCATTTTTAGGGTGTCAGTCGTTGCAACACGTCATAATACCGAATGGTGTAACGATAATCAAAAGTGGGGCATTTTCAGGGTGCAGTTCCTTGAGGGAAATCATATTGCCTGATTCAATAAAAGAAATAGGTGACGCGGCATTTTCTGGGTGTTCCTCGTTGGAAAAAGTAAGCCTACCGGATGGTTTAACAATTATCTCAGATAGATTATTCTCTGATTGTTGTTCATTGGTTGAGGTTACGCTACCTATGAGCGTTAAGAGAATTAACAACTGGGCTTTTAATGGCTGTTCTTCTCTGGTTGGGGTACATTCACAACGAAAACAAGTTATAATAAGTAATTGTGCCTTTGATCACTGCAATAAATTAACAGAAGTGCCTGTTTATATTTTGGAAGGTGATAGAACGCAAATAGAATGGTACTTTGGAGAGTATTCTCCCTTATCAAGGCGGCTTAGGAATCTTTGCCAATATTGTGGATCTGAGTTTTCTTTTTTTACCGAAAGATGTAAAAATAAGAATTGCAAACGTCCGAAGGATTATTGATTCTTTCTCCTGTGGGTACTGCGAAGACTTTTTAAATTGATTTTTTCGCTGTGCGCGTTTGCGTTATGTTTAGGTAAAAAACAGGCAGGACGGTTATCCGATTGACTGACGCAAATCGGATAACCGTCCTGTTGATTGTTCCATTCGCTGATGCGTTGAGTTAGAGGCGCAAGCGCTGAAAGCCTCTATTATTAACGCCGAAAGGCGTACCTTCTTTTATCTTTTATCATCCTCAGCTATCTCGCATCTCCGCTCTTTCGATCTGTTTGCGCCAGGTTTTTGCAGTCTGTTCCTGCAAAAACGTCAGCATCGGCTGCAAATTCTGAGATACGTCCCAAGCTTCCAGCGCGTCAAAGTAGGCGCGACGGTCCTCCTCGTGGACGATCAGCGGCGGGTGGCCGTGCAGTACCAGCAGGTAATTCATGACGAGCCTGCCGGTCCTGCCGTTTCCGTCGGCGAAGGGGTGGATGTTTTCAAATTTGACGTGAAAGAACGCGGCGGCGGTCAGCGCCTTTTCAGACGGAAAATCGGCGAGATTCTCCATCAGCTCCGTCATCTCTTCTTCTACGTCCTCGGGCGGCGCGCCGATCTCCTCTTTTCCGGTAGCATAATCGTGTTTTTTATACGTGCCCGGACGTTCCCCCAGCTGCCAGCGTCTTGTATCATAGGTGTTTTGCGTCAGGAGCCGATGGAATTCTTTGACCAGCACCGTATCGACCCGGCGCTTATTTTGAAACGCCGTCAAAAAGGCTTCGTAAGCGTCCCTTGCATTTCGTATTTCAAACAGCGTGCGCAGGTCGCCGGTATAAGCGCTGACGCCGTCGTGATCGAAGATCTCCCGTGTGTCATGGTAGGTGACGTTCGGGTTCTCAAGCTTTCCGGAATGATACGCAAACGCGATACCGTAACTGTTGAGCGCTTCCGCCATCGCCGCGTCGGTATCTATTTTTTTATCTTGCCACAGGGCGACCGCTTTTTCATATTGCGTCATGGCTTTTTCCTTTCAATGGATTGTGTTTTCAACGGAGAACGCTTGCTTAAGGTCGGATTCCGGCGGGATCCCCGCCGCGGCAAGCGGCGTTCCGAATTTATTACTTTGATACTTTTTTACTTTACTTCAATTTCCACCCGCTTGTCTTCCTCCAGCGCGACCTCTCTCTCCCCGCCGGGATAGCGCACCGTTACGGTCTGCGCGAAGGGGGAGGTGAGCGCAAACGACGTGACTTTGCCGTTTGCAAAGGCGGCGTCCACTTTGACGTTGCCGCGGGCTTTCAGCCCTTTGAAGCTGCCGGAGAGCGTCTGCGGCGCGGCGGGCAAAAGGGTTATTCTGCCGACCTCGCTCTGGATGAACGCCTCGGCGACGCCTGCCGTACCGCCGAAGTTGCCGTCGATCTGGAACGGCGGATGGGTGTCGAAGAGGTTCGGCAGCGTGGAGTTTGTGAGCAGCAGCCGGATATGGCGGAAGGTTTCTTCGGCGTCCGAGAAGCGGGCGAAGAGGTTAATGAGCCACGCCCTTGACCAGCCCGTATGCCCGCCCCCGAAGGACAGCCGCCGGTCAAGCGTTTTGCGCAGGGCGGCTTTCAGCTCGGGTGTATCGTCGGTGATCGTGTGCCCGGGATACAGCCCGAAGGCGTGGGAGATATGCCGGTGGCCGGGTTCCGCCTCCTCATAGTCCCGGTCCCACTCGTTGAGCGTGCCGTTTTTGCCGATCTGAAGCGGCGGCAGCCGTCTGAGCGTTGCCTTGGCCTCGGCTTTTGCGGCGGGGTCAAGGCAGAGCAGCTCCTCGGCGGCAATATAGTTTTGCAGGACCTCGGTGATGATCTCGATATCCATGGCGGGGGAGAAGCAGAGGAACATCTCCTTTTTGCCCTCGGGGGTATCGAGCAGGTAGCGGTTTTCCGGGGAGGTGGAGGGCCCGGAGCAGAGGGTACCGCCCGTCCCCTCAAACAGCGAATCGATATAAAACAGCGCCGCCGCCTTCATGTAGTCGTAGGCAGTCTCCCGCAGAAAGTCTTTGTCGAGGGTGAACAGGTAATGCTCCCACATATGGGTGGCAAGCCACCCTGCGCCCTGCTGCCACAGCCCCCAGAGCCCGTCGGCGGGTGCGGTGAACCCGAAAATGTCGCTGAGATGGTGCAAAACCGTGCCTCTGCAGCCGTACAGGTCCCGCGCCGTTTTTCTGCCGCTTTCAAGCAGATAGCCGTTCATGTAGTCAAAAAGCGTCCCGTGGCATTCGCCGAGGTCGCAGACCTCCGCCGGCCAGTAGTTCATCTGCAGGTTGATGTTTGTGTGGTAATCTGCGTTCCACGGGTTTTCGAGTTTTTCCGCCCATACGCCCTGCAGGTTCGCCGGCAGCGTCCCCTCCCGGCAGGAGGAGACCAGCAGATATTTCCCGAAGGTGAAATAGAGCGCCGTCAGCGCCGGGTCTTCGGCGGCAGGGTCGTCTTTGAGGCGCTTGAGCCGCTTGTCCGTCGGCAGGTCTTCAAGCGCCGGGTCGCCGGTGAGCGTGAGAGCGGAGCGTCCCATCAGTTCCGAAAACGCCGCCGTGTGGTTGTCGAAGATCTCGTCGTAGTCGTCGGCCTCCTCCAGTATGAAATCCACCATCTCCCGGTAGTTGTCCGGGTAGCGGAATTCGGTGGCGACGGTGACGAACACGATCAGCTCCTCGGCGCCGTCAATGCGCAGTACGTCCCCGTCCGCCGACGCTTTGCCGTCGGTCTGAACCTTTATGCCGACGGTAAAATGCAGGTTTCCCTTTGCGGTGACGGCGGTGACGCGGAATCCGTTTTCGTCCGTCTTCCGGTCGGTGATGTTTTCGCGTTCATAGGAAAGGGACAGATCCGTCGGGACGGCAAACTCCCACTGAATGGCGACCAGATTATAGGCGTAGGAGGCAAACGCCTGTTCCTCGGCGCGTTCGCCCTCTTTTTCATAGCTTGCCTGAAACACGCCGTCGTCAAGGCGCAGCTCCCGCCGGTAGTTTTCAGGGATCGCTTTTTTTGAAAAATCAAAGAGCAGCTTTCCCGCGGTCTCATAGGACGCAATACACTGAAAGCTGTCGCCAAGCAATGCTTCGGCCTTTTCGTCCAGCTCCGAAATTCGGTTTTCAAAGTACAGCTTACGCAGTTCGGCGATGCTTTTTCTGAAGTTTTCCGCGTCGGGCGTCGGGTTTTTGGCGTTTGACCAGACGGTTTCCTCATTCAAATAGACGGTTTCACGGTTCACATCGCCCATGAACATAGCGCCGAGCGTGCCGTTGCCGACGGGATACCCGTTATCCCAACGCTCGGCAGGGGAGGTGAGAAAAATGGTGTTGTTTGGCATGGAAACTCCTTTCAAAAAAGTAGGAAAGTAAGAAAGTAACAAAGTAACAAATGAAGGCGGGACACCCGCACCCGATCATAGCCGACTTTGCGCTTTGTCCTCAGAGAAAAGCTTGCCGGTCACAAAGATTGATGGCGGCGGGATCAGCCCGCATCCGGATGTTGACTGAGGGTTGGTACATGCCATAGGCTTTTTATCATCAACGCCGCGGGAAGCGGCGTTCCGAATTTGTTACTTTAATACTTTGATACTTTTTTACTTTTATATTACGCAGTTGCTTTGATCCTGTACAGCCTCACATCATGCCCGTCGACGTTCTCTTTGATCTCGCCGCGGGTGACGAAGGTGGTGTTTTCCCACACGTCGTAGACGGTGTAGCGCTCCGCCTTCGGAAGCTCCACGTCCGGCAGTTCGCAGAGCTTGCCGATATCAAAGCTGCCGTCGGCGCGTTTTGCGCCTTTGTTGAATAGACAGACCGCCAGTTCCCGGTTCTTTAAGGGCTTTACGAGCACGTCCACGCGACCGGCTTTGATCCGGCGGCACTGGATGCATAGGGGATCCTGGTCGATGGCGATCGCGTTTTTGTTCGTGACGGTCTTCAGCACCGGGTTTGCAAGGTCCGGCGCGCCGTCGGGTTTTATAAGCTTTGTAACGTCGTTGCCCAAAATCAGCGGCGCTGCCATCATGCACCAAAGGGAAAAGTGGGCGCGGTTTTCGGCCGCCGTCAGCTGGCCGTTGCCGACCTCCAGCATGTCGGGGTCGTTAAAGTGCCCGGCGTCGGCGTATTTTGCAAGCAGGACGTTGATCTCGTAGTTGCGCAGGATGCTTTTCCAGTCCGGCTTGATATCCGCAGTGGTGCGCCAGAGGTTGCCTGCCGTTTTGCCCCAGCGCCAGGGCGCAAGCAGTCCCCATTCGCAGATGGAAAAGCAGATGGGACGCACCGGCTCGCCGGTCTTTTTGGCGCGGGCTTCGGCGGCTTCTTTAAGCGCCTGCCCCATGGCGCGGTACTGGTGCGCCGCAGAATCCATACGGGAACCGATCGGGTTTTCGATCCGCAGGCTGTTGACGCCTTTTTGCAGCGGTATGCGGAGCTGCGTGCGCCCGTCGTTGCCTTTGCCGCGGCTTTTGGAGACAAAGAAGGGGAACACCTGCCCGCCGTTGACCGTCAGGCGCGCGTATTTTTCAAAATAGCCCCAGCGGCGCAGACGGATATTGACGGTATAAACGCCCGCTTCTTCTATAGGCAGGTCGTCAAAGACAAGCGCCCCGCAGCCGGAATCGAGGCCGGTGGCGTAAACGCCGTCGCCGGAAAGGGCTGCGTCCGTCAAAAGCTCGGCGGTCCCGCAAAGGGTCGCTTCTTTGACGCTGCGCGCAAGTACCGTGCCGTCCGGCAGATCGATGGAGATCCCCCGGATCTCCGGCGCGGAGGTCGGCAGCGCCTTGTTGTGGCAGAAATCGTATTTGAAGTATTCGATCCCCCATTCGGCAAAGGTTTCGGCGTCGGTCTTTTCGTGGCCGAGGGAGGCCGGCAGGTCCTCGCAGGTGTGCGTGCCGTTGGAGGAGTAGATCCCGCACCTGAATCCCAGCGCGTTGATCTTTTTGACCAGCGCCGCAATGCCGGAGGGGAAGGTGCTGCGGTCCGCCTGCAGTCTGCCGTTTTCGTCCCGCTCGCTCGCCATCCAGCAGTCGTCGATATTGACGTAGGTGTAGCCGAGGTCGCCGAGATGCAAATGGTTCATGGCTTCGGCGGTGTTCAGGATGTCCTGTTCGGTCACGTTTCTGCCGAACAGGTTCCAGCTCGCCCAGCCCATGGGCGGGGTTTTCGCCGCGCCGTTTTCATAGGGCGGCGCGTTTTTGTCTGCATGCACGCCGACGGCGGCGGCAAGCCTGTGCAGGTTGCAGATCGGGCAGAGCTTCCGGTTCTTCAGAAACGTGCCGATCGGGTTTGTAGCTTTATCCATAACGTTCCCTTTCTTTATATGATTGTCGTTTATTGGTATTTTACCACATCAAAAGCCCGAAGGGAATGCAAAACTGCAAAAAAATCAAAAAAATGCAATTTACAAAGTTTTGATCATGTATTATAATAATGACAGATGAACGACAGGGGAGGGACGACGGATGCTGTGCGACTGTATTTCGGTGCTGGCGGCGCTTTTTTATTCGAAGGAGCGGCGGGTGCTGGTGCCTGCGGCGTTTTCACCGGCGCTCAGGGATCTTTACGATTAC
>JAFRNP010000073.1 GCA_017430145.1 Clostridia bacterium
CATACCTAATACATACCTAAATTTTATCACATGTTTTGGAGTTTGTAAAGCTTTTTTTCGCTATATATGATGGTTTTTTGCGGGTTTTCCTTTAAAAAGTGCTGGGAACATACCTAAAAAAAACAATTACCGTGGCTAACATCTATAATCAAGGGCGCAGCCCTTCCGCATTTGTTACTTTGATACTTTCTTACTTTCTAACTTTTATTTATATACATTATAATATATCCCCGAGCTTCTCCAGCATCTCCACCGTCGACAGCCGCGAGTCCCGGTTGAACCTGCCGAGGACGAGGGTCTTTTCGCCGGGGGAGAGCAGGTTTATTTTTTCCTCGGTGGTCAGCAGTACCCGGTACCCGCGGGCCTCCAGCAGTTCCCGGCTGCCGTCGCCCACCGCGCCGAAGGGGTAGGCGAAAACGACGGGCTGCGGGATCCCATTTGCCTGCAGCGCTTCGCCGAACCGGTCCAGGTCCGCAGAGAGCATCGCCGCGTAAACGTCGCCGCTCTCCCCCGGGATCCGTCCCGCGCCGACCCGCGTCCCCGTGCGGTGCAGGTCCCAGGTATGGCAGCCGACCTCCAGACGCCCGTCGGAGGGCAGCGCCTTTATATCCTCCCAGGAGAGATACGCCCATGCCGGGTTTTTGTCGCCGGCGGGCGCGTCGTCCGTAAATTTTCCCACAACGTTTACTTCGGCGCACATGTCCGCCGCTTCCAGCGCCGGCAGGACCTCCGAGACCGCGTTGTAAAAGCCGTCGTCCAGCGTCAGCAGAACGGGTTTCGGCGGCAGCGGCGCCCCCGTATCCGTAAACGCCAGAAGCTCCCGGATGCTGACAGACGTGTACCCGGCGGCTTTCAGCGCGGCAAGGTCCTCCCGGAAACGCTGCGGCGAAAGCACGTAGGGCGAGCCTTGCACCTTTTTGTTGACGCACACGCTGTGGTACATCAGGACCGGCAGTTTTACGGGTCCGGGCCGGTTTTCCTGTTCCGTTTCATCGGACGCAGGCTGCCCGGCCGTTTCCGCGCTGTCGTTTACGTCACGTTTTTCTTGTAATTGGCGGTCTCTGAAGGCTATGGCGGTAAAGGCGACGGCAAGAAAAAGCAAGACTGCGAGCAGGCAGATAAAAAAGCGTTTTGTGATATGCATACGGATCCTTCCTTTCTCTGTATTGTATGCGGCGGAACCGACAGATACGTTGCTTTGTATGCGAAAAGGCTTGCTTTTTTCCGGGCGGCATGATAAACTGGAATCGAACCACAGGAATGGACCGGACGGGAGGGATCGACATGTTTTTGTTCTCTGATTTTTCCGGCGGGCGGTTTTTTTCCGAAACCGGCAGACCGTCCGGACGCGTTCCGGATCACGGAGGCGAAGAGGGACCTGCCGCTGAGTCTTCGTTTTTTGAACGCATTTTGTTCATGCTGAAAAAGATGCTGCGGCGGTTTTTGTCCCTTTTTTTTACTTATCAGGAATCCGCCTGACAGAGATACCGTTTGGCCGCACGGGCAATGCCGACAACTTATAAAAAGAATCAAAAGGACCGCATCGGTCCATCAGGTGACAGTTTCCCGATTGACTGACGCAAATCGGGATAACCGTCCCAGTGATTGGCCTCGCCCGGCTGCCTGAAGCAGTTGACATTGGCCGCACGGAAAACCCGTTTGAAAGGAGTTTTGACTGATGTCTGTTTTTCCGTTTATTTTACTGACCGACACCCATTATTTCGCGCCGAAGCTCGGCTGCAGGGGAGACGCCTACCGCGAATTCATGCGCTACGAGCAAAAGTGCTTCGCCGAAACGTCGGCGATCAACAAGGCGGCGTTTCAGTGGCTGAATGAGACCGACCTTGCCGATACCGTGCTGATCGCGGGGGACCTGTCCTTCAACGGGGAAAAGGAGAGCCATCTGGAGTTCATTGAATTGCTGAAGGACCTTAAGGCCCACGGCAAGCGCATATTCGTGATCACCGCCGGGCACGACTTCAACGACCACCCCTTCGCCTTCGACGAGACCGGCAGGCTGGAGCCCGAAGGCACCGACCGCAGCGAGCTGTTCGACCTGTATTACGACTTCGGCTTTTCGGATGCGATCGCCGTGGACCGGGAGTCGCTGTCCTATGTGGCAGAGCTGACGCCGGGGCTCAGGCTGCTGGCGCTGAACAACGACGGCGACTGCAAAAAGAACAAAACGTTTTCCGCAAGGCAGCTGGAGTGGATCCTGCGCCAGTGCGCCGCCGCAAAGGAGGCCGGCGCAAAAATGATCGCCATGAACCACTACCCGCTTTTGCCCGGCGTGCCGCTGTTCGGGCTGCTGGGAAACGAGGTCGTGATGAAAAACGCCGACGCCGTCACGACGATTTTGGCGGATGCGGGCGTGCACCTGTGTCTTACCGGGCATATGCACAACATGGCGATCAATAAAAAGATCACCGACAAATGGAACGAGTTTTACGACGTGTGCACCGGGGCTCTGATCGGCTGCCCGGCGGGCATGCGGCTGGTGCAGGTGCGCGACAACCGGGAGGCGGAGATCTCCACGCTGCCGATCCCGGCGTTCGAGTGGGATTTTGAGGGCCTGACGCAGGACGAATACCTGAAACGCCAGTTCGATATGATGATTACTACCTATCTCGTCTCCATGCGCGACGACCCGGTACGGTTTTTGTCGAAGATCGGCGTCAAGGATAAGCCGGAGCTGGCGGCGCCCGTCGCAAAGCTCGGCAAACTCCTCAACGCCGCCACCGTGGGGCAGGTCTGCCGGTGCTTCGCCGTGAAGTGCCCGCCGGAGATCAGGGACGTCCTGTTCGTGGACCTGGCGCGGGAGCTGGTGCGCAACGCCTTTTGCGGCAACATGCCGTTTGTGCGCGGCACGCCGGAGCACGCCGCCGTTATGGGTGTGTGCGGCAGGCTGCGCCCGGTCCTGAAGGCGCTGGGCGGAAAGCTGCAAATGGACGGCAGGCCCGTGGACCTTTACGATCTGATCGAGAATACCATCGGCAAATACGGCCTGGACGACCTGCACGCCGTCGTGCAGCTGTGATCGGCCGCGTCAGCGTCGATCAGTGCCCGGGGAAAAACCGGCGGCGGGAGTCTCCTGATTGTCCCCCTGCGCAGATGCGTCGTGGGTCGGGGGAAAATCAGCGGTGACAGTTCCCCGATTGACTAACGTAAATCGGGATAACCGTCCCCCTGATTGTCCCCCTGCGCGGGTGCTCCGCCCAAGGTTTTTCTTGACGGTCAATCGAAAAGGCGTTGTATGATTGCCGCGGGTCGGGGGAAGAACCAACGGTGGGAGTCCCCTGATTGTCCCCCTGCGCAGATGCGTCGTGGGTCGGGGG
>JAFRNP010000008.1 GCA_017430145.1 Clostridia bacterium
CTTGCTTGATCTTTATTCCGTCATCCTGCACAGATTTTCCTTGCCAACCGCCAGGTTGACGGCGTCAAATCTGTACAATCTGACGAAAAAATCTACTGCGCAATCCGCACACCGGAATTATGCGGTGTTGCCTTAAGAAAAGAAGCTGTCGGACCGCTTCGGTCCATCAGGTGACAGTTCCCCGATTGACTGACGTAAATCGGGATAACCGTCCCCGTGATTGACCCCGCTTAGCTGCCTTAAGATGTTGACATTGTTTTCCATCCGTGGACCGAAACGGTCCTTTTGCTCTTTTTTTTCTGAAGCTGTTGACATAGCGTCCGTGCCTGACGTGCGCGGCGTTTTTTTCTTTTTTCGGGTCGTACGCCTGCAGCGCACACATATTATTGCCGTTCCCGGCAGTACGCCTGCAGCGCATCGGCCACAGACGCCGTCTCCGCGTCCGTCAGATACGGATAGATCGGCACGGATACCGCACGTCTGAACAGTTCCTCCGTCACCGGCAGGCGGCTGCCGTCGGCAAAAACGCCCTGCAGGTGGCAGGGCACCGGGTACTGCACCGCCGTTTCAACGCCTCTGTCCGCCATAAACCGCCGGAACGCCTCCCGGTCGTCGGTTTTCAGCACAAACAGATGGTACGAGGGCAGGCTGCCCGGGACCAGCGCCTGCGGGACCAGAACGGGGCTGTCCCCCACCGCGGCAAGGTACTGTCCGGCAATGGCGCGTTTGCGCGCAAGAAACGCGTCCGTACCCTCTAATTTCCGGCACAGGAACGCGCCCTGGAGACCGGACATCCGCATATTGTACCCCAATACGGGATGGTCGCCGTCTTCCGTCTTCGCGTGTTTTTTCAAAAAGCCGACCCGTTCGGCCAGAGCGCGGTCCCGGCTGAGTACGGCGCCGCCCTCGCCGAAGGCGCCGAGGTTTTTCGTCGGATAAAAGCTGAAGCACGCCGCCGCGCCGAAGCAGCCGGTCCTGACGCCGTTCAGTTCGGCGCCGAAGGACTGGGCGCAGTCCTCGATCAGCGGGATCCCGGCGGCGTCGGTGATGCGCCGCAGCGCCGGGGCGTCAAACGGGTTGCCGTACAGATGGACGCCGATGGCCGCCTTCGTCCGCCCCGTGATCAGCGAGGAAACGTGCGCCGGGTCGATCTGCCAGGTGTCGGGGTCGCAATCCGCGAATACCGGCCTTGCGCCGGTCATCTTTACCGCCCCCGGCGTCGCCGTAAAAGTGGCGGAAGGCACGATCACCTCGTCCCCCGGCCCCACGTCCAGTGCCGTCAGCGTCAGGAACAGCGCGTCGGTGCCGCTGCCGAGCGCAGCGGCAAAAAAGCCGTCGCCGAACCGCGCGGCAAACGCCGATTCAAAGGCGCGCACGTATTTGCCGTCGCTGAAGGCGGCGTCGGTACAGACCCCGTCAAACAGGTCCAGATACCGCTGCCGGTCCGCCAGATATTCCCGTTTCAGATCATACATCGGAACCATATGAAGGATCCTGTCCTTTCCGTCTTTTTTACAAATATGGACCGAAGCGGTCCTTCTGCTGAAGCTGTTGACATTGCCCATTCCGGTTGTCACATACGGCTTAGGCGTCTGATGCGGCAGGGTCATTCCGCTTCCTGCGCGATCATCTTTGCGAATTCTTCCTCACCGATCACGCGGATCCCCAGCTCGTTTGCCTTGCGCAGCTTGCTGCCGGCGGCTTCCCCCGCCAGCACAACGCTCGTCTTTTTGGAGACGGAGGACGCGGTCTTTCCGCCGAAGCGCTCGATGATCGCCGAGGCCTCGTCCCGCGTATACATTGACAGCGCCCCGGTCAGCACGAAGGTCATCCCCGCGAACCGGGTGTCCGCCGGAGGCTTGTCCGCCGTCATGCGTACGCCTGCGGCCCGCAGCTTTTCGATGAGCCGGCGGGAGGGCGCCAGCGACAGCCACTGCAGAACGGAATTTGCCATCACCTCGCCGAAGCCGTCGATAGCAAGCAGCGCCTCTTTGTCCGCCGCCAGCAGGCCGTCCATATCGCCGAAGCGCACGGCCAGCAGCTTTGCCGCCTTCGCGCCGATGTTCTGGATGCCGAAGGCAAACAGCAGGCGCGACAGGTCGTTGTTCTTCGAGTTCCCGACCGCCCGCAAAAGGTTGTCCGCCGATTTGTCGCCCAGCCGGTCCAGCGCCGCCAGGTCCTCTTTTTTCAGACTGTAGATGTCCGCCGCGTCCGCGATCAGCCCCTTCTGCGCCAGCACGGTGACGATCGCGTCTCCCATACCCTCGATATCCATGGCGTCGCGGGAACAGAAATGGATCAGGTTGCGCAAAAGCTGCGCCGGACAGTCCGGGTTATTGCAGCGCAGAAACGCCCCGTCCGGGTCGCGGAAGACCGGCTCCCCACAGGAAGGGCACCGGTCCGGCAGTGTGAAAACCGGCGCGTCCGGCGCGTGTTCCGCCACACGCACCACCTCGGGGATGATATCGCCCGCCTTGCGCACCACGATCCGGTCGCCGATCGAAAGGCCCTTTTTATTGATAAAGTCCTGATTGTGAAGGGAGGCGCGGGCGACGCTCGTCCCGGCGAGCAGAACCGGGTCGAACACGGCGGTGGGGGTCAAAGCGCCCGTGCGCCCTACCGTGACCTCCACGTCCCGCAGAACGGTCTCCTTCTCCTCCGGCGGGTACTTGTAAGCGATCGCCCACCGCGGGAACTTGGCGGTGGAACCCAGCGCCCGCCGTTTTTCAAGGTCGTTGACCTTGATCACCGCCCCGTCGATATCAAAGGGCAGCGTAAAACGGATCTCGCCGATGCGCGTCAGCTCCCGCTCGGCTTCGGCGATATCCGCGCAGGGAGTGAAAAACGGCACGGTCACAAAGCCCAGCGAACGCAGCAGCTCCAGCGACTGCCGGTGCCCGGTGATCGCCTCGCCTTCGATCCGCTGCACGTTGAAAACAAAAATATCCAGCTGCCTTGCGGCGGTCACGGCGGCGTTTTTCTGCCGCAGGGACCCGGCGGCGGCGTTGCGCGGGTTTTTGAACGGCGTTTCCCCGTTCAGCTCCTGCGCGCCCACGATCTTTTCAAACACTTCGCGTTTCATATAGACTTCGCCGCGGACCTCCAGAAACGGCAATGGCTTTGTCAGCCGCAGCGGGATGCTGCGCACGGTGCGCAGATTTTCGGTGATATCCTCGCCGTCGTCCCCGTCCCCCCGGGTGGAGCCGCGCACAAACACGCCGTTCTCATATTCCAGCGACACGCTCAGCCCGTCGATCTTGGGTTCCACCACGTAATCGGCGTCCGTGAACCGCTCGCGCACGCGGCGGTCAAAATCTTCGATCTCTTCATACGAGAAGGCGTCCTGCAGGCTCTCCATGCGCACGTCGTGGTGTACGGCCGTAAAGGTGCTCTCCGCCATGCCGCCGACCCGCCGGGTCGGGGAATCCGGGCGTATCAGCTCCGGATACTGCTCTTCAAGTGCCAGCAGCTCCCGCTGGAGCCTGTCGTAGGTGTAGTCGTCCACTTCGCTCTCGTTGAGGACGTAATACTGATAGGAATACCGGTTGAGCTGTTCGGTCAGCGCATCGATCCGCCCGCGCGCGTCCTCTTTGTTTTTGACTTCCATGGCCTTTCCTTTCTGTTACCGGCGGGCGCCTGGGCCTCCGGTCAATCGGTCCCCGCGGCAATAAACGCCGCAGCGAACCCGTTATTATCACTGACGGAACACAGCCGCCCCGTTTCGTCGTATACGGCGGTCAGCAGCACGCCGCCGACCGTCCCGCTGCTTTCGGACGTCCCGTTTTCATTCTTATCTGCCCTCTGTTCGCAAAAACAGAACTGCCGCAGACCTGCCAGAAGCAGCTCTACGGGCGCGCCGCCCGGAAGCTCCCCTTCACAGACCGTTTCCGTTTTGTCGCCGACGGTGACCGTCAGCCCTCCGGGAACGTAACGCACCTCCACGCCCCGCACGCCCGCGGGCTCCGAAAAAGTCAGCGTGATGTCGTCCGCGCCCCGGCAGGCGACCTCCCCGCTGAACGAATGATCATCCTGCCGCATCGTAAAGGCGGACGTGAATACGCCCGCCGGCGTAAACGTCACGGGGCCGCTTTCGCCGCAGCCGGCAAATAGAAACAGGATCACAAGCGGCAACCCTGCCGCCCGAAAAAAGAACCGCAATTCAGCACTTGCTTTCCGTAATGGATTTGAAGGCGGCCCCGAGGCTTCTGACGGTCTCTTCGACGGTGGCGGCGTAAGCGGTACAGCGCCGCTCGGCCTTCTCGCCCGCAAGCCCATGCACAAAAGCGGCTGAGACCAGCGCCTCAAAAGGCGCCGCGCCCTGGGACAGAAACGCCCCCGCGATCCCCGCCAGCAGGTCGCCGCTGCCGCCCCGCGACAGCGCGGTGCCGCCGGCGGCGTTCAGGCACAGCCTGCCGTCCGGCGCCGCGATCACGGAATTGGCGCCCTTGAGCAGCACATACGCGCCGGTCTCTTTTGCAAACGCCGACGCCGTTTGTTCGGGCGCCGAAAGAACGGACCGGATATCCGTGCCCGTCAGCCGCGCCATCTCGCCGGGATGCGGCGTCAGCAGCACCGGCGCATTCGCCGTCTTCAGTTCATCTATATGCCCGGCGGCAAGATTTATGCCGTCGGCGTCAAGGAGAAGCGGGCGCCGAACGTCCTTCAACAGCGTTTTCAGCAGCGCGCGCGGGCCGTCGCCCGTGCCCGCCCCGTTGCCGAACACGACCGCGGAAAAGCGCGGCAGAAGCCCGGACAGC
This sequence comes from Clostridia bacterium, assembly GCA_017430145.1. Taxonomy (GTDB): domain Bacteria; phylum Bacillota; class Clostridia; order Oscillospirales; family Acutalibacteraceae; genus RUG806. The sequence goes on from JAFRNP010000008.1 coordinate 4,758, forward strand.
GTCTCTTTGTTCGTCTCGGAGAGCTGCTCGTTACCATCGCTCGCAAGGGGCAAAAACACACACTCCCTGAGCTGCGCCGTCGCGGCGGACAAACAGACGTCCGGAATCCCCAGCGTCACCAGCCCCGCCCCCGCGTGGAGCGCGCCGTCGGCGGCGATCAGGGCTGCGCCGGGCATGGCGCGGCTGCCGCCGAGGACCAGCGTATTGCCGAAGGTCCCCTTGTTGGCGTCAAAGGGACGTTCCGGCAGCATCGCCGCGATCTCCCGGGCGGTGAAGGACACGCGGCCGGAACCCGTCGCTTCAAACCCGATAGGGATCACCGAGACCCTGCCGCAGGCATATTTCCACGGCTTTCTGATATGTTCCTCTTTGAAACAGAGCATGGAGAGGGTCCGGTGCGCCTGAAAACAGTCCGCCGGAGGCGACGATACGCTGAGCCCGCTCGGGATATCCACCGCAAAGCGTTTTGCCGACAAGGCGTTTGCCGCCGCGATCAGCTCCGCCGCCGCGGCAGGGAGCGTCCCTTTGAAACCGATGCCGAAGATCGCGTCCACGACCGCATCCGCCGCAGACAGCGCCTCCATGCACGCCGCCGGCTCTTTTTCATAGCAAAGCCGTTTGACGTCCTGCGACAAACGGGCGTACACCGTTTCCGACAGGGCGTCTGAGGGCGCGTCGAACACGCGCACGACGACAACGTCCTTCCCCGCTTCCCGCAGGCGCGCGGCGATCACAAAGCCGTCGCCGCCGTTTTTGCCTTTTCCGCACAGCAGAACAAACCGCCGCAGCCCGGGACAGGCCGCAAGGATCGCCTTCGCGCAGCCGTTTCCGGCGTTTACCATCATGGTCTCATAGGACAGGCCCGCGGCGTTCGCCGCGGCTTCGGCCTGCCGGATCTCTTCCGGCGTCAAAATCAGCACAGCGATCCCCCCGTTTACAAATCATTGTAAAAAAGTAACATTATTGTATCACAGTTTTCTCCGCTCCACAAGCACTTACCGATTGATTTTTTTTAAAGAATGGCGTATAATGGTCCCATTATCAACGTAAAAAGGAACGGATCCGTATGAGCAGTCATTTTTTCGCCCTTTTTTCCCGCATGAAAAACATCAACCGCTGGGCGCTGATGCGCAACACGAAAGAGGAGAGCCTCGCCTCCCACGCGCTGGAGGCGGCGGCGATCGCCCACTGCCTGGCCCTGATCGGCAACACGCGGCTCGGGAAGAATTACCCCGCCGCGGATCTGGCGGTCATGGGCATGTACCACGACCTGCCGGAGATCCTGACCGGCGACATGCCGACGCCCGCCAAATACTACTCCCCCGCCATCCGTGAAGCCTACCGGCAGATCGAAACGGCGGCGGCGCGCTCCATTCTCGAAACGCTGCCCGCGGATCTGCGCCCCGCGTACGCAGGGCTGCTGCAGCCGGATGAAACGCAGGAGACCTACCGGCTTCTGAAAGCGGCGGATAAGATCTCGGCGCTGATCAAATGCATCGAGGAGCGCAACACCGGCAACCTGGAGTTTTCCGCCGCCGAGCGGCAGACCCTCGCCGCCCTGCACGCCATGGAGTGTGAAGAGGCGGAGATCTTCCTGACGGAATTCATGGACAGCTATTCCGAGGTGCTTGACGCCGTACTGAAAAAAGAGGAGGGACCGACGTGGACGTCCGGCAATTAAAAGAGATTTTGCGCGCCGTCGCGGCCGCCCCCTCCCCCACCGGTTCGGAGGACGGCGCCGCCGCGGTGATCGCCGCGTTTTTTGAAAACACCGGCGCGAAAATATCTGCCGACGCGCTCGGGAACCTTTCGGTGATCCTGAATCCGGACGCGCCCGGGGGCGTCACGCTGACGGCGCACATGGACAAGATCGGCATGATCGTAAAGGCCGTGGACCCCGACACCGGCTTTTTAAGGGTCGACAGGCTCGGCGGGACGGACGCCCGCGTGCTTGCCGCCGCCCGGGTGCGGGTATACGGGAAAAAGACGCTCGACGGCGTCGTGATCAGCACCCCGCCGCATCTCGCGGAAAAGGACGGCGACAAAACCGCCCTCGACTTTTCCGAGCTCGGGATCGACTGCGGCCTGCCGGCGGCGCAGATGAGAGAGCTCGTCGTCCCGGGCGACCGCATCCTGTACGCGCCGGCCTTTTACGAACTGCAGGGCGAGCGCGTCTCGGCGCCCTATCTCGACAATTCCGCCGGGGTCGCCGCCGTGATCGCCGCTGCGCTGGACGCCGTAAAAGCCGGCTGCGCCAAACGGATCGCATGCGTCTTTACGACGCGGGAGGAGACCGGCGGGCAGGGCGCCGGGGCGGCTGCCTTTTCGTCCGCTACCGCGGCGACGCTGGTCACGGACGTGAGCTTTGCCTGCCAGCCGGGCGTGCGGCGGGAAGAATCGTCGCCTTTGGGCTCCGGCGCGATGATCCACTGCTCGCCGATCCTGCAGAGAAGCATGACGGAGCGGCTTTCCGCCCTCGCAGAAAAGAACGGCATCCCCTTTACCTATGAAGTCAGCTCCCGCTCCACCGGCACCGACGCGGACAATATCGTGAACGCCGCCGGCGGCAGGCTGACAGGCCTTGTGAGCATTCCGATCCGGAACATGCACACGCCCGCGGAGCTTCTGGACCTGAAAGACCTCGGCGCCGTCGCGGCGCTGTTTACCGCATACCTTACGGATAAGGAGGGACAGACAGATGCTTTCTGAGCTCCTTGAAACACTCTGCGGCCTGGACGGCGTGTCCGGGCGGGAGGACGCGATCCGGAACTTTGTGATCTCCCGGCTCGGCGGGCGGCCGTATACCGTGGACCCGCTGGGCAACCTGATCGTGGAAGCCAAAGGCAAAAAACCGGCGAAAAACAGGGTCATGGTCACCGCCCACATGGACGAGGTGGGGATCATCGCCACTTTTGTGCGTGAGGACGGGCTGATCTGCTTCACCCCCGTCGGCGGGGTCATGCCGGGCGTTCTGACCGGCAGGGCGGTGCGGTTTGAAAACGGCGTAAGAGGCGTGATCGGGTTGCCGCCGGTGCATCTGTGCAAACCGGAGGAAAAAAAGCAGCTGCCGGATCTGAAAAGCCTGACCGTCGATATCGGCTGCGACAGCGCCGAAGAGGCCGGGAAGCTGGTACGTCCCGGCGACACGGCGGTTTTTGACGTCCCCTTCGTAAAGCTCGGCGGCCGGGCGCTCTCGAAAGCGATCGACGACCGGGCGGGCGTCGCCGTGATGCTGGACATGCTCGAGGAGGGTCCCGCATACGACGCCGTCTTCTGTTTTAACGTACAGGAGGAGGTCGGGCTGCGGGGCGCCGCCGCCTCCGCCTACACCGCCGCGCCCGATTACGCCATTGTGCTGGAGGCCACCACGGCGGCGGACCTGATCGACACGCCCCCAGAAAAACGGGTGTGTGAGCTCGGCAGGGGCGCGGCCGTCTCCTTTATGGACAGGCGGACGGTCTACGACAAAACGTTCTACGACCGGACGATGGCGCTCGCCGCAGAACGCGGCATCCCGGCGCAGCCGAAGACCGCAGTCGCCGGCGGCAACGACGCCGGCGCGATCCACGTCAGCCGTGGGGGCGTAAAGACCCTGACGCTGAGCCTTCCCTGCCGGTATATCCACTCCCCTTCCGGCGTATGCGAGCTGAAGGATCTGGAATCGCTCAGGCAGCTTGCCGGGGCGATGCTTGAAGAGCTTGCCGATGGATAAGCTCTTTTCCCTCCCGGAGGGGCATTTTGTCAGACCGGACGCCGCATTATGCGCTGAGGCGCTGAAACTGACCGAAACCGGGATCGGCGGCGCGGAGATCTATACCTTTTTAAAAACGGAGGTCCCGCCGCCGGAATCGCAGCTCTGGCTGCGCGTGGACGGAAGCCGTTCGCTTGTCGGCGTGTATCTCTTCAACGGCAGCCGGCTCGTGCGCGCGGATGCACACGGCGATCCCTACCCGGAGCTGCACATACTCAGCCTGCGCACACCGCCGGAAACCCCGCCGCGGCAGGCGCTCCCCCTTGCAAAGGAGCACGTCGCACAGATATGGCTGCTGCACGACGGAAAGGATACGCTTTCCGAGGCGGACGAGATCCGGTATGTGCGGCGGGTCAAGGCGATGAACCGGGGGCTATGCGCCGGCGTCGGCTGTTTTGACGGATCCGGCGCGCTCGTTTCCTTTGCGTGGATCACGGCGCAGAACCGGGACACGGCGCTGATCGGCGACGTATTCACGGTCCCCGAAGCGCGGGGCAACGGCCTTGCGCGGTCCTGCATCCTGACCCTGTGCCGCCGGGCGCTCGACGACGGCAAAACGCCGTACGTCCTTTGCAGGGACGAACGGGTGACGTTTTATGAAGAGATCGGATTCAGGGAAGAGAAAAAACAAAGTAACAAAGTAAAAAAGTAAGAAAGTAACAAATGCGGGCGGGCTCCGCCCGCACCCGATCATAGCCGACTTTACGCCCGGCTCCCCAAAGGAACGCCCAATGATCGGAATCTGAAATCCGGCTCAGTGATTCAGGAAGCGCGTCCCGCGCTTGACTCTCGATTATAAAAAAGGTATATGTAAGTATAAAAAAAGATATATGTGAGGCAAAAGCTTACTGTAATCAACGCCGCGCTGCGCGGCGTTCCGAATTTCTTACTTTGTATCTTTTATCTTTTATAACTTTTTTCCCAATATGCTCTCCCAACACGATCAAAGGTAAAAAAAAGTATGCTCCCCTGCACTCTCTGTCCCCGAAAATGCAATATCGACAGAACAAAAGGCGTCGGCTTCTGCGGCGCGCCCGAAGCGCTCACCGCCGCAAAGGCCTGCCTGCATTTCTGGGAGGAACCCTGTATCTCCGGGCTTTACGGCGCGGGGACGGTGTTTTTTTCGGGCTGCAATCTGAGATGTATCTATTGCCAGAACAGGCCCATCAGCCGGGAAGGGCGCGGAAAAGAGATCAGCGTCGCCCGGCTTGCGGAGATCTTTGCTGCCCTCGCAGATGAGGGCGCCGAATGCATCGACCTCGTGACGCCCACGCACTATGCGGACAAGATCGCCGAGGCGCTGCGGCTTACGAAGCTCCCGATCCCGGTGGTATACAACTGCGGCGGGTACGAACGTGTGGAAACGCTACGGCGGCTGGAAGGGCTGGTCGACGTTTATCTGCCGGACTTCAAATACGCGGACGCCGCCCTTGCAAAGCGATTGTCAAACGCCCCCGATTACCCCGAAACGGCGCTTTCCGCCATCGGGGAGATGCTGCGGCAGACCGGGCCCTTCCGGCTGAACGAGGACGGGCTTCTGACCCGCGGCGTACTGGTGCGGCACCTGGTGCTGCCGGGCTTTACCGAAAACTCCCTGGACGCGATCGACCGGCTGTTCGGCCGGTTTTCACAAACGGAGATCCTGTTCAGCCTCATGAGCCAGTATACGCCGCCGGCCGAGCCCCTGCCGGTGCCCTCCCTCAACCGGCGCCTGACGCCTGCGGAATACGAACGCGTCACGGACTATTTATACCTGAGCGGCGTCGAAAACGGCTACGTGCAGGAGCTGTCCAGCGCAAAAGAGGAGTATACGCCGGATTTCGACCTCGGCGGGCTGTAATGATGGAATACTATTCGATGAACGACTACTGCCGGGAGACCTTCGGCAAAAAACTGTACAAGCTGTCGCTGGACGGGGGCTTTACCTGCCCGAACCGGGACGGGACCTGCGGCGTTGGCGGGTGCATCTTTTGTTCCGCAGGCGGCTCCGGCGAGTTCACGGGCAGGGGCGCTACGCTCGGCGAACAGATCGAAGACGCGAAACGGCGCGTGGCGGCAAAGCATAAAAACGGCGGCTATATCGCCTATTTCCAGAGCTATACGGGCACCTACGCGCCCATTGGACGGCTGCGCGCGCTCTATACGGAGGTGATAAGCCGGGACGATATCGACGTGCTGAGCATCGCCACGCGCCCGGACTGCCTGGGGCCGGAGGTGCTTGCCCTTTTGCGGGAGCTGAACGACAAAAAACCGGTCTGGATCGAGCTCGGCCTGCAGACGACGAAGGAAGAGAGCGTCCGGTTCATCCGCCGCGGGTACGGGACCCCCGTCTACGACCGCGCGGTCAGAGACCTGAAGAAGGCCGGGATCTACGTGATCACCCACGTTATCCTCGGGCTGCCGGGCGAAACGGAAGAGGATATGCGCGAAACGCTCCTGCACGCGGTCGGCGCCGGGACCGACGGGGTCAAGCTGCAGCTTCTGCACGTGCTGAAGGACAGCGACCTGTACCCGCTGTGGCTTGCGGGCGAGGTGCCGACCCTTTCGATGGAGGAATACCTGGACCTGCTGCGCTTTCTTGTGCCGCACATCCCGCCGACGGTCGCCGTGCACCGCCTGACCGGCGACGGCGACAAACGTACGCTCGCTGCACCCATGTGGAGCGCAGACAAGAAGCGTGTGCTGAATGCGATAGGGAAACTTTGAAAACCGTTGACGCGGGCGCTTTTTTGTTATACAATACGGAAAAACAGATTATGAGGTGAGTACCATCAATATTCAGGGTTATCAGACGTTAACAATGCTCGATTTTCCCGGGCACACCGCCTGCACCGTTTTTACCGGCGGCTGCAACCTGCGGTGCCCGTTCTGCCATAACGTACCGCTGGTTCTCGGCGACGACGACCCCGCCGTAAAGGAGGCGGATTTTTTTGCGTTCCTTGAAAAACGCCGGGGGATCCTGGACGGCGTCGCCGTCACCGGCGGGGAGCCCCTTATGCAGCGGGATCTGGGGGACTTTCTGAAACAGATCCGCGACCGCGGGTTCCTTGTAAAGCTCGATACCAACGGCTTTTTCCCGGACCGCCTCGCCGCGCTGCTGGACGAAGGCCTTCTCGACTACGTCGCCATGGACATCAAAAACCGCCCGGAAAAATACCCGGAGACCTGCGGGGTAAAGTCCCTCGATCTCAGCAAAGCCGCGCGCAGCATCGCCCTTCTGAAAGAAAGCGGCGTCGATCATGAATTCCGTACCACGGTCGTGAAAGAGTTTCACACCGTGGCCGATATCGAAGCCGCAGCAAAATGGATCGCCGGCGCAAAACGCTATTACCTGCAGGCGTTCAAGGACAGCGGCATCCTGCTGGAGGGCTCCTCCTCCGCCGTGAATGAGACGGAAATGCAGCGTATGCGCGAAGCCGCGCTGAAATACGTCCCGATTGTGGAAATCCGTGGGATTTAAACAAAAAATGCGCAATATATTGTGCAAAAACGAAAAATGCAAAAATCTCACCACTAAATATTGATTTTTCAAACAAAGGGTGATACAATACTCCGTGCACGGTTAAAACAGGAAGGGCGCCCCTGCGCCCCGACGTGTCTGTTAGATTCAAAAAAAGTTCAGAGAAAGAGAGGACATCATGTTTCAGGTCGTAAAAAGAGACGGGCAGCTGGCGGAATTCGATATTTCCAAGATCGCGGTCGCCATTGCCAAGGCGTTTGACGCCCAGAATAAGCAGTATAATCAAAGCATCATCGATTTTATCGCCCTTCGGGTCACGGCGGATTTTGAGCCGAAGATCAAGGACGGAAAAGTACAGGTGGAGGATATCCAGGATTCCGTGGAGCACGTGCTTGGGGAAGCGGGCTATGCGGACGTGGCAAAGGCCTACATCCTGTACCGGAAGAACCGCGAAAAGATCCGCAATATGCGTTCCACGATCCTTGATTACAAGGACATCGTCGACAACTATCTGCACATCAACGACTGGCGCGTAAAGGAAAACTCCACCGTCACGTATTCCGTGGGCGGTCTGATCCTTTCCAACTCCGGCGCCATCACCGCCAACTACTGGCTCAGTGAGATCTACGACGAGGAGATCGCCGCCGCGCACAAGAACGCGGACATCCATCTGCACGACCTGTCCATGCTCACCGGCTACTGCGCCGGCTGGTCGCTGAGGCAGCTCATCGAAGAGGGCCTCGGCGGCGTACCGGGCAAGATCACCTCTTCGCCCGCAAAGCATCTGGCGACGCTGTGCAACCAGATGGTCAATTTCCTCGGCATCATGCAGAACGAGTGGGCGGGCGCGCAGGCGTTCTCCTCCTTCGACACCTATCTGGCGCCCTTCGTAAAGGTTGACAACCTCAGCTACCACGAGGTCAAAAAGTGCATCGAGTCCTTCGTGTTCGGCGTCAACACGCCCTCCCGCTGGGGCACGCAGTCGCCGTTCTCCAACATCACGCTGGACTGGACCGTGCCCGCGGACCTGGCCGTGAAACCCGCCATCGTGGGCGGCAAGCCCCAGGATTTCACCTACGGGGACTGCAAAAAGGAAATGGACATGGTCAACAAGGCGTTCATCGAGACCATGATCGAGGGCGACGCCCAGGGCCGCGGCTTCCAGTATCCGATCCCCACCTACTCCATCACCGCCGATTTCGACTGGTCGGAGACCGAAAACAACCGGCTGCTGTTTGAAATGACCGCCAAATACGGCACGCCCTACTTCTCCAACTACGTCAACTCCGACATGGAGCCCAGCGACGTGCGCAGCATGTGCTGCCGCCTGCGCCTGGACCTCAGGGAGCTGCGCAAAAAGTCCGGCGGCTATTTCGGCTCCGGCGAATCCACCGGCAGCATCGGCGTGGTAACGATCAACATGCCGCGCATCGCTTACCTGTCGGAGAACGAAGAGGCGTTCATGAAGCGTCTGGACAAGATGATGGACATCGCCGCGCGCAGCCTGAAGGTCAAGCGCACCGTGGTGACGAAGCTGATGGCGGAGGGCCTGTACCCATACACCAGACGGTACCTCGGCACCTTCGACAACCACTTCTCCACCATCGGCCTTGTGGGCATGAACGAAGCCGGCCTCAACGCAAAATGGCTGAAAAAGGATATGACCCACCCCGAGACGCAGGCGTTCACCAAGCGCGTGCTGAACCACATGCGCGAGCGTCTGAGCGACTATCAGGAACAGTACGGCGACCTGTACAATCTGGAGGCGACCCCGGCGGAATCCACCGCCTACCGCCTTGCCAAGCACGACCGCGCCCGGTACCCCGAAATCGTGACCGCCTCCGGCGACTGCGGCACCCCCTACTACACCAACTCCTCCCACCTGCCCGTGGGCTTCACCGACGATATCTTCTCCGCGCTGGACATCCAGGACGAGCTGCAGACCCTGTACACCTCCGGCACCGTGTTCCACGCGTTCCTCGGTGAAAAGCTCTCCGACTGGAAAGCCGCCGCCACGCTGGTGCGCAAGATCGCCGAAAACTACCGTCTGCCCTATTACACCATGTCCCCCACCTATTCCGTCTGCCGCGAGCACGGCTACATCTCCGGCGAGGAATATACCTGCCCGAAGTGCGGCAAGACCACCGAGGTCTACTCCCGCATCACCGGCTATTACCGCCCGGTCCAGAACTGGAACGACGGCAAGGCGCAGGAATTCAAGGACAGAAAGGTCTACAACCTCGAGCACTCCGTTCTGACCCATCAGGGCCCCTGCTGCGGCGCGGAACCGCTGTTTGAGACCGCCCCCGCCGCGTCCCAAGCCGCCCTTGAGACCGTGATCCTGTACGCCACCGAGACCTGTCCCAACTGCAAACTGGCGGGCAGCTGGCTCGAAAAGGCGGGCATCCCCTTTGAAAAGCGTTTCGTCTCCGAGCATAAGGAGGAGGCGGCGGCGCTGGGCCTGAAGCAGGCGCCGAGCCTTGTGGTCTCTGAGGGCGGCAAGCAGGAGATCTACGTGGGCGTCGCCAACATCAAGGGATACATCAACGCAAAAAAATAATTGATCAAAGGAGTTTCCGGACATGAAATGGTTTCTGATCCCCATCGCGCTGATCAGCGTCTTCGGGATCCGCTTTCAGAAAAACGGATTCCGACAGGATTACCTCGGCATCGCGTCCACGACTGCCATTAACGGGATCTTTACCATGCTGGTCATGTTCGACCATATCAAAGGCTCCCTGAACAGCCTCGCGGCGCCGGGTGAAAAGGTGGCGTTCTCCGCCGGCGGCGGGTTATCGAAGTATCTGAGCTTCGGACAGCTGGTGGTGGTCACCTTCCTGTTCTTTTCCGGATACGCCATTGCGCAATCGCTGCTGAAGAAACCGGATTACCTGCGCGAGATGCCCAAAAACCGCCTGCTCCGGGTCTGGTTCCACTTTGCCTGCGCCATTCTGGTGTACCTGATCGTGGGGCTGTGTATGCAGAATGAACTCAAGCCCGGCACCGTCCTGTTCTCCTTTATCGGCTGGAAAAGCATCGGCAACAGCAACTGGTACATGTTTGATACCTTCTGCCTGTATATCATCACGATCGCGGCCTTCCGGATCGGGAAGAAAAAGCCCGTGCCGTCCGTCGCGATCGTGACAGGCCTTACGCTGGCGCTGATCGGCGGCCTGTACCTGCTGAAGGCGGATTACGTGTTTTACGATACGATCATTCTGTATCCGCTGGGTATGTGGTTCTCCGTATTGCAGCCGGGGTTCACGCGTTTCGTCCAGAAGAACACGGCAACGTACATTTTTTCCCTGTTTGCCGCCGGGGCTCTGTTTGCAGTATTCCATTTCCTGCGGATCTATACGGGCGTGTATCTGTTCTTTGAACCGGAGGCGCTGGCCCTCGTCCTGACCATCGTGATCGCTCTGATGAAATTCAAAATCGGCAACCCGGTCCTGAACTGGCTCGGGAAAAACCTGTTCTGGGTCTACATCCTGCAGCGGCTGCCGATGAACGTGATGAACCGGTACGTCCCCGATATCAACACATACGTATACGTTGTGATCACCGTGGCCGTGACCGTGGCGCTGACGTTCGGGTTCTCCGCGGCGTTTAAGCCGATCGATAAAAAACTGTTCCCCAAAAAGGCGACGTCTGCAGCTTAAGAAAAAGATCGACAGGACCGCGCGGCCCATCAGGGAATTTTCCCGTGATCGACCGCGCGAAACTGCCTCCGGCCGTTGACTTTGCCGAAACAGCCGAATAAAAATCCGCCGGAAAGAGGGCCCGCCGATGCAGAAGAAACCGTTTTATTATCTCGCTTCCACACCTGCGCTGATCGTCAGCGGTATACTGACGGCAGCCGTCTGCCTTGTCATGAACCTGTGGCTGATCCCCGCCATCGAAGGGAGCACCGGCGGGATCCGGTGCTTCGATATGAACTTCGGGTATTCGTACGAAACGGCAAAGCTGTTTCTGGAACGCCTGTCGGACGAGGGACGGCGCATCTATCTGACCCGGCAGCTGCCGCTGGACTTCTTTTACCCCGTCGCCTACACCGCGTTCTTTATGGGGCTGACGGCGCGGCTCAAAAAAAAAGCGGACGCCTTTCTGATCCTGCCGGCGGCGCTGATGGCGCTGGACGTTATCGAAAACGTCTGCACGATCGTGATGCTGAAAACCGCTTCCCTGTCCGCCGCCCTCGCCGGGTTCGCCTCTGCGGTGACCGTGGGAAAAACCCTGCTGATGTACGCGGAATTTGCGGTGCTCATCGTTCTGGCCGTTTTGTATTTCAAAAACAAAAAAGCAAAAAAAGAATAAA